>CAZSTD010000078.1:0-4202 GCA_964609645.1 uncultured Blautia sp.
CCGCCACCGAGCGAACTGTTTGAGCCGAAGGCGAGTTTTCGCGAATGGCGGATAATGGATGCGCGCCCCGAGCAGAAAACGAAGCCGGTCACAAGACCTGTTTTTCGCAGCAGCGTCCACTCCCCACTCAAAATGTTCAGAAAGGAAAAATAAACCCTATGCTTCTTTTCTTAGAATCACTTCCATACATGATCATTTTCATATTCGGGATCACCATCGGCAGCTTTCTGAATGTCTGCATCTACCGCATTCCATTGAAGGAATCGATAGTCACATCCCCTTCCCATTGCATGAACTGTGGACAGAAACTAAGATGGTACGATATGGTTCCAGTATTTAGCTGGTTAATCTTAGGCGGAAAATGCCGCAACTGCAAATCTGAAATTTCAAAACAGTACCCAATCATAGAGGCTGCCAACGGCATCCTTTATGTGCTGGTCTGCATTGTCAATGGACTGACCTGGAGCAGTATGATCTACTGCTTCATGGCCTCAGCCCTACTGGTACTGAGCATCATAGATTGGCGCACTTACGAAATCCCATTTGGGATCAACGTATTCTTATTCATACTAGGCATCCTAGCAACAATCCTAGATCATAAAAATTTAACATCACATTTGATCGGAATGATCTGTGTCAGTGGTCTGCTCGCAGTTCTTTATCTGCTAAGTGCAGGCAGAGCGATCGGAGGCGGAGATATAAAGCTGATGTTTGCCTGTGGTCTGATCCTTGGATGGAAACAGATAGTATTAGCTTTTTTGCTCGGATGCATCGTTGGATCTGTGATCCATATTATCCGTATGAAAGTAAGTCAGGAAGGACATATGCTCGCAATGGGACCATATTTGTCAGTGGGGATCATGCTCTCTGCACTGTGGGGAAACATTTGGATCAACTGGTATCTATCCAAATTGATATGTTAATTAACGTTTTTTGTTGCCAAAATACATTTTCATGGACACGAAAGTGTATTTTTGTAACTGAAAACATATGAAAGGGACGCAAGAGATGGCTAAAATATTAAACGTGGAGGTGGAAGCAACTCAGCTCAGAGTTGCTGAAACGGAAAGCCGTGGTAAAAAAAGAAGGATCTTCAACTGTTTTTGTATTCCGGCTCCCTTAGGAGCTGTGGAAGATGGACAGATCCGTGATACAAAAAGTCTGGGTGAGGTTTTAAAGAAGGAGCTCACACAGCGAAAGATCCGAACAAAAAAAGTTTTCTTTGTTACAGGTTCGACCAGGATCGCCAGCAGGGAGATCCGTATTCCAATGGTAAAGGCAAATAAGATCCAGAGCATCATTGAAGCAAATGCAACCGATTATTTTCCTATTGATGTTTCAAAGTATGTGTTATCCTACAGCGTGATCAACGTGGAGACAGAGCAGATACCTGACAGCAAAGAGGTGAATAAACAGTATCATCTGATGGTTTATGCTGCGCCGAGGGCGATCTCTTCCGCCTATCGCGAATTTGCAGAAAATGCAGGACTGCAGATGGCAGGGATCACATATACAGGTGACAGCGTTTACCATGCAGTGAAAGATAAATACGCCAAAGGTGTACATATTTTGGTAAAGATTGAATTAAAAGGCACAAGTATCAGTATCATCCGTGACGGTGAGCTGGCATTGCAGCGTAATGTCAACTACGGGATCGACACTGCGGTTGAGACTGTGAGGACATTTCCAGAGTTTGGTGACAGACTGGATGCAGATGAAGCGATCGGTATTCTTTGCAGCAGAAATTGCCTTCACCCATTTTTGGATATGATGCCATCGGATGTGGGGGAAATGGTAGATACGGCCAGGATGGAAGTGACGGAGAGTCTTCGTTATCTGATCGGAAATATTTCGAGGATCATGGACTACTATATTTCCAGAAATACAGGCGTGATCTTTGACACGATCGAATGCTGTGGTCTTGGGGCGCAGGTACAGGGACTGCCGACACTATTAGGGAATGAGCTTGGTCAGAGAGTGGAGATTTTGAAACAGGTGGAAAGCTATGCGCTTCCTGTTGTCACAGAAGGTGAGGGTACGTATTTGTATGTCGCGGTGATGGCGGCGGGTGTTTCTGGACTGAATCTGATGGAAAAAGTTACCAGAAAGACAAAAGAAACGAAAGAAACGTTGAGCGGTGCGATCGTAGTTTTGATCGTGGGTGTGGTCGCAGGTATGGCGTTGACGGTAGCTGGCTATGCAAATCGGATCTATCAAGAACATGAGCAGGAACGCCTCACTCAGCGAATTTCAGAGGAAAGTTCGATCGAAGCAGTTTATAATGCTTACAATTACGCGAAACTGCAGTATGAAAATTACCAGAATATGTACCAATATACCAATACACCGAACGAAGGACTGCGAAAATTCCTAGAAGAGATGGAACAGAAGATGCCTTCGGATATCACTGTGGAAAGCTTTAGCTCCACAGGTACACAGGTAAACTTTTCGATGCGTGTGACAAGCAAATCAGCGGCAGCGAATACGCTGATTCAGCTTAGAACGTTTGAAAGTCTGGCAACTGTTGTGACGACGGGTATTGATGAGACAGAAGATGGAACGGTATCTATGAGTGTGAGCTGTACGTATGCAGAGCAGGCTCCACTGGATGCAGGTACACAGTAAGGGGAAAATGATGAAGATTTCTATGCGTGATAAAAAAATACTGCTGATGTTTCTGGGAGTTGGATTTTTTGCAACAGGATATTTTATAGGATATCGCCCTCAGATGGAGAAGGCAGAGATGTTACAGATTTCCAATATACCTTTGCAGGAACGTCTGAACAGCCTCATGGAAATGGCAGGAAATAAAGATTTTTATATAGAAGAAACGAATGTGCTGAAAGAGCAGATTGAGCAGTATACTTCTGAATTTCCAGCAGATATTAAACAGGAAGATGGGATCGTGCTTTCCCTTGATATGGAAAAAACTCTGGATGTAGAGATTGCGAATGTAGGTCTTGGAAGCAGAGAGTTTATCGCTTCTTTAGATGGAAGCACAGAGGATGAACTGATCCAGATGCCGGAGCAGACTTTGTCAGAACAGGCAAATGAGCAGACACAGGCACAGATCGATGAGATCGAGGGAACGGATACCCAGGCGGAAGAGGAGCTGCAGGCTGCGGCACAGGCAGAGTTGGAAAATTTATCCAATCAAACATCGACTCCTGCGCTTTACCGTACACAGGATACGATGCAGTTTACGGGAACTTATTCCAGTTTAAAGGAGATGGTTGATTATCTGGAGAAACAGAGCGGAAGGATGACTCTGGATAATGTCACAGCTTCTTTTGATCCTGCAACAGGAAATCTTTCCGGAAGTATCACGATCAATCTGTTTTCGATGTCCGGTACAGGAAAAAGTTATATACAGCCGAACGCAGGTAGTGTCGCTTACGGAACCAAAAATATTTTTGGTACGATCGAGAAAGCGAAGAAAAAGAAAGATACACAGACTAAGGAGCAGAGCGGAAGCTGACAAAGTTAGAGGGGAGGAGATGCGTGCCCCTCTATCTGTGTTTTGTTTTAGAGATAAAAATGTGTGTGAGGAAATGGCAGATGAAGAAAAACAAAGTAAAAATTGCGGATGCGGGGATGTCCCTGCTTGAAGTGATCGTGGCAGTCAGCATTTTTTCTATAGCTGCGATGGTGCTTCTCCAGAGCTTTGTGACTTCTCAGAGGATCAATAAAAAGTCGAATCTTTACCTGGAAGCGACGACAGTGGCGCAAAACATTATGGAGGAGATCAAGGCAAAAGATTTCGAAGATGTGGCGCTGGCATTTAATTATCCGCAGGATATCTTGACAGGAGAATGCAGGCTGACTTTTCTAAACAGCCAGCTGGGAAATGGAGAGCTTGGGATCTCGGAAGTTTTGAAAAATGCAACAGATGGAACCTACAGTCCTGTGAGACTTTACCATGAGGGAGACGGCGAGGATACTTCAAGGGTTACGGCATCTGTGATCTCCAAGGATGATGGGGTCACTTATGAATTTCAGCCCAGAAAGACCGGAGAAAATGAATCGAAATATTACTTTCAGCTTACCAATGTGACGAATCACTATGAAAGCTTTGACGCATTGGTGGAGTTTGACGGTGGGAAAAGTTCTGGATATAAAAAGAAAACGGTGACCAACGATGAAGAAGGAAAAAATGATTATCTGGCGCCGAACATCGCCAAGCTGGATACGAAGACCAACGC
>CAZSTD010000078.1:4302-8641 GCA_964609645.1 uncultured Blautia sp.
GAAAAAATGATTATCTGGCGCCGAACATCGCCAAGCTGGATACGAAGACCAACGCTTTTTTGATCATGGAAAAAAATTGGGATGCGAATGCGATGAGTGCGATTGCGGAAGCACAGCTGCAGGCGGCGCAGAAGTTGTGGCATGAGGATCTGGGAGATTACATAAAAAATGCTTCTACGGAGGAGGAAAAGACTGCATTGGCGGAACAATTCAGCTCGCTTTATCCGGAACCGTTAAGCGCATTGGATGTGGATGATATCTATAAGCAGACCAAGAGAACTCTTTTTATTAAGGTTGAAGAAAGCAGTGGAAGGATCAATGCAAAGGCTAAGTATGTATTAAATACCTATGGCTACGAAAAGATGGGCGGAAATAAATACCAGCATATGGATATCTGCCCCTGTGCAGGAAGATCCGAGCAGACAAAGGTGGAAGGATGCTTTTGCACCTATGAAAGCGCATACTGGACATTTTATAGTTCGGAGGCGGATGCTGAGCTGAAAAATCTTTATGTGTTCTATTATCCGAACTATGATTCCACAAACAGCACAAAGCCATTGGACTCGATCGTTGTGGAGAACACGGACAACTATGCGGTGGATCTTTATATCACCAAACAAAGGGAGGAAGCACAGAACATACCAAATTCTGTGCAGGAAAATGGATATCGTATGTCACTGACCGTAAAGGAATGTCCGACTGCTTTAGGTCAGAGCAACTGGAATACAAATCCAAGTCTTTACAGAGCGCAGATGAAGCTTCGCACGAACTTAGATTACAATATCAGCGATCTGGATAAGATATTAAGCCGTCCGAAGATCTCACAGATGCAGCTTACCTATCAGTCTGTGAATCTAAGCGGAATGGAAGATAAGAAAAAGACGGGCACAGCGGCCAAACAGATCTTAAGCTATAATGGCCTGGATGACAAGGCCGTGCAGGACCGTATCTATACAGCAAAGGTCAGCGTTTATAAAGCAGGCGCGGCGGCCAAAGGCTTTCCTGAGGAGGAGCTAGTTGCGAGCTTGGACGGTGCGAAAGAGAATTGATTGGACAGGAGCAAAGGAGCATGAGGGATAAAGCTAGTAAGAGCAGAAGGATTGGAAAAGAAAATAGTGGATTTTCACTGCTTGCAGTTATGGTTTCTGTGTCTTTTATTGGAATCCTGGGGCTTTTGGTTCTGTATATGGCGCTGAGCAATTTTCAGATGAAGATCACAGATCTAAAAGGTAAGGACAGCTTTTATACGGCGGAGCGTGCACTCGAGGAGATCCGTGTGGGTTTGCAGCAGGATGTGGGCGACTCTATGTCTGAGGCATATATCAAAGTTTTGGAAACCTATAATAAAGAGGGAATGGATGCGGATGTGGTGCTTGATCAGCAGCGCCAAAATGATTTTGAGGACATCTTTATCAACAAACTAGCAAACCGATTAAAAAATGGAAAAAAGCTGAATGAATACAGCTTGGAGTATCTAACGGACAATTATCTGGATCTAAATGAGAGCAGTAACTTTGATGAGGCAAAAGAGACACTGATCGTCACGACACCGTCAGAGAAAACTCCTGAGATGAAGATAGGTAAAAATAGCGGGATCGTGCTGAAAAATCTTAAAGTTATCTATGTAGACCCGAAAGGCTATGCTTCGGTGATCCAGACAGATATCCGCCTTGGCATTCCTAAGGTGCAGTTTCCAACGCCATCTACACTTCCGGATCTGATGAACATGATCGTAGTGGCGGACGGAGGGATCATCTGTGAGAGCGGAGAAAATGCTTCTGCGATATCGGGAAGTATTTATTCGGGAGTTTTGACAGATATTACAGATGCTACGATCTTGGATAAAAATCCCCGCACGAGTATCTGGGTACAGCCGGGAGCATCTTTGAAGATCAACAGTGGCGATAAGGTGGTCAGTGAAGGAGAGATCTACGTAGGCCAAAATGGTTCATTTACAGCGCAGGCAGGAGTGACTTTGTGGGCACAGGGTGTTAAGCTTTCTTCTGCGCAGGTGGAGCTTTTGGGGACGACATATCTTTCAGATGACTTGACCATAGAGTCTGGGAACAGCAGTAAAGTGACAGTTCAGGGGGAATACTATGGGTACGGATATCCGGAATCTGCTAGAATTTCCGAAAATAGCTCTTTGTATTCTGGATGGAATGACACTGCGCTGAGCAGTGCGATCGTGATCAATGGTAAAAATACAACTTTGGATCTATCAGGGCTTCGCAAGATCCTTGTCGCAGGAAGAAGCTATATCGGTACGTCGCAAGTACCTTCTGTGCAGGGAACATCTAATTCCAGTGATATCATGATGGGTGAGAGCATTACGGTAAAGGGAACACAGCTTGCCTATCTGCTGCCGCCGGAACTGATCGATACCTCGCAGTTAGGTGAAGGGTATGCAGACGCTGAGATGAAAAATCCTATGTCTTATGCGGAATATGAGACAAGCGGACTGATGAGCCAAAATACGCTGCCTGTGAAACTGGATGCTCCGGTAGAAGCCTGGGGTGGAAAAACGCTCAGAGAGATCGGTGTGGACATACAAAAACCAGTGCAGGAAGTTTTTTATAATAATAATGCAGAGGGCGGGTATGTTTATTTTTACCTGAATTTCAAGAACGATGCACAGGGAAACCGCGCGGCCTCTGATTTTATGTATGCGTATTATAAGGATAACGATACGATCAAAGCGAATATGGACGAGTATCTATCATTTTATTTCAGTGACACGAATGCGGGTATCCAGGTGAAAGATATGAAAAATTACATTCGTTATGTCACGAACGGAAATGTTTTATCCTATAAGTCGGATTCTGGAGATATGGAACAAGCGACCAGCGCAGAAGTCTCACAGTCACTTCTTCAGGAGCAGGTCAATTATCAGAATACCTGGTATGCGCTGAATCGAAAAATGATCACCAGTGTGGAGCTTATGAATAAAGAAGTCAAAGATTCGGATGGGCTGCTACACGACGAGACAGAGAGCAGCCGCAGTGTATTTGACAATCTGGTCAATGAAAAGGAAATGGTACAGTTTTTGCAGGAAAAGGCTTCTGCAACCAATTGGGCTTACCACTTTGAGTCGGATGAGAAGGACGGCGGCCTTTGTGCGGTTATGCTTCACAATGGAAAAAGCAGTACTTTTGATGTGAAAAGAGCGGAAAATGTGGTGGAGGAAGTCACAGTAAACGGAAGCGATACAACGTTTGTGATCGATTCGCAGACAGCGCAAAAACTTCGTTTGGTCGTATGCACCGGTGATGTGAAGATTGAAGCAGGGGTTCATTTTCAAGGGATCATCATGACGAAAGGAAAGATCATCCTTGGCGCAGGTGCAAGTCTGGAATCCGCACCGCTGGAAGCTGCGAAAGTTTTTCAGGCACAGATGGAATCGGATGAAAATGTCTCACCAAAACACTTTTTCTGGGAGGGGGACAAGTATGTCCTTGGAAACAGCAGCGTGGCAGATATTGGAACAGACACAGGCCGGGTTTCTGATACTTACGATCTGGCGGACTGTATCACATATGAGAACTGGACTAAAAGGTAGTCCAGTTAGCTAGGGAGTAATAAGTAATACTAAGAAAGGATGGAGTAGATGCTAAAATTAAGAAAGAAAGATCAGGGCTTTACCCTTGTGGAGATGGTGGCCACAGTCACGATCTTTACTATATTGATGGGACTCTTAGTTCCTTCTTTGAACTCTGTCCTTGGATTTCGGGTTCAGCGCGCGACAAATTCGATCGTTGCTGCTCTGGATAAAACAAGGCGGGAGGCGATGAACAGATTGGTGGGGGAGATGAAGTTGGAGTACCGTTCTGATGGATATTATATCACCTACTATCTTGACAGGGGCAAGACAGGGGTGGATTCTTCGAATATCCAAAAGGATGATACGGAAAAGATCGCACCTGCCGGTACAAGGATCAGCTATACAGACAGCACGGGAGCAACCTATCATTTATGGGAAGGAATGAAAAATTCGATCATTTTGACCTATGACCGGACAACGGGCGGATTTTTGCCGATCCAGTCAAACGAATGGACACAGAATGAGATTTTGAAGGTTTTGGCAGCGGGCGAGGATATTCCCCTAGAGCGGGGCGAAGACCTGCCGTACTGTAAGAGTATTGTGATCAAAGGCGGTATGCGAACCCGAGTGATCACGCTGAACAAAGAAACTGGAAAATATACAGTCACTGCACAATAAAAAGGAACAGATACGAGGAAACAGCAATGAAAGAGAGAACAGGAAGGATGATCAAAAAACAGGATAAAGGTTTTACTTTGATAGAAATGATCGTTACGGTATCGATCATTGCGGTTTTTG
>CAZSTD010000078.1:8741-11002 GCA_964609645.1 uncultured Blautia sp.
CTTGACTGGGATGGACAGGAAGGAAAACTTTATTATAGTCAGCGCGAATATACCAAGGCAAGTAGCAGTGAGACCGAGCAGGAGACGGATACGGATGAGGAAACGGTGCAGCTGCAGTCTCAGGAAGAGTTTCAGGCGGTACCGGCGAATATAGATTTTTCGGATAAGGTGCGCGATGCGAAGGAAGTGGTCCAGCGCTCTGTGTTTGCACAGGGGATTGAAAATTTCACAGCGGATATGACAAAGGTGGAAGAAGAACGGATCGCACGCTTTCGCCTTACCACGAAAAATAATGGAAAAGAGGTCAAGACACTGCATACGGTAAACCTTAGAAATCAGATCCAGGTGCAAAAACCGGATGATGCGTTTGCAGAGGCTGGCTCGACAGATGTTAAAATAAAAATTGTAGGTGCGCCAGAATCGATCCAGGCGGGAACTGCTGCGATATTAAGGTACGAACTGGAGTGCAGCGGCAGTGGCTCTATCGATCCTACGACGGTACATTGGGAGATTGTGAACAATAAAGAGAATGGATATTTTCCAGAGGCAGATCCTACTTATGGTAAATTAACGGTTGCGGACAGCGCAGACGGAACGATCACGGTGATCGTCTCTGCAGTGACAACAGACGGAAAGACCGTGACTTCTGCACCTGTGACCGTCAAGATCCTTACTATTAAAAAAGTGACGGGGATACGTGCAGATAAAACAGAGTTTTTGGCTGCCGCTGGATATGATGGACTGAACTTGGGAAGTGTTGTCACTTGGAAGTATATTTACAACGATGGCTCTGAGGATACGACTCCGGTGGATGTGACCTGGAAAACAAAACAGCAGTATGGATATGCAAGTGTGACCTCCGCTGGGCAGGTACATATCGATGCAGAAGCTGGAATGGCAGACACAGGAAGTTTTGAGATATTTGCGACGGATGACACATATGGATTTTCGGGTGCGGTGACTGTGAAGATCGCAAGGATCGATCTTTTGCAGCCTTCTGGAACTTATAAGGTAGGACAGGATCGCCCGCAAGCGGAGTATATATACAGAGAAGCTGGACAGATACTTACCTTAGAAAAAGTGCTGGATATAACAAATACAAATATGGCTTATCAGACGGGAGAAAATGAAAAATTTACGATAGAAGAAATAGGGAGCTGGGAAGCTAAAGTTTCTTTTGATCTTAAAGACAGAAATGGTATGGGTACCGTATCTTCTGTAAGTTCTTATCAGGTAAAAGATTCACAGGAAAGTGATATTATCATAAATGGCGGTAACAGTATCCTGGCAGCAGGAAGCGTGTATTATTTCGGATATCTGACAACAAACCTACAGCATGTATATATCAATAAAACACCGGATTACAGTACAGAAGAATGTGATCTGACTTGGAGTATAAAGGGAAACTATGACAGTTCTACGTGTATTACGAAGCAAGATAAAAAGGTGTCTTATGTGACGATCGGAGAGCAGGAAAAAGGCTTTGTTTTATCTGTTGAAATGAGGATATTAAATAATCGCAATGAAAACGAAGTGCTTAGGACGTATCGATCTTCTCTGAACGTTAAGATCGCACATCCTGAGTTAGAGCTGGTTGGATTGCCGGAGATCGTGCAGTTGGAAGAAACCTATTCTATTGGAGTAAATGCTATTGTTACTTATATTGCAGATCCAGATTCGGATGGACCATATACCTATACAGAGGAGCGGATAGCAGTAAAGCAGTTTACAAATAAGAGTATTGGCGGAACTTCGATAGGAGATACCTGGAAGGCCGATATACGATACAACCATGCGGGGGAGAAAACAAGAGAATTGCGGATCGATGCGCAGGAGATACCTGGACTGCTGAAGGCACAGAGTTGGAAGGTGTTTGAGGTGAAGCGAAAAGAGGTAAAGATCGCAGATCCGCAGGTTGAGGTGATCATACATGAAAAGAATGGCAGACATAAGCTGAATGTAGGAGATTCTGTTGAATTTTGGGCAGTTCTAAGGATCAATGGAAATGACGTGACGAACACAGACTATAAACTTTGGTGGGAAGGTTTGTGGGAGTATAAGACAGATATCGCACCGGGAGAACATTTGTCCAAAGACATCTCTGCACCTTGGGACAGTACGCAGATCCAGGCGAAGCTGAACATTTTTGGAGTGCAGTATGTATCACAACCATATGCAATTCAGTTTGGAGGAAAGTAAAGTCAGTTATGAAAATAAAACATAAGAAATTACTGGCATCCGGAACCGCACTCGCTCTTGTG
>CAZSTD010000079.1:0-10918 GCA_964609645.1 uncultured Blautia sp.
ATGGAAAGCTGTATCAAATACTGCTACCTGCGGAACGCCTGGCATAAGCTCAGAGCATACGTTGATACCGATCAGGTTTGCAGGATTGTGAAGTGGTGCAAGATCGTTGCATTCTTCTACTGCTTTGATCACTTCGTCTGTGATCACTACAGATTTTGCAAATTTCTCGCCACCATGTACAACACGGTGTCCAACAGCGTTTACTTCTTTCAGGCTTTCGATCGCACCTGTCTTATCATTTGTCAGGGCATCTAAAACCATCTGGATCGCTTCTTTATGTGTAGGCATAGCTGCTTCTGTGATCTCTTTGTCACATCCAGCTTTCTGATATACTAATCTTCCGTCGATCCCGATTCTCTCGCAGAGACCTTTTGCAAGTACTGCCTCAGACTCGGAGTTGATCAGCTGATATTTAAGGGAGGAACTTCCACAGTTGATTACTAATACGTTCATTTCATTATTCTGCTGCCGGATGCATCTTCGGCATAGCGGCAGCTTTTCCTTTCTTTTAATCGTTCCCCTCTGGGAGGAAATAATTTTATTAGTCTTCCATCTGGCACTGAATTGCTGTGATCGCTACTACACCAACGATATCGTCAGCAGAGCATCCACGGGACAGGTCATTGACAGGTTTTGCGATACCCTGGCAGATCGGTCCATAAGCTTCTGCTTTTGCAAGACGCTGTACAAGTTTGTATCCGATGTTACCTGCATCGAGGTCTGGGAATACAAGTACGTTTGCTTTTCCTGCAACCGGGCTTCCCGGAGCTTTGGATGCGCCTACGCTCGGAACGATCGCTGCGTCAAGCTGGAATTCTCCATCAAGTGCAAGTTCTGGATTCTGTTCTTTTGCGATTCTAGCAGCTTCTGCTACTTTATCTACATCTGCGTGTTTTGCGCTTCCCTTTGTGGAATGAGAAAGCATAGCTACGATCGGTTCTTCATTCACGAGAGCTTTAAAGGATTCTGCAGAAGATGCTGCGATCGCTGCAAGTTCTTCAGAATTCGGGTTCTGGTTCAGACCACAGTCAGCAAATACGAATGTGCCGTTTGCTCCGAGTTCGCAGTTCGGAACTTCCATTAATAAGAATGTGGAAACCAGTTTTGTTCCCGGTTTTGTCTTCAGGATCTGGAGACATGGTCTTAATGTGTCTGCTGTGGAATGGCAAGCACCAGATACCATACCATCTGCATCACCCATTTTTACCATCATTACGCCATAATATGGATACTGGCTGAGAAGAATGTCTTTTGCCTGCTCTGGTGTCATTCCTTTTTTCTGTCTTAATTCTACCAATTTGTCGATGTATCCCTGTGTCTTGTCTGATGTTGCAGGATCCACGATCTGTGCACCGGAGATATCGTATCCGCCTTCAGCCGCACTCTTTTTCACGGTTTCTTCGTTACCGATCAGAATAACCTTTGCAAATCCCTCTTTTAAGATTTTTTCTGTTGCTTCCAGAGTTCTGTTGTCTTCTGTCTCAGGAAGTACGATAGTTTTTACGTTTGCTTTTGCTTTTTCTTTGAGTGTGTCAATAAATCCCATGATTAAAATGGCTCCTTTCTAAAATATGTTATCATCACCTTGTCTATGTAACACAGTACGCGTGCGATAACAAATCGTTACTTCTATTATAACTCGTCACGCCTTGCATTTCAAGCATTTCAATGGTAGAATATGACAGAAAAAAGTTTTTTTTAAGGTGCAATGTGTAAAAAATAGATAAAAACATCATTCATCCTGTGAGCATGCCGGAGTCTGCCGGGATGCATCCAAACGTATTTTAGGAGGGATTTATTTATGAGAACAGCCGGGATCATTGCCGAATACAACCCATTTCACAGAGGTCATGCATATCAGATCCAATACACCAAAGAAAGATTAGGCGCGGATTTTGTGATCGCTGTCATGAGCGGAGATTATGTACAGCGCGGTACTCCTGCATTTCTCCCTAAGCATCTGCGCACCCAGATGGCTTTAAGCTGCGGCGCAGACCTTGTGTTGGAACTTCCTGTCAGCGTCAGCACTGCCAGTGCGGAAGCCTTTGCCATGGGCGGTGTCTCTTTGCTGAACGGACTAGGTGTGGTCGATCTGCTCTGCTTTGGAAGTGAATCCGGTGAGATCAGCGCGCTCAAGGAGCTGGCGCAGATCCTTGTAGAAGAACCGGACGAATACAAGCGTCTTCTAAAAGAGTTTTTGAGCGAAGGACTTTCCTTCCCTGCTGCCAGAAGCCAGGCACTCACTGAATATTTCAAAAATCCAAGAAATTTTTTCGGGGATGATTTCGACGGAGTCCTGACTCCTCTGCTGAATGAAGTCACAAAGATCTTAAACACCCCTAATAATATCCTTGGCATCGAATACTGCAAAGCACTCCTTCGGCTTGACAGCAAGATCAAACCGGTCACTATACGAAGAGAAGGGATGGGCTATCATGACACGCAGCTTCCTTTTGACGATGAGCAGAATCCTTTTGCCTCCGCAACCGCGATCCGAAAGCTCGCACTCTCCTGCGACAGTGACAGTTTCACCCAGATCGCATCTCAGGTTCCTGAGTCGATCGCACCTCTTTTGAAAACGGCACTGGAATCTGACCATTTTCTTACAGAAGATGATCTCGATGCGATCCTGTCCTACTGCCTGCTCCAAAAGAACGCCGCACAGCTTGGCACATACCTGGATGTATCCGAAAGTCTCGCACAGAGGATCGTAAATCAGCGAAATCTCCTGCAGGGTTTTGCGGCCTCCGCTTCCATCTTAAAGACAAAGGAAATGACACAGACACGGATCCAGCGCGCACTGCTCCATATCATTTTGGGGATCACCGAGACTCCCGCAAGCGTTCCTTACGCCAGAGTCTTAGGCTTTCGCAAAGAAAGCAGTGCCTTATTAAAGGAAATAAAAGCAAAGAGTAAGATCCCTGTGATCACCAAGCTCGCAGACGCAGATGCGATCCTTGATGAGCCTGGGCGAAAGCTGTTAGGCGAGACGACTTTCGCTTCCAACCTTTATGAAAGTCTTCTCTGCATGAGATCCAAAAAAGAATTTGTCCATGAATATGAAAAGCAGATCGTGATCCTGTAAAAGGATCTAAAAAAACTCCCTTCTCGGCAAACAAGCTTTCCTGCCTGCCCAGAAGGGAGTTTTCATTTATTTTTTATTTTTCTTTCGAAAGAAGGATACGGTCATTGTCCAGACGCTTGCCAGCTCCTGTCTTAAATTTCTCAAGAAGTCCTTCCACTGTCAATCCTTTCTTTTCTTCCTCATCGATATCCAACACGATATTTCCAGAATCCATCATCAGGATACGGTTTCCAAGCTCTAGTGCAGACTGCATATTGTGGGTGATCATCAGACAGGTAAGCTGATGCTCCTCCACGATCCGCTTCGTAAGGTTTAAAACCTTTTCCGCAGTACCCGGATCCAGCGCCGCTGTGTGCTCATCCAATAAAAGAAGCTTCGGCGGGTTCATCGTTGCCATCAACAGAGTCAACGCCTGTCTCTGTCCACCGGAGAGAAGTCCCACCGGATGGGACATTCTGTGCTCAAGTCCAATATCCAGAAGTTTCAGCTCCTCGTGAAAACGCGCCTTTTCCTGACGGCTCACGCGGGAAAGCCATCCGCCCTTGCCTGCCGCAAGCGCTAGGTTTTCTTCGATCGTCATCCCCGGCGCAGTTCCACGCATTGGATCCTGGTATAATCTTCCGATCGTTTTAGCACGCGCATGCTGCGGTGTAAACGTGATGTCCTGCCCATCCAGAAGGATAGAACCGGAATCTGTAAAAAAGTCTCCGCAGATCGCATTAAATAAGGTAGATTTTCCTGCACCATTAGACCCGATGATGGTGGCAAAGTCTCCTTTTTTTAAGTTCAGGGAAAGATCTGTGATCGCCTGTTTTTCATTTACCGTTCCCGGATTAAAGGTCTTGGATATATGATTAATTTTCAGCATCGATCATCTTCCTCCCATCTTATAAGTCATTCTTCTCTTGATCTGTGGCCACTGTTTCTTCAGATATGGACCTGAGATCGCCAGCACAACGATCACAGAAGACACTAATTTCAGCATAAACGCCGGCATATTAAATCGCAGCGCAACTGTGTAAACCAAACGGAAGATAAAAGATCCAAGTACCATTCCCACAGCTCTCACGAAGATTCCACCGCGTCCAAGGATCGTTCCGCCGATCAGAAGGGAAGCAAGTGCGATCGTAACCATTCCCTGTCCAAGGTTGATGTCCACAGACTTCTGTGACTGGGACAAAAGACAGCCAGAAAGTGCGGTAAACGCATTGGCCACACAAAGTCCCACGATCGTCGTAAACACCGGATTGATGGAAGAAGATTTTACCATATCTGCATTGTTTCCGGTCGCTCTGATCGCAAGTCCAAGTCTGGTCTTTAAGAAAAATACCAAAAATGCGATCACAAGCACTACTGCGATCAAGGCAACTACGATATCTCCCCTGCCCTTCAGAGGTGTATCTGCAAGAAGCTCCTTCATCATAGAAAACACGGTATCTGTACGGTTCATATTGATCAGGGAAGAACCTCCCATGACCGCAATGTTTACTGAGTACAATCCTGTATTTACAATAATACCAGACAGAAGGCTGTCCACACCTAATTTCGTCTGAAGTATGGCCGTCACAAATCCGGAAAGCACCCCTGCAGCCATCGCCGCAAAGATAGATAAGAACGGATGTCCGCTGACTGCTACCACCGCTCCCACTGCCGCTCCAAGTGTAAAGCAGCCATCCGTAGAAAGGTCGCAGACGTTCAGCATAGAGTAGCTAAGAAACAGAGCCAGAACTGTCAGTGAGCAGATCAAGCCAAGTTTCAGCGCGGTCTCTCCGAGGGAGAGTATAGTCGCAATCGTCACAATCGTTTCCTCCAGTTAATCGTTATTCATTCTCTAATTCATCAAAACTTTCTGCAGTAATGATCTCATTTACCTGTGTGCAGAGAGGTTCGAAATCTTTTTTCACAGTCTCAAGGTCAAGTCCGAGCCCTTCGCAGGTTTCTGTATTTACAGTTGCAGTTCCATTGTCAAAGGTCTCCACCGCTGTCGTTGCAGGGTCTGCTTCGTTCAAAAGGATCTCTGCGATCATATCTGCGGTCTTTTGTCCAAGGTTCGCATAATCCACGCCATATCCTACAAATGCTCCGTTCAGTGCAAAGGAATCTGCGCCTGTATAGTGCGGGATGCCCGCCTCCATAAATTTCTCATAGATGGAAAGCTCCGCTGTCATGATCGTGTTATCCGTAGGTGTGAAAACTGCATCCACTCCGTCTGCCACCAGCGCATCTGCTGCAAGCTGAACCTCATCGGTTGTGGTTCCTGTGCGCTCTACATATTCGATGCCCTCTTTTTCCAGGTATTCTTTTGCTTCCTGGATAGCTGTGGTGGAAGAATCCTGTCCGATATCATACAAAAGTCCAATTTTCTTCACATCCGGATTTACTGCCTGGATCAGCTTCATGATGGATGCTGTGTCCAGATAATCGCTAGTTCCTGTGATATTTGCACCAGGTTCTTCTAAGGATTCCACAAGTCCGGAACCTACCGGGTCAGATACTGCTGAAAATACGACCGGGATACCACTTCCCTCTGTCGCAGACTGCATACGCATTGCTACTGGTGTCGCAACACCTACCATCAGATCTACATTATCCGCCTGGAAATCAGAAATGATCTGTTCCATAACGTTGGCATCTGCATTGCAGTTGTCATAGGAGACATCAAATGTAACACCGTTCTCCTCACCGATCTCCTTTAAGTGAGCCTGGATATTATCTACGATCTGATTTAAGGAAGCGTCATCTACATAATTACAGATGCCAATCTTAAAATCATCCGCCATAACCGGTGCTGCCATCATCATAGTTGCCATTGCTGTTGCTGCGATCGTTAACATTCTTTTTTTCATAGTCTTTTACCTCTCTCTACATTTTTTTCAGGGATATATGCCAATCCCTTTCCTACTGTCTGCGAGAAAGACCTCCCCGGACCTTTATCCCGGATATGCCAAATCAAGAAGTTCTCCGCTATAAGATTCCTGCCAAATATATAAAAAAATCCGCCACAAGCTATCTGCTGCTTGAGACGGTAATAAGGATCTTATTATCGCGGTACCACTCAAATTGACGAATCGTCCACTTTCTCATGTACAAACATACACTCCTGATTTATAACGGGTTCGGTTCCCGTCGGTGCCTACTCTCCTATGATCTGAGATTTCGGACCGCCCTCGAAAGGCCATTCGGAGATCAGTCTCATACGGCTTCCCACCAACAGCCGCTCTCTGGGATGATCCTTGATCACTTACTCTTCTTTCTCATCGGTTTTGTTGTGTTTACTTTACCACGCTAATGCGTATATGTCAAGAGGCTTTCTGATGAATTTTTCATGGTTCGTTTTTCCATTATTTACTTTTCCATTGTTGAATCTGCTCTCCTGTGTTAAAATAACCCTGTTTAGCATTCATACGATCGGGACAAGAACGCCTTTCCCGCTAAGATAGAAAAGAGGTTGATTTATTTTATGAGCGCAAAAACCGTTTTTCACGGAAGTGATATCGAAAAAATATGTGAGGTTTACCATTTAGAGAAAAAAGACATCGTACAGTTCGGTGCCAATGTAAACCCACTGGGACTTTCCAAGACTGTCCGCCAAAAGTTGGCGGAGCATCTGGAGATCTTATCTTCCTACCCAGACAGAGATTACACTTCTCTTCGCAGTATCATCTCCGCATACTGCAACGTTCCTGCCGAGTTTGTACTCCCAGGAAACGGCTCCAGTGAGCTGATCTCCCTGCTGATCCAGGAACGAGATCCCAAACACACATTGATCCTTGGGCCGACCTACTCTGAATACTCCAGAGAACTGGCTTTCTCCGGCAGCACACAGGAATATTATCACTTAAAAGAAACGGATCAGTTTGTCCTGGATGTACAGGATCTGTGCAGAGCACTTGAGACAGGATACGATTTTCTGATCCTCTGCAACCCAAACAATCCTACTTCCTCGGCCATCTCCCGCGAAGATTTAAGAACCTTGCTCACTTTCTGCAAAGAAAAAGATATTTTCGTGATGATCGACGAAACCTATGTAGAATTCGCGCCAGATATCCATGAGGTGACTGCTGTGGAACTTACCAAAGAGTTCACTAACCTAATGGTCCTTCGCGGAGTCTCCAAGTTTTATGCAGCGCCGGGGATCCGCCTTGGTTACGGCATCACCGGAAATTTAAAATTCCTCAAAACAATGAAAGAAAAACAAATCCCTTGGTCCTTAAACAGTCTGGGAGCTCTTGCGGGCGAACTTCTTTTACAGGATCAAGAATATATCAAACACACCCGGGAGCTGATCCTATCCGAGCGTGACCGGATGCTCTTAGAGCTAAAAGAAATACCATCCTACAAGGTCTATCCAGCTTACGCCAATTTCATCCTTGTTCGTCTGCTCAAAGAAGGGCTGACTTCCGCAGATGTCTTTGATGCCTGTATCCGCGAGGGACTGATGATCCGTGACTGCTCCTCTTTCGAGTGTCTGGACGGCGAGTTCATCCGTTTCTGTATCATGATGCCAGAAGACAACTCACGCCTGCTGCAGGTTTTAAAATCCTTATCCTAAAAAAGCATACAAAAAAAGCATGGGATTTCCTCATAGAAAGTTCCCATGCTTTTTTATTTTCCGTACGTTTCTCTTTCAGATCCTTAATTTTTGAAGCTGTGGATCGGTGCCGGAATCCTTCCTCCGCGCTGCACAAACGCATCACAGGAGAACTGATTCACTGGCATGATCGGTGCATAACCCAAAAGTCCGCCAAACTCTACAACTTCTCCTACATCCTTACCGATCACTGGGATCAAACGGACAGCTGTTGTCTTCTGGTTGATCATACCGATCGCAGACTCATCTGCAATGATACCAGAGATCGTAGAAGCCTTTGTGTCTCCCGGGATCGCGATCATATCCAGACCTACAGAGCAGACACAGGTCATCGCTTCCAGTTTTTCAAGAGTCAGAGCACCTGCATTCACTGCATCGATCATTCCCTGATCTTCACTGACTGGAATAAATGCACCGCTCAAGCCGCCAACTGCGGTAGATGCCATCACGCCGCCTTTTTTCACCTGATCGTTCAAAAGTGCAAGCGCCGCTGTTGTTCCCGGAGCACCTGCGTGTTCCAGACCGATCTCCTCAAGGATCTCTGCAACACTGTCACCGATCGCCGGTGTAGGTGCAAGAGATAAGTCCACAATACCAAATTTCACGCCGAGACGTTTGGACGCTTCCTGCGCTACAAGCTGACCAACACGTGTCACCTTAAACGCCGTACGCT
This sequence comes from uncultured Blautia sp., assembly GCA_964609645.1. Classification (GTDB taxonomy): domain Bacteria; phylum Bacillota; class Clostridia; order Lachnospirales; family Lachnospiraceae; genus Blautia_A. The sequence continues at coordinate 8,350 of CAZSTD010000079.1, forward strand.
TGATCATCTCGCAGAGTGTCTCAAAGTCTTTACCGCGTACCTGCTCTAAAGCTGTCTTTACAACACCCGGGCCGCTGACACCGACATTGATGATCGTATCTGCCTCTGTCACTCCGTGGAAAGCACCTGCCATGAACGGGTTGTCATCCGGCGCATTGCAGAATACAACCAGTTTCGCACAGCCAAGAGAATCCTGGTCTTTCGTAGCCTGTGCCGTCTCTAAAACGATCTCGCCCATCAGTTTCACCGCATCCATATTGATCCCTGTGCGTGTGGAGCCAACATTGACAGAACTGCAGACACGTTCTGTACAAGCCAACGCCTGAGGAATGGATTCGATGAGAAGTTTTTCAGCTGGAGTCATTCCTTTACTCACGAGCGCAGAGTAACCGCCGATAAAGTTTACACCTACTGTCTTAGCCGCTTTATCTAAGGTCTGTGCGATCGTCACAAAGTCCTCCTTTGTCTTGCAGGCAGCACCTCCGACCAATGCGATCGGTGTCACAGAGATTCTTTTATTCACGATCGGAATACCAAATTCTTTAGAGATATCTTCGCCTGTTGATACCAGATCTTTGGCACATGTTGTGATCTTATCGTAGATCTTTTGATTGAGCACTGCAAGATCACTGTCAATGCAGTCCAGAAGGCTAATACCCATCGTGATGGTACGCACATCCAGATTTTCCTGCTCGATCATCTTATTGGTTTCATTTACTTCAAAAATATTGATCATGTCGTCTTCTCCCTTGATTATGCAGATTCCTTTTTATAAATTTGAGGTCTTAAATATCAGATTCTGTGCATGACATTAAAAATGTCTTCATGCTGACAGCGGATCACTACGCCGATCTCATCTCCAAGGGTTTGCAGTTCTTTCGCAAGGATCCCGTTATCCTTTTCGCATTTTGTGGCATCTGTCACCATCATCATGTTAAAGTAACCCTGCACGATCGTCTGAGAAATGTCAAGAATGTTCACATTATTCTCTGCCAGATACGTACATACCTTTGCAATGATCCCTACGGTGTCGTTTCCTACTACTGTGATGATTGTCTTTTTCATAAGTTCTTTTTCCTTTCTCTACACTGTAATTGCTTCTGATATGCAATCCCTTTTTGCCACCTGGATCTTAAAATCCCGCGACTTATAAGGGTTGTCACCTAAGGTTACTTCTGAACAGACGGTTTCATATGCCAGTTCCTCATAATTATTTTCCCGGCTTAAATGTCCCAGGAAAATGCCCTTCATATTGTCATGCAGAAGCCTGCACAAAAGTCTGCCTGCATTTTCGTTGGAAAGGTGTCCTCTGTCTCCGAGTATCCTCTGTTTCAGATAGTACGGATACTTTCCAACCTGCAGCATACGGATATCATGATTCGCCTCCAGAAGAAGGGCATCCAAATTCTGAAGGTTATTTACAATATAGTCATTATATTTTCCAAGGTCTGTGGCGATGCCAACAGCATGTTCCCCGCATTCCACGCGATAGCCTACCGGCTGTGCCGCATCATGAGAGATGGAAAACGGATTGATCGTTAGATCTTTGATCTCAAACGGTTCGTCCTCACAGATCTCATGAAAGATCCCTTCCGGCATCCTTCCAAGTTTCATATGGGACAAAGCTTCCACCGTCCCGCTCGTAGCATAGATCGGGATTTGGTGTCTTCTCGCAAGCACGCCCAAGCCCTTGATATGATCTGAGTGTTCGTGCGTGACTAAGATCCCATCGATATCTTTTCCGGTAAGATCCAGAGTGTTTAATCCCTCTTCCACACGTTTCCCGCTGATCCCTACATCCACCAGAAGGTGCGTGTTATCTGATCCAACATAAATACAGTTTCCGCTGCTTCCGCTGGCAATGCTGCAAAGTCTCATATTTTCTCGATTCCTTCCTCAATCTGACGCCAGGTTTCCTGCAGGCTGTGATCGTTTACTACCACATGATCTGCATGTGCCCGGAAAAATTCTTCCGATGCCTGGCTTGCAATGATGCTCTCAGATTTTTCTCTTGTATATCCTCGGTTCTCCATAAGTCTCTGGATCCGGATCTCTGCATCCGTATGGATATACCAGATCGTATCGCAGAATTCCTCATAGTGATCCTCCAGAAGAAGGGCTGCTTCCACCACACAGATCTTCTGTCCCTGCTGTTTTTTAAGTGCAAGCTGCTCCCGAATATACTGTTTTACTGCCGGATGAATGATCTGATTTAACTTTTCGAGCATATCCGGATGTGAAAATACTACATCGGAAACCTGTCTGCGGTCAATAGTTTTATCATTTTTTATGATTTGTTCTCCAAATAGTGCAATCACCGGCTCATAACACCTTTCGCCCGGCTCCCTCACCAGATGACCGATCTCATCCGCTTTTATGATATACGCTTGATGTTTTTCTTCCAGAAGATCAAGCACTGTACTTTTTCCGGCTCCTACTCCGCCGGTAATCCCTATCGTGATCATTTTACTTCGCCTCGTACCAATTATTTCCCTGGTGCATGTCCACTTCCAGCTCAACCAAAAGTTTCGCCGCACCTTTCATTTCTTCCTCCAAAATTGCAGAAACC
>CAZSTD010000080.1:0-10873 GCA_964609645.1 uncultured Blautia sp.
ATACTCGATAATGAGTCACAGCTTCTTTTCCATTTTTAGGATTGATCGCCATTTTTTTGCGATCGATCGGATGACGTCCGATCGGTCCTTCTATTGTTCCCTCATCCTCTTTTAAAACACCCGCAACGATCGCACGATATCTGCGCTTGATAGAGTGCTCTTTTAACTGCTCAGCGAGATCACGATGCGCAGCATCGTTTTTACATATCATAAGTGCACCGGTCGTATCCTTGTCAATCCTGTGTACGATGCCAGGGCGAAGAACACCGTTGATCCCGGAAAGGTGTTCCTTACAATGTGCCATAACTGCATTCACTAAAGTACCTGTTGTATGACCGGCACTTGGATGTACAACCATTCCTTTTGGCTTATTAACAATAAGCACATCTTCATCCTCATACAGAATATCCAGCGGAATGTCCTCAGGAAGGATATCCGGCTCTGTCATATCCGGAAGTTCTATGCACAGCTCGTCTTCTGGTTGGACTTTATAGTTAGCCTTTACGATCTTTCCGTTGACCTGGACCTTCTGTTCTTTTAAAAGCTTTTGAATATAAGAACGGGAAAGCTCCTCATTTCTCTCGGAAAGATAGCGGTCAATCCGAACACTGGATTGACCGTCTGAAACAACATATTTAAGAATTTCCATATTATTTATCCTTATCTATTTTATCTCTGTTTGATTCTTTTGTTTTTTTCTTTGATAAAAAATCATAATCTTCATCATTTTTGTACTTAAAGCATACCAATAAGACAAGCAAGATCCCACTGCAGACGACATAAATATCGGCCACATTGAAAATCGGAAAATCAATCAATGAAAAGTACAGAAAGTCTACTACATATCCACGAAATATCCGATCAATACAATTTCCCACTGCACCGGACACCATAAAAATCCCCGTCAAGATTAAGGGAAGATAGTATGCTGTCTTAGGGATTTTGGCATACACATAAAAGAAAATACCTAAAAATAAAATGCACAAAATTACAAATACAGGAATCTTTCCCTGCAGCAGTCCAAATGCCATTCCACGGTTTTCCAGATACTTTAACTGCATCACTCCTGGAATCAAAGCGATATCTGGCTGCTCCTTTAGATTGATAACTGCCAAAAGCTTTGTTCCCTGATCGATCAAAGTCAACAGCAAAACAAGAACTGCTGCCCCAAAGTAAGCAAGGTGATCCTGCTTAGAGCTTTTGGCACTCATACTAATATCTCCCGGATCGCAGTAAGCAATTCTTCATCGGTAACCGTTTTATCAATAAAGCTTTTTCCAATACCATCCATAAGGATAAATTTAATATGTCCCTGTTCCATTTTTTTATCCTTCTTGGTAGCTCTAAGAACTTCCTCCGCCTGCAAAGAAGTAACAGATAAAGGTAATTCAAAAGACTGGCATCCTTTTCGTATCTGCTCATACTCCTCTTTCGTCAGCAATCCTCTATTCATGGAAAGATAAGCGGCTGCGATCAAACCTATACCAACGCACTGCCCATGAAGAAGCTGAAAGTCTTTAAGCTTCTCCACCGCATGTCCAACAGTATGTCCCAGGTTGAGCAGTGCTCGCTCTCCCTGTTCTTTCGGATCACGTTCTACAACGCCAGCTTTGATCTCACAGCATCTGCGGATCATACGAGAAAGGATATCCAACTCCCTTTCATGGATAGAAGGCTGATTTTGACACACGAAACTGAAGAATGTACCATCGCAGATCAGACCTGTTTTTAAGATCTCTCCCATTCCACAGGCAAATTCACGGCCTGGAAGACTCAATAAAGTACTCATATTCATATAGACCAGACGTGGCTGATGAAAAGCACCGACCATATTTTTGTATTGTGAAAAATCAACGCCTGTCTTTCCGCCCACGCTGCTGTCTACCTGTGCTAAAAGTGTCGTTGGCACTTGGATAAAATCAATCCCTCGCAGATAGGTCGCTGCTGCAAATCCAGTCAGATCTCCTACAACACCTCCGCCCAGAGCGATCAGAACACCCTTGCGGTCCATTTCCTGCTCGATCAAAGTCTGATATAATTTCTGCACAGTATCTAAGTTTTTATTTTTTTCTCCTGCTTCAAATACAAAAGAGAATACGTCGTCAGAAATTTCTTTCAGAGTAGTCTGCACGGCTTCCTGATAAAGAGGTGCTACATTGGTATCCGTGACGATACAGAGTTTTCTTCCTGCAAGTCCTTCCTCCTTGATCGCCTGTGCAAGGACTGAAAAATCTTTCTCAAAATAAATAGGATAGTGGAAATCCCCTTCGCGTTTTACAAGTAATTTCTGTTCTGCCATTTTTGTCACTCTCCTTCAAGAATATGGGATCTTGCCAGATCCCTACGATTTTATTAAACATATCGCAGAATGCGAACGCCACAGCGCCCTTTCTTCGTTTTATGAGATACACCTTCATAGATAAAACGACCCTTTTTACGTACAGATATGATATCTCCTTCTTTAGGCTCATAGCCATTAGAAGTGATCAGCTTTCCGTTCACAAAAACCTGACCGCCTTCTATAAAAGGAACCATACTGCTACGCGATGTCTGAAAAGCAAGTGCGATCAGCGCATCCAAGCGTACGGAAGCACAAGTCCCACTGACTACTTCCAATTTCGGGATTGGAAACTCATCAGGATCGTCTACTTTTGTGATCAGAATATTGGTATGGCGGACCCGGCACAGATTTTCAAGAAAGAACCCTGTCATTTTACTCTGACAGAAAAACCAAGCAGCGTTTTCCTGGACTAAAATATCACCGATGACACTTCTATCTACACCCAGATTCAGAAGTGCTCCCAGATAATCCCTGTGGCTCAGTGCTTCAGAGAATTTTAATGCCTTAGGCTCGATCTTCAGGCAATCCAGTGGATATTCCCATGTAAAAGCAAGAGCATCAGGATGAAATGCCACCATCTGACGCTCCGCATTCTCATAGCCGCCAAAAGCTTCCATGACAACCTGCGGAAACTGCTGCTTTAAGCTATTTACCATATTCTGTTCGTTTAAATTAAGAAAATCCGAAAATGTCACAATATCTCTCTGATAAGAAAGATTAGCTAATTCACGGATTCTCTTAAGAAAAAATTCATCTTTTTCCATTTAGGATCAATAACCTGCTCTCACAGAAGGAGCAGATCCTCCTAAGATATTCTGAAGATCTCCGGTGATATCCACATTGTACGGTCCGAGTACAAATATGTAACTGGATACTTTCTGAAGGCTTCCGCCTAAAGAATAGCATGCACCGGATGTAAAATCGATGATCCTCTGTGCCAATTCCACATCGATCCCTTCCAGATTTAAAATAACAGTAGAATTTTCTACCAATGTATCTGCGATCTCGCGAGTATCTTCCATAGAAGATGGCTTGATCACACAAACTTCCATGTTCGGTCCCTGTGACGCTTTACGGCTGCTTCTCATAGGAGTGATCTTAGAAGATGCCGCTGGACGTACTGCGCGCTCCTGTCTGACTGGCGCTTTCGGAGGAATCGGAGCAGCAGTCGGAGTCGGCTGCTTTGCAGCAGAAGTCTGTTTGGAAGCTGTTTTCACAGGAGTTTCTTCCACAATGTCAAGCTCCTCCTCGATCTCATCTTCTTTCTTCTTAGAAAATTTATCAAAAAATTTCTTTTTCGGTTTTTCATCAAAATCGTCGTCAAGAAAATCTTCTTCGTCTTCTTCATCTAACAGATCTTCATCCAAAAATCCGTCATCGTCATAATCGTCATTTAATTTGATGGCATCTAAAAATTTATCTAAAACGCCCATTTTAATCTCCAATCTTCATTTAATCTTCTTTATATAGAGTAATCTCTCTCTCCAAAGATACCTGTTCCCACACGTACCATGGTAGAACCCTCTTCCACTGCGACCTGATAATCATTCGTCATACCCATACTCAGGACGCTCATAGTAATATTATTAATGTTTTTGGCCGCAATGTCAACACTTAATTTCTTTAATTTGCGAAAAACGTCGCGGTTTTCCTCCGGATCTTCCACAAAAGGTGCGATCGTCATAAGTCCCTGAACCTGGATATGCGGGTATGCAGAAATCTCCTCTAAGAACGGGATCACTTCCTCAACAGTCAATCCAAACTTACTTTCTTCTTCAGCCACATTCACCTCGATAAGGATAGGCATACAGAGATCTTTTTTGGCAGCTTCATTTTCGATCGTCTGTGCAAGTCTTAAAGAATCTACAGAATGGATCATCGCAACCTTATCGATGATATATTTTACTTTATTTCTCTGGAGATGTCCGATCATATGCCATTTGATATCAGATGGCAGCTTATCATATTTATCCATGATCTCCTGCACTTTATTTTCGCCAAATACACGAGCGCCTGCATCATACGCCTCCTGAAGCATCTCTACAGGCTTCGTCTTACTGACAGCGATCAGCGTTACTTCTTCTGTGGAACGTTTAGCCTTCTGGCAAGAATTTTCAATATTTTTTTGCACGAAAGCGAATTTTTCTGCTAACATGTGAAAACCTCCTTAAACTCATCATTTTTTAACTTTAAACAATCATTAATACAGGATGTCCTGTTCATCTACTTTATCTGCATTCTTTACGATGTGATCGTATCTGGTAAGCCCATATGAAGTATTCTTGGATACGATCGCATATTCTTCATTCTGATCGAGGATCTCGATACGTCGAAATACCGCATAACCTTTATTGATACAGTAAACGCCTTCTAATATATCCGTCTCACTGATGACATATTTCTCTCCAGTATCCGGATCTTTGATGGCATCGCCCTCTTTAAACGAACTTTTATCCACATAATAAACGGAAAGATCATCATCACCCGAAGAATCCTCGATCCGCGCATAGATACTAACGCTTTTAAATGTTGTGGCATCTTTCCCGGATTTTGTCTTTTCAGCCATCATAAAACCAGTTTCTTTACTCTCAGGATCTGTGGTTGCCATTTTAGCTGGAATTGTATAAAATTCTTTAGTCACAACAGAGGATAATGGTATCTTCAATCCCACAACCGTGTTAGTCACCAGCTCAATATCCAAGAAACGATCGGAAGCATACCGGATCAGTCCTTTATTAAAGTCGATCTGTCCATATTTCTCTCCGTCGATCGTGATAATAGAAAAGTCTCCATTCTGCGTCATATCGTCTTTGAGAAATTTAACGCGGATGACTGAGCGGTCTTTTAATTTTTCTGCCTGTTTTTCACTCAGTGGAATCAAAAGACTCCATCTCTCATCTGTGATGATCGTATAGATATCCTCTCCGGTCTTGACTGGATCGGAGGTTTTCAGGTCTGTTTCGTGGTAAGAATTCTGGTCAAAATCCTCCGCAGTTACAGTGTCGATCGTTTTTCCTTCATAATTATCTGTGGAATACAGGATGATTCCATCTGATTGTGCCTTACAAAGCACCTGATTTCCATAATTGATATTGGAAACTGGCTGAACGGAAGTGTCTGTATCCTCATAGGAAGTCAATGGTGCTGAATTGTTTGCGGATTCTGCGTACTGAAGGATATTTCCTTTTAGCTCATACTTAAAGCTGTATGTATTATTAAATTTACTGGAATTAAACCCTTTTGAGAAACTCATCATATCGTTTCGGATCTGTGAGAGTTCTTCTGGTGTCAGCTGCACTGCGGAAGTTGCCGCTTTTGTATTGCTGATCCCATATACAGTTCCCGAAGCATTGATCTTACTGCCCTCTTTTGCATAATAAGTGATATATCCGGAAGAATTGGCAGTGCAGACCGATTCTTCACGGATCGCAAGTCCCGTGTAAGTTTCATTTCGAGAAAGAGGTCCCGAAGTTACCTGATACGATTCAATATGTGCATTCGTAAGATATAAAATGGCACTGAAAGCCATATATACAAACAATACTCCGAACATAGCAGTCCCGATGTTCAGGCCAAAGATCATTCGAAGTCTTGCCAGGATTCCAGGTGTTTTAGAGGATTTTTTATGATTCTCAGACAATGGAATGCCTCCTTTATTTTAATGCTTTTTAAATCTTGTTTTACGTCCAAAGTATTGTAACATTTTACAAAATCAAAAACAAGGATAATTAGAAATAATTCACAGATATATGACAAAAACTGGCTGAAAAAGAACATATTTTCCGAATATCTGTTTGCATTCAAGCTAAAAATATGGTAAAATGGAAATATTAAATTAGGAGGTAGAAACCTTATGGCATATGGAAAAATCACCCCAAAACAGCAGGAAATCCTTGACTATATCAAAAATGAGATCCTGAATAGAGGCTTTCCTCCGGCAGTTCGTGAAATCTGTGAGGCAGTAAATCTGAAATCTACATCTTCTGTGCACTCTCATCTGGAGGCATTAGAGAAAAATGGATATATCCGAAGAGATGCGACGAAACCGCGTGCGATTGAGATCATCGATGACAATTTCAATCTGGTCCGCAGGGAGGTCGTGAATGTACCGATCATTGGGACCGTGGCAGCAGGACAGCCAATCCTTGCCGTAGAAAACTTCGAAGGATATTTCCCTATCCCATCCGAATTTATGCCAAACGAGCAGAGCTTTATGCTTAAAGTAAAAGGAGAAAGCATGGTGGATGCTGGGATCTTTGACGGTGATCACGTACTGGTCAAAAAACAGACCACTGCTGCTGACGGCGATATTGTCGTTGCATTAGTTGATGACGCAGCAACCGTAAAAACTTTTTATAAAGAAAAAGGCTACTATCGTCTCCAACCAGAAAACAGCAAGATGGATCCTATCATCATTCAGGGCGATCTTCAGATCCTTGGTAAAGTGTTCGGTGTCTTCCGTCTGTATCAGTAAAGTTTGACAGGACATAAAATGAAAAATGAGCCAAATATGAAAACAATATAAAAAAGCAGGAATTATGAAAGGATATCCGTTTCATAGTCCCTGCTTTTTGTTGATCCTTCTACCCTATCTTAGATCAATCTTCTAAGAATTCATGGATATCAAGAACTTTTCCATCTCCCCAGATTCTTTCTAAATCATAGAAAAGACGATTTTCTTCATCGAATACGTGAACAATGATATCGCCATAATCCATCAGTACCCAGCTAGAATTTCTGGTTCCTTCGATCTGTTTTGCTTCATATCCAGCTCTGCCAAGAGTTTCATCCACGTTGTCGACCATAGCCTGAACCTGATTCTGGTTGGAAGCACTTGCGATCACAAAATAATCTGCGATCACAGATACTTCATGAATATCGATCACTTTGATATCTTTTCCTTTTTTGTCATCAAGGGCGCGGCAGGCAAGTTTTGCCATTTCCAATTCTTTGTTCATGAAAGAGCTCCTTTCTTCTTTGCTAAATGCAAATCTTTATAATACAAAAATGCATCTTTGGTAGTTGTATCTATATCTTTTGGGTTTTCTTCCAGATAATCCAAGGTATCTGAAAGGATCTTGTACATACATTCATCCAGATCCTGAAATGCCAGCTTACGGACTGCTTCCAGATTAGGGGCTTTGTCGCGTCTTGGCTCAATATAGTCAGCAATATAGACGATCTTTTCTAAAAGAGTCATATCTGGCCGTCCTGTTGTATGCCAGGTGATCGCAGAAAGTATCGACTCATCTGTGACATTATATTTTTCTTTTGCAACATAAGCTCCCAGTTTGGCATGAAGTAAAAATGGATGTGTCTGTTCGAATTCGGTTACCGGTATCTTATGCTGACTGCACATTTTTAACTTTTTCTTATTGGGAATGCATTTCGCACAGTCATGCAAAAGCCCTGCTGTCTGTGCAAGGATCAGATCACAGTCGTGGACCATAGCAAGAGCTGCACAGGTATACATGACACCCAATGTATGTGCATAACGGTCTTCATCCAGATATTTGGAAAGTTTTTTTTGCATTTTTATAAAATCGTATTCTGCCATTTAAAAGGTCTTCCTTTCTTCTGTCAGACTGTAAATCTGATTATTCTCAATATAATCGATCACCAGATCCGGAATATAATAGCGTACACTCTTTTGCTCTTTGATCCATGCACGAAGCATCTCACTGGATACATCGATGTTCATCGTGGCTAGTGGAAGAAAGATCCCGTGATATTTATCAGAAAGTCTCTGCATTTCAGATTCCAGCTCTGTAAGTGTGGAATGATTCCTCACAGCTGTCACCAGAATACAGTTTTGACAGATTCGATAAGGCTCCATCCAGGTCTCAAAATTATACAGGGAATCAGCACCTATGATAAAATAATATTCCGTATCCGGATTTTGCTGTTTTAGCATTTCCAAGGTATGGTAGGTGTAAGTATATCCGTTCTCATGCATCTCTATCAGAGAAAGCTCAAAGTGAGGATTTCCCAGGATAGCTCTGCGGACCATCTCCACTCTCTGTTCATCTGTAGCACGCCCCTTGCGGTTTTTCTTGTGAGGCGGATTTCCAGAAGGCATAAAGAGCACTTTGTCAAGATCAAACTGCTCGTATGCTTTTTCTCCCAGAATAAGATGTCCCATATGGATCGGATCAAACGTACCACCCATGATACCAATTCTTTTTTTACTGTCAGCCATAAATAAACTCCGTAAGATCCATACAGGTATCTTTATTTTTTAGGTAATACAATTTTCTTTTTCTCGTTTTTACCTTCACGGTATAATACGATCTTTTTACCGATCACCTGAACGATCTGTGAGCGTGTACGCTCTGCCAGAGTTTCAGCCATCTCACGTGGATCTTCCAGACAGTTCTGAAGAACGCTGATCTTGATCAGCTCTCTTGCAGCAAGCGCTTCCTCAACGGAAGCTGTATTTTCAGGAGTCAGTCCACCCTTACCTAACTGAAGGATCGGATCCATAGTCATTGCAAGACTTTTTAAATAAGCTCTCTGTTTACTTGTCATTTTTATTTTCCTTTATCTATCACTCTATTAAAAGTTACGAATGTTTCTGAATGCATGTCTATTAGGATCTATTATCACTATACACGCAACATGCATCAAAAATTATTTATAATAGTCAAAATCAAAACCATACATACGTACAGTATCGCCTTCCTGGATACCAGCTTTTTCCAGATCCTCAAGGATACCACCCTCTTTTAAGAACTTCTGGAAGAAAGCAAATCCCTTTTCAGAATCAAGGTTGGTATATCCAAGCATCTTCTCGATCTTAGGTCCTTCTACGATAAAGATCGTCGGATCGTCAGCATCCTGCTCTACGGTATACGGAAGATTTTCAGTAACCAACATATCTTCTGGGAAAAATTCCTGTTCAAATACAACTGGTTCCTGCTTACAGTTATCAAGAAGCTCTTTCACATGGAATAAAAGTTCTCGAACACCCTGTCCGCTGACTGCTGAGATTGGGTAAACCTGGATTCCTTTTGGCTCAAATTCTTTTCTGATCGTATCGATTGGATTTTCTTCACCGTCTTCTGTAAAGATACAGTCGATCTTGTTTGCTGCGATCACCTGTGGTCTCGCTGCGATCTCCGGATTATAAGCTTCCAGCTCTTTATTGATCTTATAGATATCATCGATCGGATCACGTCCCTCTGTTGAGGCTGCATCTACGATGTGAATGATCACTCTAGTACGCTCAATGTGGCGAAGGAATTCATGTCCAAGGCCAACACCTTCTGATGCACCTTCGATCAGACCTGGGATATCTGCGATGACAAAACCGCCATTTTCTGTATCAACAACTCCAAGATTTGGTCTTAAAGTTGTAAAGTGATAATTGGCGATCTTTGGCTGTGCATTTGTCACACGGGAAAGGAATGTAGACTTTCCTACATTTGGGAATCCTACCAGACCAACGTCTGCGATCACTTTCAGCTCCAGAAGAACCTCAAGCTCTTGTGCAGGCTGTCCAGGCTGCGCATATTTCGGAACCTGCATGGTCGCGGTTGCATAATGCTGATTTCCCTTACCGCCGCGTCCGCCTTTTAAGACGATCTGGCGTTTATTATCTCCGGACATATCAGCAATGACTTTGCCGGATTCTGCATCCATGATAACGGTTCCTTCCGGAACTTTCAGGATGACATCTTTACCGTCAGCACCATGGCAGCGTTTCTTTCCACCCTGCTGACCGTCTTCTGCTTTATATTTTCTTTTGTGTCGGTAGTCGCCAAGGGTGTTCTGGCCTTCATCTACCTCAAATATCACGTCTCCACCACGGCCGCCGTCACCGCCGTCAGGTCCGCCATTGGCAACAAATAATTCCCTGCGGAAACTCACATGGCCGTCGCCGCCTTTACCGGAGCGGATATAAATTTTCGCTCTGTCTGCAAACATATGACACCTCTATTTTTTCTATTCTTGTTCTATTCTACATGTTCTAAATATGCTTCTATAACATATAAATAAAATACGTTTAAAAATTTACTCGAAATTTTATAATTACGTTTAGATATTAAAAAATATCAGAAACATTTTAGGTTGTTTCTTAACCTAAAAGAAAGGCTCCAAACCTTATAGATTTGAAGCCTTCCGCTTAACCAGATTATTCTGCTTCTACTGGAACGATAGAAACCTGTTTCTTATCGCGTCCTTTTCTGGTAAATCTTACTACGCCATCTTTTAATGCGAATAAAGTATAATCTCTACCGCATCCTACGTTTTCACCAGCATGGATCTTAGTTCCGCGCTGTCTGTAAAGAATATTTCCAGCTTTTACAAACTGTCCGTCTGCTCTTTTCGCACCTAATCTCTTAGATTCGGAATCACGACCGTTCTTTGTAGAACCAACTCCTTTTTTATGTGCGAATAACTGAAGGTTCATTTTCATCATGTTGTTACACCTCCTTGACTTTTACTGTCAAATATCGATTGTTATAACTATGTTCAATTTCGGTTCATCCGAGAACCAGCGCGTCCATAAGAAGTTTCCCTCTTTCCGAG
>CAZSTD010000081.1:0-10355 GCA_964609645.1 uncultured Blautia sp.
ATGCAGGAAATTTCGGATGATTTTTCTTAAATGTGTTCCATGCATTTGTGATCTTGAGCATGTTGCCTACATTTACCATAAGTTTTATCTCCTTTGTATTTAATACTCCTGTCATCATAGCAAACGCTCTTTTTTCTGTCAACAGTCCACTTTTTCGTTCCATGGTCTCCATATGAAAACCAAAAATCTTTCTATAATATTTAATAAATATTTTGGCAAATAATAAGATTATTCTTAAAATCCAATGACAAAATTGTAAAAAACTGCTAAAATAAAGAGGTCAATGATTTTTTTATTTTTAGGAGGTTTTATGATCGAACATTCACATTGTGACTGGCTGTCTGTGAAAGAACTCTGCGGATTTGGCCAGGTTCCTCAGACCATTTTAGAATATAGTTTTTTTCTTGATATCAATACAAAATCGCTCTATCTTTCACCAGCTTTTTCCCAAGTATTTTTCCCGGAAGATTGCGCTGTGGCTTTGTCTTTGGATGAGTTTCTCACCCACCTTATAAGCGATAGTTCAGAACAGCTGATCCATCAGCTTCACCGACTTTCCGGAACCAAAGCCATGCGCAAAGACATCCAGGTTAATCTTCGAAAGGACGACCGCACGATCCCTTCTCTTTTTATCTTGTCAAGGAATCCTCCGTCCTCTTATATTTTAGGGATCGTTCACCTTTCCTATGACTTGATCCACGACTACAAAAATCAGCTTAACGATGTTGTCGCCCGGCTAGAACATGCCCAGAACATCAATCAGCTCATATTAGAAGGCTCAACGGACTATATTTATCAGCTTGACCTTATCAATAACATATGCACGTTTTCTCCAAAGGCTTTGGATGTGCTCCCATTGGAATCTCCGACCTTTGGAAATGCGATGGACAGAGTCCTTTCTTTTATCCATCCGGAAGACCGCCATATTTTCCTGGAATCCTTTACTCCTTTTTTGTCCGGAAAATCGCTCTTTCACACAGCAGAATACCGTGTCTATACCAAAACCGGTGAGATCATCTGGATCTCTTGCCATGGAAAGGGAATGTTCAACGAACAAGGACAGCCAGTGATGATCGCAGGCTCACTGATGGATATCACTCAGGCAAAGAAAAACGAAGAACAGCTTAATCATATGCTTTACACAGATATGCTGACTGGCATGAAAAACAGAAACTGCTATGAAATGGAAATGAAAAACCATCTTTCCACACCTGGCGCTCGCGGCAGCATCCTGTGCATCGATATCTATAATTTTAAACTTTACAATGAAATCTTTGGCAGAGCTTTTGCCAATCAGATCCTCAAAGAGTTTGGAAAGATGCTCCAAATGTATCTCTCTGACAATCTGGGAATTTATCGACTGGACGGAGATGAGTTCCTGGTCCATCTGGCTACCCATGACAAAGAAGCGATCCTCGCCAGCCTGGTGCCGCTTCAGCTCGCACTCTCCAAGGCAAGACTGATCGAAGGCAAAAGCATCTTCATCGATGTCACGATCGGGGTTGCCGTTTATCCGGAACATGGCACCACCGCAGATGAGCTCTTAAAAAGTGCAGACACCGCTTTATATCAGCTTGCAAAATATTCCAAAGAAAAGATCATGTTTTTCAGAAATGCCAAAGACGATGAGCTGTCCAAGCAATATCTTCTGGAAAATGAACTTCGCCTAGATATCGAAAATGATTTTTGTCATTTCCGCGTTGTATATCAGCCGATCATCCAGCTTCCAGCGGATGGCCTAGACAAAGAAGAACATGCTTTCTGGTCCTCTGCGGAGGCGCTTTTGCGCTATCAAAATCCGAAACTTCCAAATATCACACAGATGGAACTGATCGAAACGCTGGAGGGCACAGATCTGATCGTTCCTGTGGGGCGCTGGGTCTTAGAGCGCGCGATCGAAGAATGCAGTCTCTGGAATTTCACAGGCGCACCGTCCAGCGTACATGTAAATTTTGCAGCGCAGCAGATGTCTGACGCAGGACTTTTGGAGCATATCCGTCATACACTTAACAAATATTCTCTGCCGCCGCACTGTCTGATCTGTGAGCTCACAGAAACTTCGCTGATCAATAACTTTGATGCAGCCCGACAGCTGTGCCGCAAACTGATGGACATGGGGATCGGCATCTCGCTGGACGATTTCGGAACAGGATACACCAGTTTCAATTACCTGCGTACACTTCCGATCAGCCAGATCAAAATTGATAAGACGTTTGCCTTTAACCTAGTCAACGATGATTACAACCAGATCATCATCCGCACACTCTACGACCTCTCCCAAAATATGGGTCTGGAATTGTGTGTAGAAGGTGTTGAGAAAAAAGAGATCCTGGATATGCTCTTAGATATGGGTGTCACCCTGATCCAGGGATTCTATTTCGAAAGACCGATGGAGGCAGCTGTCATACGCGAGGAATTCCGCTCCCACTGCAGGGAGATCTGATTTCCTAGTGTTTTCTTGAAGAAACCAAAAATAAGAGAGGTAAGGGTTCTGATAAATCCTTCCTCTCTTTTTGATTTGCAAAATCTTATTTTTATAACTTCATGATCGCAAACTGATCTTTGATCATCTTTTTTCTCATCTTCCAATCCATTTTTGGAAGCGGCCATTCTATATAGTCTTTCTCTTTTTGGTCTTCGGAGATTTCCGGAACTGGATAAATTTGGTCAATGTGTTTAGACGGGCAGTCTACCCATTTTCCCTGAAGACTTTTCCAGGCTCTGGTCATTACCATAGAAACCACATGCGTGCCAAAATGCACGACAGATCTATTTTTTAAGGATAAAAGCGGAAACGGGATCTTCATAGCCGCCGTAGCTGCCAACATACATGTCGATGGACTGCAGCATCCCGGTGTCTTGTACTGTGCCACATCTTCTAGGATATGCGCACAATTGCCAACGGTAAAGATCGGTGTTTTCATCTCGCGGATCTGCGCTTCTGTGTACGGTTTACCCGTATAGTCAAACCAGTATCTTGTACCATCGCATTCCACGCCGCCTCCTACGATTATGACTAATGGAATCTCACAGTTTTTCTTCGGAGCATACACGACATATTCAAAACCAGAACGGGTAGCTGCCAGACAGCCGCCATCACAGGCAGTTTCTAACTGTACAGCAAGCTCCGGAGTCACTTTGTTTGGATCTGTCACTTTAGGCGCATGAGGCAGATTATGTCCTGCCAGCACCAAAATATTCGGGAATTTTTGGCGGAATCCTTCGTCCATCAATGAAGGGATCGCCCGGCGGAATTGGTAATGAGGCACTTTCCCTATGATCTCTGTCTCCTTGGCATCAAATCCACGTTTTTTCGCTTCAATGATCAAAGGGATCTGATCTGGATCAAGTCCCATCACTTCGGTGCCGACACTATCAACTGCCACAGAATTGGTCCCGGAAATAAACACACGGGAATCTACAGGATCTACCGGTGCCGGAGTGTTCCCCTCCCCACCGATCAGTCCATCAATGAAGATCAGATCCGGCTCAAACAAATACAAAAGATCTGCTAGCTTTTTATTGATATAATAATTGTGATTTCGCTCTCTCAAAGAATACGGGATCGCTCCCATCGCGTTCTTAAAGCCTAAGGTTACCTGTGTGTAAAGATTCGTTTTTAATTTGGGAACTGAGATATAGAATGCTTTCTTCTCAATGACTTCCTGAAAGATCTCTGGAATATAGACTTCTTTCATCACTTCCGCCTTCGGCAGCAGATAGCGCACAACTGAACAGGTCTCCAATGCGACCAAACCTGTGTGATGTTTTTTTGCGATCCGATCATATCCGGCTACTTTAAAGCTAGTCTTTGTGGGCATTGGTTTTCCCGAAGATTCCACGATCACGATGTTCTTATGGTACTGTTTCAAATATGCGATCAACGCATCAAACACTCTCGGGTCTGTGGATTCCGGATAATCCGGTTCCTCCATCCCACTGTTGTGATATACGGACACAAGATTCGGTTTGATCACGATCTTCTCATAGGAAGATAGTCTGCTGACAAAACCGTTTTTCGCATTTAACTGATCCAAATTTTCATATACCATTTTATAGATCGCCTGAATGTCCTCACGTGCATAGTATTCTTTACTTCCATAGTTGGAAGGCAAAGATACATAGTCTTTCGTGTAGTCCATCTCAGGCGCGTTGGTTACTACGATATACTCTTTCAAAATGTTTCTCCCCAATATTTTATTTTTATAGTTTGTCCGGTTTTATTCTTTGATCGCCCAGCGCATCTTTGTCGAGCGCGCTCTTGGATTCTGCACACATTCCTGCGCAGACGGTCGGATCACATCTTTTGCATAGTCCGAGTAAATCCCAGCCTTATATCCCGCTTTCAACGCTTTTTTCACTAATTTATCTTCTCCGGAATGGAACGTCAGGATCGCGGCACGTCCGCCCGGTCGAAGTGCATCCGGCAGTTTTTCCATAAAATCATAAAGAACTTCAAACTCATGGTTCACATCAATGCGAAGTGCCTGGAAGGTTCTCTGGCAAGTCTTTTTGATCGTCTCTTTCTTTTCTTTTTCCGGAAGGAAATCCAGTGTCTTTTCGATCACCTGGCGCAGTTTTGTAGTCGTATCGATCCGGTTTCCTCTGCGGATCTCGTCAGTGATCGCTTTGGCAAGTTCCTCACAATACGGCTCATCTGAATTTTCATAGAGCATTCCAGCAAGCTCATCTCTGGAGATGGTGTCCAAACGCTCCGCTGCACTGATCCCTGCTTCCTGATTCAGACGAAGATCCAAAGGTCCATCTACCTTAAAAGAAAATCCTCTTTTCGGATTATCGATCTGCATGGAGGATACCCCAAGGTCTGCCAGGATAAAGTCAAATCCCCCTACTTCCTTTGCGATCTCATCGATCGTACAGAAGTTTTGCAGGCGGACCGTTAACATTTCTTCGCCAAATCCCTGTTCTGCGAGACGTTTTTTCGTCTTAGCAGATTCCTCCGGGTCTACATCCGTCGCATAGATATGACCTTCCCCTTTCAGGCATTCAAGCATCGCCTTTGTGTGACCTCCATAGCCCAAAGTTGCATCAAATCCAATCTGACCGGGCTGAATATGTAAAAATTCCAAGATCTCATTGACCATGATGGAGATGTGCATTCCCGCAGGTGTATTTCCTTTCTGGATCACATGCGCGATCGTATCCTGATATTTCTCCGGATTCAGTTCCTTATATTTTTCCTCAAATTTCTTTGGATATTTCCCTTTATAACGAACACGTCTTTTGTGTGGTGTCTGATTTTCCATAAAACGCTCCTCTTCTAAATTTAAAACTTTCCAATCCATTTTAACATAGCTCTCTAAGAACTGCAATCCTTCCAGAGAGTATAGCCTTATCTTATACAAAAAACTCCAAATACAGTCTTTCCTCTGCATTTGGAGTTTCTATAACTTTATAATTTACTGATGATCTCGCGCTTGTACGCTAAGAATGCATCCGATAGTGCAAAATTTTCTGCCCTTGGCTTTTTCTCTTTGATAATGATCTCATCACGGATCTTTCCAGGTGCTCCATTTAAAATATAGATCCTGTCGGACAATAGGATCGCTTCATCGATATCATGCGTGATAAATAAGGTAGACAGATCAATGTGCTGCATAATATCCAGATACCATTTGTGAATATTGGTTTTCGTCAAGGTATCCAGCGCACTGAACGGCTCATCGAGCAAGGCAACTCCACTCGATGACAGATAGGTGCGAAGGAGCGCCGCTCTTTGGCGCATCCCTCCAGAGAGCTGCACCGGATACTGATTTTGTGTCCCCTCCAGTCCAAACTCTGCAAAAAGAGGAGCTGCCTTCTGCCTTGCCTGCGCCTTCTTCATCCCGCCGAGCACCAGTGGCAAAGAGACATTGTCGATCACTTTCTTATGCGGCAGCAGTAAATCTTTTTGGAGCATATAACTGATGCTTCCAGGAGAAGAAGTGATGTCCTTCTCCCGCAGATAGACTTTTCCTGTATCCGGAGTGACAAGCCCGGACAAAATATGAAACAGCGTGGTCTTTCCAGAACCGCTGATCCCCAAAAGAGACACGATCTCTCCCTGATCCAAATGGATGCTGATGTCTTTAAGCACCTCTTTTGAACCATATGATTTTGAAATATGTTCCGCTCGCAATAACGACATATCGTTCTCCTTTACTGTGGCAGATAGTCGTTGCTAAATCCGACATCTGTCAGGTCTTTTTCGCAAAGTCCATTCTCATAGAGCCATTTGTAGAAAGCATTCCATCTGTCAGGATCGATCACGCCCCAGCTTTCGGCATCGTCGATATATCTGGCAGATAAAAATTCCTGGCTTTTGAAGATCAGATCCTCCGCGCCGCTTAAAGAACCAGTATTATCTCCATCGATCAGCATCTGTGCCGCCTCCTGCGGATGTTCTGCTGCAAACTCATAGCCTTTTGCAGTTGCTTCCATAAAGGCTTTCGCCTGTTCTGGATTCGCCTCCAGGTAGTCATTATTGGCAATGATCACAGGTGTATAATAGTCAAACACCGGATCAATATCTGCAAATGCAAAATAGTCACAGTCGATCTCCTCTAGCTGAGCCATGACCGCGCTCCATCCCTCAAATACCCAGACTGCATCCGTCTGATGTGCAGCCAGCGCAGCCGGTTCATCTGTGATATTATTCGGGATCAAGGTCACTTCCTCGAAATTTCCGCCATCAGCATTTACGACATTCTGCATCATCGCAAGTTCGATCGGAGATTCCCACGTCGCATAGGTTTTACCTGTCAGACCGGCAGGCTTGTCTAAACCTTCCCCTGCCCTGGAAAGGATCCCGGATGTATTGTGCTGGATGACCGCCGCTACAGCCGTGATCCCAAGAGGCTCGTCGAGTGCCAGCGAAGACGCCATCGTATCCTGTGCCTGGATCGCAAACTGCGCCTGACCGGAAGCACACATCAGAGATGCTCCATCCTCCGGCGGCTGTACGATCTGTACATCAAGCCCAGCATCTTTATAATAGCCGTTTGCCAGCGCTGCATAAAGTCCTGTGTGGTTGGTATTTGGGGTCCAATCCAGGCAAAAAGTAATCTTTTTATCTGCTGCCTGTACATGACCTGCAGATACTCCGCCCAAAACGGCAGTCACGCAAAGCATTGTGGCAGCAGTCATTGTATATTTTTTATGACCTTTATTCATGTTCTCTCCTTTTTCTACATGTAACCACGGCATAGCAACATATTTTATGATATTCACTGCCAAAAGCAGGAGCAGACTGATCACCACGATAAAAATGATCACTGCAAACATCTTGTCAAATGCGTATGCCTTTTTCACACGTGTCATATAAACGCCAAGTCCGTTAAATCCTCCAAGCCACTCTGAGACTACCGCGCCCACTACCGCATAGGAGGCAGATATCTTCAGCCCGGAAAAAAACTGCGGCAGCGCAAAAGGAAATTTTACATGGCAGAAGATCTGCAGGCGGTTTGCCCCCATTGCCTGCAAAAGCCGGATCGCATCCTGATCCACACTCTTATAACCATCCAGCAGTCCCACCGTGATCGGAAAGAATGTCGTGATCACAACGAGTGTGATCTTCGGCGCCATTCCAAATCCCATCCAAAGTACCAGGATCGGTGCGATCGCGATCGTCGGGATCGTCTGCGTAATGATCATGATCGGATGCAGTGCCTGATCCAAAATTTGAAATCTGTCCATCAGTGTGGCAAAGAAAAATGCCAATACGATCCCGATCAACAATCCGTAGAAAGACTCCAGCAGAGTAAATCTTGCATGAAATAAGATCGTTGAAAAATCTTTGATCAGCGCTTTCCCCACCTCGATGGGGGATGGAAGCATATAAGAGGGCACGATCTGACAGACGCAGGCAAGCTGCCAGCAGACCAAAATAAGCATCAGAGCCACAATTGGCGGAATTTTACTGGTGATGTTTGGATACTTTCTTTTCAATGGTCAGTACATCCCCTTCCGGCTTATAAGCAATCTTTACATATACACTCATTTCTTTGCAGCCTGCGCGGTACGCTACATGCTGACATTCCTTTACGATATCCATCAGTTCATCGTAATCCCCTTCGATCGTTGTCTCAAAAGGTCCGACAGAGTAATTAAGTCCTGTGGATCGGATATAATCGATCACAGCATCCACGATACGGATCAGTTCTTCTTCCTCTGTTACTTTTGGCAATACCTGAATTGCTACACTTGCGTTCATTTGCATTTCCTCCTGTTTTTTATTTTTCTCAGATAAAGCCGCTTTTTTAACCTTCTTCTCATTTCCGTCTGATAGAGATCTCTTTTAAAGCTTCCGTAAAACAAGAAAAAGCATCTGCCACTGGCAAATGCTTTCGGTAATCTTTCGTATCATTATATAAAATATAACTAATATAAACACTTCCTACACTGGCATTACCCAACAGGTTTAAAGGGTCTAAGGAATACCTTACTCTCAGCTTTTCAATTAAAGCTCCCCCGGTCATTATCTGGTTTTCGAAGCCATTATAATACCTTTTTGTCTGCATTGCAATACCCAATCTGAAAAAAAGCTTCAAAAAGTGGAAGGATTTGTGGAGAATTGTCTGAAAGCATTGACAAATTCCGACAGTCTGTGCTATCATTTACCAAAACATTTGTTCTTATATCACTTTATCATTTATGAAAGGGTACTCAAACGATATGTTAGGAAAAACACACATGGCAATCGGTACGTCCGCCAGCCTTCTGCTCCTGCAGCCAGCAACTATCACGGAGCTGATCTTAGGAACAGGTGCCGCTATGATCGGCTCTGTGATCAGTGATATCGATATCGGGACTTCTGATTCCCACAGAGAGGCAGATAAGATCGTCGCATTTACTGCCTTCACCGTCATCTTGATCTTTCTCGCAGAATCCATATGGGATATCGGGATCTACCAGAAGCTTCTCAGCAACAGCAGCATCATGCAAGCCACGCCTTCTGTGGCGGCTTTTTTTGTGATCTGTGCGATCGGAAAAGAACAGCCACACAGGTCTTTTATGCACTCCTTTCTTGCTCTTGGACTGCTAACTGGTTGTGTGGCTGGATTTTTGCCTTTATTGGCTCCCTATTTCGGTATCGCTTTTCTTTCCCATCTGATCGCAGATCTGTTCAACCGCAAAGGAGAGAGGCTTTTCTTTCCCATGAAGAAAGGCTTTCGCTTAAACCTCTGCTCCTCTAAAGGTCTGGTAAACCGTATTTTATTTCGGGTTTGCTCTTTGATCACTGCGGGAAGTATCATATTTCACATTTTTAGGATCTTTGGCATCCTACAATTTCTGCCATTTATTGGCTGGTCTTTTTAGTTGATGCCTGTCACTTCATATCCTGCTTCTGTGATCACTTTGCGGATCATTTCTTCATCGAGAGCCTCAGAAGCAGTGATCACTGTTGTTCCCTTTTCGTGGGAAGAAACAACATCTTCTACCTGGAAAGCTTCTTTGATCGCTTTGTTTACGTGAGCCTCACAATGTGGGCACATCATTCCTTTTACGTTTACTGTGATTGTCATTTCATTGTTCTCCTTTTGTTCTTTTTTATTTTCGTGGTCTTCAAAACCATGAATTTCATTGTCTTTGCTCTCGCTCCTGTTTGCCGCTTTCTGTTTGATCTTTTTATCCTTGGATGCATCATGAACCTTGCACAGATTCAAACGAAGTGCATTGGTCACCACACAGAAACTGGAGAGACTCATTGCAGCTGCCCCGAACATAGGGTTTAAGGTCCATCCAAAGATTGGGATCCATACTCCTGCTGCCAGCGGGATACCTATGATATTGTAGAAAAATGCCCAGAAAAGATTTTCGTGGATATTTTTTAAAGTTGCCCTGCTAAGACGGATCGCCGCAGGTACATCGCTGAGCTGGCTTTTCATCAGCACCACATCCGCGGCATCGATCGCAATATCCGTTCCTGCACCGATCGCGATCCCAATGTCTGCTCTGGTAAGTGCCGGTGCATCGTTGATACCGTCCCCGACCATAGCTACCTTGCCCTGTTCTTTCAAAGTACGGATCACACTTTCTTTACCATCCGGAAGCACGCCTGCGATCACCTCATCCACGCCTGCCTGCGCACCGATCGCCTTCGCTGTGCGTTCATTATCTCCGGTAAGCATTACCACACGGATCCCCATATTCTGCAGCTCACGGACTGCCTGTGGACTGTCCTCTTTGATCACATCCGCAACCGCGATCATACCGATCAACTGTCCATTTTTTGCAAACAACAGCGGTGTTTTGCCCGATTCTGCAAGCTCCTCAGCTTTCTTTGAAAGCTTTCCAGGTACGGTCACCTGGCTGCTGATAAATTTCAAGCTTCCGCCCACTAAGGCTTCTCCATT
>CAZSTD010000081.1:10365-10826 GCA_964609645.1 uncultured Blautia sp.
AAGGATGCCCGCAGACCATTTCCCGGAAGTGCCTCAAAGTTTTCCACTTCCATTACTTTTGTATGTTTCTCTTCCGCTTTGGAAAGGATCGCCTTTGCAAGCGGGTGTTCACTCTTTCTCTCTAAAGCGTAGGCATAGGTCAAAAGTTCCTCCTCTGAAACCGTACCTGCTGCGACCAGATCCGTCACCTGAGGCATGCCACTGGTGATCGTACCGGTCTTATCCAGTGCAACGATCTGAACTTTTCCTGCCGCCTCCAGCGAAACTGCTGTTTTAAAGAGGATTCCATTTTTCGCGCCCACACCGTTTCCAACCATGATCGCAACCGGCGTCGCCAGACCAAGCGCGCATGGGCAGCTGATAACAAGCACAGAGATTCCTCTTGCCAGCGCAAATCCAAAATCTTTTCCTGCCAGCAGCCAGATAAGTGTTGTCACAAGTGCGATGCTGATGACTGCCGG
>CAZSTD010000082.1:0-2626 GCA_964609645.1 uncultured Blautia sp.
CATTTTCATTGATTGTTTCAACAAATTCGCCAAGATATACCGTTTCCAGATTTTCGCAGCCAACAAAAGCATAGGAGCCAACGCTGCGCACACCATTGACAAATACGACTTCCCGCAGATTCGTGCAGCCAGAGAACATCTCATCCGGCAGCATCTCCATCGGTGCATAGCAGATCACAGTCTCCAACGTCTCACAGCCTGCAAAGGCGGCATAGTGAGCATCCGTATAGTTTTCAGGGATAACTACAGAACGCACCGGCAGTTCTATTTCATAATTGTCACCGCCCTCAGCACGGTCCATCATACTGCTGCCGATCGTATTCAGCGTTACGCCTTCTGCCTCACGCGGCAGATACAGGTTCAATTCATAACCGTTGTAGCAATCCAGACGCGTAGTTTCCGTATCATACCAAAAATCATCGATCGGAAGCATCGCATATGGCATTTCAACCAGATCACGTGCCTCTTCGCCCACGCGTGGAACCGGTACATACCATGGATGATGCGCCTTTTCACTCAATATACGCACCTGTTCATTCGTGGCATCGGGCGCGGCATAGATTTCGGTATGTGCAAAGCATTCATCGAACAGGCCATCTGGTAAAATCGTCGGGTCACACAGCACAGTAAGTTTTTCAAGATTCTCGCAGCCTGCCAGAGCATCCGCTCCGATGCTGGTAAGTGATGCTGGCAAAGTCAGCTCTGTCAGATTCAAACAATTTCGAAATGCACCGTTTCCAATCGTTTCAATGCTGCCAAAAGGCTCAAAATATTCAAGACTGCTGTCTGCAAAAGCTTCATCGCCAATAGTGGTAAACCAGCCGCAGTGGTGTGGATAGAAGGAGCGAATAGTCTTGTTTCCCTTGAACACACCCTCGCCCAGCGCAGTCACATTGATGTCATCATAACTCGTCCAAGGGGTCAGATCTGGCTGATCACCCATATAAAGGATCCAAACGCCGTTTTCAAAATCTTTTATGTCCGGATCGTATACCGGATTTTCTGCCACATCTCCACTTACAGGATTATTGATCCAAACAATGCAATCCGGACATTGATCGCGCAGAATCTCTGCATACTGCGCCCGGTTCTCAAAACTGCTGTCCCAAGGCAGATCTAAATCTGCCACATTGTTGCCCACAAAGGCATCATTTGCAATTATGATAGGCTCATAAAAATCAAAAGCCATATAGGTGATACTGCTGTCTGCAAAAGCACGCGAACCGATGCTTTCCAAATCACCGCTTAGATAAAGATTCTGAAGCCATGTGCTTTCAAACGCACTCTCTCCGATAGTTTTCACGGTAGAAGGCAGCGTCAGCGATGTATTAAGGATATCCTTAAATGCCCGCGCTCCAATTTCCTCCAGACCCTCGCTCCAGTCAATGTGCTTGCCATATGTATTGTCGAATGCATCATCGCCAATCACCTTGAGAGATGCAGGAAATTTCATATAGGCTAGGTTTTCTGCTGATTGGAATGCACCGCTTTCCACCCGTTCTACACCTTCTGGGATTACAAGAGCCATAATAGAATCATTATCCTGCACGGCATTTGCAGCAATGGATTTCACCTCAATGCCACCGATGGTCTCAGGAATTTCCACATAGGCATGATATTCCCGATATCCAGTCACTGCGCCAGTGGAAGCGTCAAATTCAAACCAATCTTCGTTGTTCACCTTTTCACGTTTCTCCGCATTCTGACCGCTGGGCTGCAAATGCTCCACTGCATCATTGGCATCCTGAAGCGCCTCTGCATAAGCATCGTATTGATCGTCTGGAACATAGATCACATAATCATCCGGCATCCAGTAGAAACAGAAGCTAGTCTCCAAAAAGCGAGGACATTCGCCCAAAAAACGGATCTCCTGCAGGTTCTCGCATTGCATGAAGGAAGAATCGATCATGCGCACACTGGCAGGAATGGTTATACTGGTCAATGCCACACAATTACTAATATTGCAGCGACCGATGACCTCCAAATCCTCATTCAGCGTGATACTTTTCACATTGTCCATTTGGGTCACAGAATTATCCCGCAGCGCATACATGCCTTCTGGTAAAGTCAGGGATGTTATCTCATTCTGACCTGCGAGCGTATTGGTCATCAACGCGTATGGCTGATTTCCATTGATATTCGCAGGAATCGTCACATCTCCACTGAGGGTGCCTTCCACATAAACGCAGCAGCTCATATCATCATAAATCCATTCCGAAGCTGCCGTCAACGTTTCCTCGCTCTCCTCCGCAAAAACGTTACTTCCAAATATCAGCAGACAGAATATCGACAAGATTATTGTTACCTTTTTCATGCATTATTTCCTCCTTCAAAAACTTTCCAAAAGAAGCGTTTTTCCGAATTTACCATTGCTTCCTCTGTGTATCGTTCTGGAAGAGATGGTTCATCTTCCTGTTAAACAGTTTGAAATGCATTAAATATCATTGCCGTTAAATGGACTCCCGCACATTGGACAGAACTTCGGAATATTATTGCTATCCTCTGGAACCCAGCCGCATTTATCACAGCGAACTCCTGCTCTGTATCCCTGATTCTGCATCGGCTGACCGTATCCGTTCTGCTGCATTCCTCCCATCGGCTGACCATATCCGTTCTGCTGCATTCC
>CAZSTD010000082.1:2726-4611 GCA_964609645.1 uncultured Blautia sp.
ATCCGTTCTGCTGCATTCCTCCCATCGGCTGACCATATCCGTTCTGCTGCATTCCATTCATCGGCTGGCCATACATATTCTGCTGCATTCCTCCCATTGGCTGACCCATCACTTGTCCGGTCAAGGCTGCTACAATCTGATTGCCAAGATTTTCCATTTCCATGATCCGTCTGCAATTGTGCTCTTCAATCTCGAATGTATTCAGTCTGAAATCCATGTCATCAAACCAAGGAGAATTGATTCCAAGCTTGATAGAATAATTATAAGAATACGTATATCGTGGCGGATTATAATCTACCATTTGGCCTTCTTCATTGCGATACTGTTCTTCTTCCCGATTCTGGTCGATCTGTAATCTGCAGCTAGTCACCTGAGAAAGATCTACAATATCAGGATTTATTTCCGCATTCAATCCTGTAGCGGTGGTGATCGCAAACTGGCCTTTATTATCATCAATAAATACATGATTGCAGTCACCTGCAAATTCTCTGGTCACCTGAAATGCCTGAACCTTCGCTTTATTTTCCTCTCTGTAAACAAGCTGTTTTTTGATATCTTCAACTGTACTGTGACGTCGCTCTTCAAACCATGGCGAAAGTTTCTTTGCACACTCTTTACAGCAGTTTCCATCTTCTAGCTTACGATTTCCAAGCAGACCAATCTCCCCACCACAAATTGAACACTCTTTTTTATCAAATAATTTTCCAAACAGTCCCATATCCTATCTCCTTTTTGCTCCATATCTTATCTAGCTGTAAATAAAAGCGTGGAATCTAATCAGCTTAGATCCGAATATATTTATTTGATCATTCTGCTGCTTTTGTTTCCTCTTCTGCTTCTGCATCCTCTTCTGCTTCCAAATAGAAAATAATCGGTTCTTCCTCCATCTTAGTTGACAGACTCATCGTTCCATCTTCCAAAAGTTGTGCAGCCCAAGCCCAGGTCTCCGAATCTTCCGAATCCTCGTCTCCTGTTTCTATTGCAAAAGCAAGCACACCATCTGTCAGCTCGCCTTCCAGGTCTGCGACTTCCCATTCACCAAATGTGTCACCGCCTGCCAAAATAAATTTTACTTTGTTATCGGTGATATCCAGCTCCACGTTTTCAACCTCAAACATCTCCAGGGGAGCCGTCACACCAAGTGCAGATATCTGAGTTGCTGTCCAATGCCCTGCAAATTCTTCCAGCTCAGAATCCGTACGTGCTTCTGCCGGCACAAATCCTGTAGCTGCTTCTGGATCGCGGCTGAACATAAGTTCCATGCCGTCCTCCTCCATTGACAAGGTTTCACCATCATATGCAAGACTTAGTTCATCGTCGGTCCCTTTGTCCATATAGAACGTTTCACCATCCAGTTCCCAGGTTCCGGTATCTTCCTCTTCACCACCCATGGTCATCGAATACGTGCCGCTTTCATCCAGGGTTAGTTCCAGGGGCATTCCATACATATTTCCGTACCATTCTCCTGTCACATCTTCTGCTGCCATTACGTTACAGGTCACCGCCATACTAAATGCTGCTGTCAGTAATAATGCATATCTTTTCTTCATAAAAACTCCCTCCTTTGATTGATTTCTTTGTTTTTTGTTAGATACATTTACTGTTACTTCTTTTATACCAGTTCTATCTCGAAAAAAAAATGGCACTGACTCTACTTTTTCAAAAAAATAGGATCAGCGCCTTTTGCTTTTTGCCTCAAAAAGGGTAATACCCATGGGGTAATCCTTCCAAAAAAGGGTAATCGACCACATCATAGGGGTGATTTACTCTGTTTCAGCAGTTCTTCCAACTGATTACACCTTCTGAACAGATCAACATACAGCATCAGTTCATCTCGCGATGATATATTTAGTTTTCGATAGATATTTCCACTATGTTTTCTGAC
>CAZSTD010000082.1:4711-10785 GCA_964609645.1 uncultured Blautia sp.
TATCTTCCTGGATTGCCTGAAGACTCGCCGCGATCGGTTTTACAAACCGGTTCGTCATAACAACAGACAGCACAAACATAAACAGGAAAAACACAAGAAATACTGTCATCATTTTATACTGATGAAGGTGCAGCGCATCATCATAGCTCTGTTTTTTTATTAAAGTCGCCGCACTCATGCTCCGTTCAGAAGCTGTGTTGATCATAAGCTTTTCATGTTTGCCTAAATATGTCTCATTCTGCGTTTCATAAATATTGTAGTTCTTATTCGTCTTGATCTGTAGGTTGGCAAAACTATCCATATAAGTATCATCAGAAGCTGCAATGACTCCTTTCGCCAGTTCAATCCCATCTGCCCCTGTCGGTGCTAACACGGTAGTCATACTGCCAAAAGGACTTATGATCACTGGATAGGAAAGATAAAAATAGAGTTCACTAAGTTCTACTCCACATAGTCCTATGACTGCTCCATTATTGTCCAAAATCGGAACAGCCAACAGCATGACATCCTCCCAGGTATCCGTCAATCGAAAACATTCTGTCCAATAGCTTGTTCGGGTTAAATTATGTACCTGCTGTTCGATCAAATGCTCATATTCCGGAAAAGCCGATTTATCAAACTCAAGATTCCAGCGATTGTGCAGTTCAATCCGCTCCTCTCTTGCAATATCCGGGATTCCCCTGAAATATACGATATCCTGCGTCGCAGAATTTTTGGTATTCAGATTGGCAAAGCGCAGATACATGCCGCTTCTTGAATTTTCTGCCGTTTTTGCCTGCGTATTCGTAGTCACATCAAGAACAAAATAGGCTCCACTACATTCACTGGTCATCAAGGTTGTATAAAGCTTTTCATAAAGATTATCCTGAAGTTCCAATAACATCTCTGGTGAATCATTTAAATCTGAAACGCTTTTTCCGTTCACAACAAACATTTTTTCGATCTCATAGCTGATCTGTTCTGACAACGTGATGCTTTGTGCCATCAAATGATCCAAATGCTGTGATAATTCACTGTTGGTATGCTCCAAATGCAGGCTCAGATTTTCCTGCAGTTTCTGTCTCTGGTCAGAAAAGCCACCGACCATACTGAACAGAAGCATAAAAAGGCCAACTGCCATCAAAATCATTACACACCAATAAAACATCAGTTTGCGGCGCATACTGACGCTCTGTCTTTTCAGATTTGCAGTCACTCTGAAAATAGTTTTTATTTCTTTTAACATCTAGTGTCTTTCTCTCCTGTCCAAAAATCTATTCGTACAGAGCTTTCACATTCTCAAGTCCATGATCCACTGCCGTCTCCAGCTGTCCTTCTTTCGCACCATCCTTCAACCATGCATTTCTTTCTATACTAAGCTGCAAGCGCACACCCTTCTCAAAGCTTGTTTCCAGTTCCAGATATGTATC
The DNA here is from genome assembly GCA_964609645.1 of uncultured Blautia sp. Taxonomy (GTDB): domain Bacteria; phylum Bacillota; class Clostridia; order Lachnospirales; family Lachnospiraceae; genus Blautia_A. The sequence goes on from CAZSTD010000082.1 coordinate 6,121, forward strand.
CAAAAGCGGTGCTGTATAGAATTGATATTCTTTCTGTGTATCCATATATGCCTTGTACAATTCTACATATTTGGGTGATTCCAGATTTTCGATCGCCTCCGGCAGTTCATTCAAGAATGCCTCATTAGAGACTGGCATATACCCTGTCTGTGTTACAAAACGTATGTTATTCTGCGGATCGGTCAGCCATTTCAAAAAGACACAGGCAGCTTTTTCACGTTCCGGTTCTGATTTTACCGTACAAATACCTGCACCTCGCTGCATTACCAGTTTTTCACCATCTTCAAAAACCGGGCACGGACGTACAATGATTTCAATGTTTTCCGATGTATTGTCCTCATGAGTCACCACATCAGAATAATACAAAATACTGGCAGATGAAGCCACCGAGACAACCGCATCACCTGTTCTGAGCGGTTCTGTCGCATAGCCTTCGTACAACCACACCGCACCTTTGACCGCAGCTTTGGCATACGGCTCCCACACCTTGCGGAACGCATCGCCAAATGCGATCGTGTCCCCATCAAAGAACGCCTCTCCAAAGGATTCCACGCCGACCTGAAAATAATTAAAATGATAATCATGTACAAAAAAAGTCTTTCCATCGTCTGGAATATCCGGTGTCTGTGCATCACTCCACTCTGTATAGACTTCAGACACTTCATAAAGCTTTTCCCACGTCTGCAGATCAGAAAGCTGTACTCCTGTATCTGCTGCAAAACGATCAAATTCAGTTTTATTGATAAACATTACTTCTGTAGATTTCGCCACTGGAAGAATCAGCTGACGATCGTCAATCACACCTTCATTCAAAAATTCCGGCATAAACTGTTCAAACTCTTCCTCTGTGAAATAATCTCTGTAATCAACCAGAACATCTTTATTCGGCATTGCAAGTACTGTTTTTGGATAAGATACAAACATATCCGGCAATTCTGCTGCACCCGGTTCCTGATTAGCTGCTGCCAGTACCCCTTCATGGATCGTATTGGTATTCGTGACCGAAGTAACCTGAACACAAATCCCTTCTTCTTTGCCTACTGTCTGATTAAATTCATCAATCATATCATTTAACGGAGAATCTGTCTGTCCTCCATAGACATGCCAGATGGTCAGATCGATCGGCTCCTTTGTTTTATTCAATGCACAACCACTCATTATCCCCACAATCAAAAGCAGACTGCAGAGAAGCCCCTTTTTCTTTCGTTTCATCTTTGTACTCCATTACTTCAGCACTTTATTTTCCGGAACATAATTACATTTTGCAAACAGCTCTTTTCGGCTGGAAACACCAAGTTTTGCGAAAATATGTGATGTATGTTTCTTAACTGTATTTTCTGTTATTTCCAGCTCTTCTGCGATATCTTTTCGCTTTCTGTTATCCATGATCAAAATCAGTACTTCCTTTTCTCGTTCAGAGAGTTTTTCGATCCCAGTAAGATCACTTCCCGCTGTCCGTGTCTGTATCTGATCACTGATCGTTTCATTGCTCATATCTGCTTCTTCTGCCTGTTCTTCCATTTTATCCTCTGAAAAAGTTTCATCAACAGTCTGTTCTCCAACTGCTGATACTAATCCTTCCTCCAATATCATATACAGCAGAAGCAGAAAAAGTTCTGCAAAAAGATAAGAGACTGCCAAAAGTTCAAAGTCAACATCTATCAGCTGTTCTAATAGCCACACCAAAATGCTGCACAGCGCAGTCGTTGAGAGAAAAGCAACGATTCTACAGGAAATATCATTCTTTCGCTTCATTGTATCCAAAATGACGCCAATCATTCCCGCAAAATAAAGGAATAAATACACACCATATACAAAATGCAATGGTCCATGATCTTTTATCAAAACTGCTGCTCCATTGATAAAATCCAATCTAATCTCTCTATAATAAAGGGTAAGACAACCTCCACTCGCCGTCAGCAAAAAAATCAAACAACCAACAAAGATCAACGCTCCAAACAAATACTTTGAACAATTGAAGCTGCATACTTTCATGATCAACATTAGCATAAAAAATGGCAGAAATGCAGAAAGTAGCGCTACAATTCCATTTGCAACCAATGCTGCCTGAATATTATCCGATATAGAAAGAAAAAAATACCCAGCATTTATTCCAAACACAGCAATATAAAGATACTGGATCCACTTCTCTTTTTCCTTGATCAGCTTCCAATACCCTATCATCAATAAAAATGCCGCCAACGCAATCACAGCATAAATTACAGTCATATTAACAGTACTTTTCATAACTGCCCCTCAAAAAATAGTTTTAATCTCTATAACTCCCATTATATTTTATTCATTTTTTTTATTCAATACTAAATTTATAGTTTTTGTCCAGTTTAGCAGATTCTTCTTCACCTATACTTCTCAAATCATAGGTTCAAAAGATCAGCAAAAATCGACTTTCCTATAAAGCAAAAAAGCAGAGTCCCGTTCTGGTATACATCCATATCCTGCGGAAACTCTGCTTTTCATAATAGCTTCAGTTTAAAAACAAACCGATCACTTCTGACTTATTTCTAAAAAAACACTTAGGATCTTAAAATTCTCTTCGAATTTTATTCTATGCGATATCTTATTCCATCTCTCTTACGATCTTACGCACTGGAAGCACAAATGTAGGAGAAACAGATAACTCGTCGATACCCATCTCTACAAAACGCTCTGTCATAGTTGTATCTGCGCCAAGCTCACCACAGATTCCAGCCCAGATGCCTTCTTTATGTGCATTGTCGATAACCATCTGGATCATACGAAGAACTGCTTCATGATGTGCATCATAGATGTTATCCAGTTTCGCATTCTGACGGTCAATTGCCAGTGTATACTGTGTCAAGTCGTTTGTGCCAATGCTGAAAAAGTCAACTTCTTTTGCGAGCAGATCACTGATCATAACAGCCGCTGGTGTCTCGATCATAACACCCTGTTCGATATCTTCTTTAAACGGAACACCCTGCTCTGTCAGCTCTTTCTTCACTTCTGCAACGATCGCTTTGATCTGTTTTACTTCTGCTACAGAGATGATCATTGGATACATGATGGAAATGTTTCCATACAGACCAGCTCTGAAAAGTGCACGGAGCTGAGTCTTAAATACTTCCGGTCTGTCCAGGCAGATACGAATCGCACGATATCCCATAGCTGGGTTTTCTTCATGCGCCATATCAAAGTAATCAATCTGTTTGTCTGCACCGATATCCAGTGTACGGATGATCACTTTTTTACCAGCCATGTTCTGAGCAACTGTCTTATAAATCTGGAACTGTTCTTCCTCTGTCGGATAGTTATCTTTCTCAAGGTAAATAAACTCACTTCTGAAAAGACCGATTCCCTCTGCGTCGTTTGACAGAACACTCGCAACATCTCCTGTACTTCCGATGTTTGCGTAGAGGTGGATCTTACGTCCGCTCTTAGTTTCAGTTGTCTTTCCTTTTAATTCTTTGAGCATCGCTCTCTGATGTAATTCTTCATCTTTCAGAGCCTGATATTTTTTCAGAGTATCTTCATCCGGCTCAATGATCAGAGAACCACTTTTTCCATCTACAACTGCCATTTTACCATTGATGCTGTCGTCATATTCGATGTTGATCAGCGCTGGAATATTCATGGTTCTTGCAAGGATCGCTGTGTGTGAATTTGAGGATCCTTTTCTTGTAACAAAAGCAAGTACTTTGCTCTTATCCATCTGTACAGTCTCACTTGGAGCAAGGTCTTCTGCAACGATGATGGATGGCTCTGCTGCATCCATATCCTCCTCTTCATATCCGGACAGAACACGAACCAGACGGTCTGAAATATCCTTTACATCCGCTGCTCTTGCTTTCATGTAATCATCATCCATCTGTGCAAACATAGACGCAAAGTTATCACCAGTTGTTGCAACTGCGTATTCCGCATTTACATTCTCGGTGCGAATGATATTGTCAACAGAATCCAGATAATCTTCATCATCCAGCATCATCTGGTGTACTTCAAAGATAGCAGCTCCTGACTCACCAACTTCCTGAAGTGCTTTATCATACAGCTTCTGGAGCTGTGCAACTGCTTTTTCTTTCGCTTCCTGCACGCGTGCGATCTCAGCTTCTACATCTTCTACTTTTGTACGTTTTACACTTGTATCTGCTTTCTGCAGAATAGAAATTTTGCCAATGGCAATTCCTGAAAACACAGACTTTCCTTCTAATACTCTCATCACTCGTTCTCTCCTTATCAAAGATTATGTTCCAAAAAATTTTTCATCACTTCGGCATCTTCTGCTTCATTTTCGCCTTCTACCTCTACAGTGATCAGATCATCCTTTTTAACCGCAAGATTCATAAGGCTGAAAATCCTCTTTGCATCTCCCGATTTTTTGCCCTTATGGATAATGACACTGCTTGTAAGGCTGCCGGCTTCTTTTACTAGAAGTGCCCCCGGCCTTGCATGTATTCCTAGTTCATCTTTGATAACATATGTGAATGATACCATAATAAACTTCCTCCTGTATACATACTTGTGAGATAGTTGCCCCTGTTCAGATTCTCCCGTTTCGTAAGTTCTTTAAATAAGAACAGGAATCGATAGTTTATTATAGCACAGCCTGTATGCATTATTCCATCTTTTTTTACTTTTTATACAAAATATGGGAGTTCTTTTGGACATTTTCACGAACTTCTGTGCATT
>CAZSTD010000083.1:0-10654 GCA_964609645.1 uncultured Blautia sp.
CATATATTGTAACGGATAATGTGAATTTCGTCAAATTGTATCCCTGATTTCATACTTTTTTAATATTTCTATTTCTATCTAAAACAACACTTATCATCACTCTATATATGCAATCCCTAATTAGCATTTTTGTACATTTTAAAAAATGTTTTTTGGTCACTCGTTACATTGTTGTTCCTCAAATTTTATTATATACTGGTAACAGTAAAAAACGGATTATTTCCAAGGAGGATTATTAAATGGCACAGTTATCATTAAAAGGCATTGACAAAAAATATCCTAACGGATTCCATGCAGTAAAAGATTTTAACCTTGAAATTGAAGATAAAGAATTTATCATCTTCGTAGGACCTTCAGGATGTGGTAAATCTACAACACTTCGTATGATCGCAGGTCTTGAAGATATTACAGGCGGTACATTCTCAATCGACGGAAAAGTTATGAACGATGTTGAACCAAAAGATCGTGACATCGCAATGGTTTTCCAGAACTACGCTCTGTATCCTCATATGACAGTATATGACAACATGGCATTTGGTCTGAAACTTCGTAAAGTTCCGAAAGACCAGATCGACAAAGCTGTTCGTGAAGCAGCTAGAATCCTTGACCTTGAAAAACTTCTTGATCGTAAACCGAAAGCTCTTTCCGGTGGTCAGAGACAGCGTGTTGCTATGGGTCGTGCGATCGTTCGTAATCCTAAAGTATTCCTTATGGATGAGCCGCTTTCCAACCTTGATGCAAAACTTCGTGTGCAGATGCGTATCGAGATCTCCAAGATCCACCAGAGACTGGGCGCTACTATCATCTATGTAACACATGACCAGACAGAGGCTATGACACTTGGTACCAGAATCGTTGTTATGAAGGATGGTGTTGGCAACTTGTTCGTTGCAGGATTCATGGGATCTCCGCAGATGAACTTCCTGGATGCTGTTATCTCCGAAAAAGGCGGAAATGTGGTCGCTAAAGTTGGCGAACATGAACTGGTTGTTCCGGCTGCTAAAGCAAAAGCTCTCAAAGATGGCGGTTATGTTGGAAAAACTGTTGTTCTTGGTATCCGTCCAGAAGATATCCATGATTCTCAGATGTTCATCGAAGCATCTCCAAGCGCACCGATGACTTCTGTAGTTAAAGTTTACGAGCTTCTTGGTGCAGAAGTATTCTTATACTTCGATGTAAACGGAACTCAGATCACAGCACGAGTTGATCCTCGTACAACAGCTAAAACAGGTGATCCGATCAAATTCGCATTCGATATGGAAAAATCTCATTTCTTTGACAAAGAAACAGAACTTGTTATCACTAACTAATTTAGGAATCTTTTTAAGCCCGGGGATTTTCTCCCCGGGTTTTTGTTGTTATACTATAAAAAAATCATGACGAAAGGATGCTCGAATGAAAATACAACAGATTTTACAAAAATGTCTGACGGACTGGAAAAACATCAGCCAGCTTGATTTCTGTCTGATCGACACGGACAACCACATTTTTGTTTCCACCTGTGACAAAAAACTGCCCTCCGAATCCAAGCTGGAAGAATTTCGCCAGAGCAGTGCTCTGTGTGTCTCCAACGCAAACTGCTGCCTGTATAAGATCACAGAAAATCACACTCTCTCCTATCTGCTTATCGTATGGGGAAAAGGTGAGACTACCGCAACCATCGGAGAGCTTGCTGTCTGCCAGATCCAGAGCCTTCTCACTGCCTACGCGGAAAAAAATGATAAAAACACCTTTATGCAAAATCTTCTGCTTGGCACGTACTCAGAGGTGGATGCCTTCAACCGCGCCAAAAAGCTTCATATCGCCACTTCTGTCCAGCGCGCGGTATTTCTCGTCGAGACCAAACAGAACAAAGACGAAAATGCACTCGCTACCATTCGAAATATCTTTTCTGCGAGGACCAGGGACTTCATCACTGCCATCGATGACTCCGGGATCATCATCATCCGCGAGCTGCAGTCCACGGAAACCTACGAAGACCTGGATTCTATCGCCTGCATGCTCGTCGATATGCTGAACACCGAAGCCATGACTTCCGCATGGGTAGCCTACAGTAATCTTGCAGAGGATATCTCCCGCCTGCCAGATGCCTACAAAGAAGCTCACACAGCTCTTGAAGTAGGTAAGATCTTCTATACTGAGAAAAACGTGTTTGGCTACAATCAGCTTGGGATCGGCAGACTGATCTATCAGCTTCCTGTCTCCATCTGTGAGATGTTCATCGACGAAATCTTCAAAGAGGAAACTTTGGATTCCATCGACGCGGAAACCCTCATCACGATCCGCACTTTCTTTGAAAACAACCTGAATCTTTCAGAAACCTCCAGACAGCTCTATGTTCACAGAAACACGCTTGTCTACCGCTTCGAAAAGCTTCAGCGCAAATTTGGGCTGGACATCCGCGCATTCGAGGATGCTCTGACCTTTAAGCTTGCCATGATGGTGGTCGATTATATCAAATATTCAAAAAACCATCCTTCCTAAACATTCGACTTTTGAAGTGTCAGATAGAGCGTCAGGTGATATCTGTCTTCCAAAACAAAAAACGTGATATGATCTCCAGATCTCACCGGATCCAGAGACGATATCACGTCTTTTTTATATTCTTTTTTTATTTTATACAGATGCCTTTTCGCGCAGAAGCATCAGATGCTCCGGCGGAAAATACAGATATGCCGGCACTCTCTCTTCAGGATTTTCCTCAAAATCTTTCTTCGGGCACATCCACCACACAGACTGTCCATCGCTGCCATTTTTATTTTTCAGCAAATATTGGTGTTCAAAGGTTGTCTCAATATACTCCACAGACTCCACAGGCATACAATTCTCGCCGCCTTCTGCCACCTGGCGCATCCAATGGCCACGGATTCCCACGTGTGTGATGTCGTCCGTCACTGGTTTCGCTGTACGCAGCATCAGATCCCAATCGATCGCATAGATACTGTACTCTCCCATCTTTTGAACAGCAGAGAAGTTTTTGCAGCCGGTAAGTCTGGCCGCCTGCAAGATCTCAGGATCCTCAAAAAGTTTCTTCGTCTCCCCTGTTGTCAATGCCTGCCCTTCCTCCAGAAGTGTCAGATTTCCACAGAACTTATAAGCCTCATCCCTGCTGTGCGTGACTAAGATCATGTCTCCATCATAGCCTTTTAGGAAATTTTGCATATCCCGCTGCATGATATCCTTCAGGTATCCATCCAAAGCCGAGAAAGGCTCATCCAGCAAGATCACTTCCGGCTCCCCTATCATCATCCTTGCCAGAGCAACTCTCTGCTGCTGACCTCCGGAAAGTTGTCCAGGATAACGTTTTTCTAAGCCTGTGAGCTGATAACGCGAAAGGTAATCCGCCACCTTCTCTTTTAGCTGCTTTTTGTCACCGCGGTATCCACAGGCGATATTTTTTTCCACAGTCATCGTAGGAAAGAGTGCATAATTCTGAAAAAGATAGCCAACTCTCCGCTCCTGCGGTTTTAAGTTGATCTTCGCCTCAGAGTCAAACAGTACCCTGTCATTCACCACAATACGTCCGGCATCCGGAGTCTGGATCCCCGCAATACAGCGCAAAGTCATACTTTTTCCACTTCCAGAGGCACCAAGGATCCCCATCGGCGAACCGTCACATTCAAACTGCACTTTTAAGGTAAATCCATGCAGTTTTTTTTCAATATCCACACTGATCGCCATCACATCCACCTGCCCATCTTCATGCCTTTTCCAGAGACGATATTGATCGCCGCCACAATGACGAAGGAAATGATCAAAATGACCACCACCCAGAAGCCAGCCATTGTATAATTTCCGGCTGCTGTCTCCGAAGCGATCGCCACGGAAACAGTTCTCGTCTTGCCAAGGATATTTCCGGCAAGCATGGATGTAGCTCCATATTCTCCGATCGCTCTGGCAAATGCCAGCACGGTACCGGAAGCGATACCTGGAGCTGCGGCCGGCATGATCACTGTCCAGAAGATCCTCCGGTCACTCATCCCAAGCGTCTGCCCTGCAGAGATCAGATTTACATCGACCTGCTCAAATGCAGCCCTCGCATTCCTGTACATCAGCGGAAACGCGATCACGGCAGCCGCTATGATGCAGCCTTTCCACGTCTGAACGATCTTGATATCATAGTGCTCCAGCAAAAACGCTCCAAACGGACGCTTTAAGCTGAACAATAGTAATAGAAGGAAACCAGCTACCGTCGGCGGAAGTACCAGTGGCATTGTCAAAATCCCATCCGCGATCCCTCTGGCAACAGGGCGCAGCTTCATGACCTTTCTCGCACAGAAGATCCCGAGAAAAAATGCGATCACGGTTGCTGTTGCGCCTGTTTTAAGCGAAATCCATAGAGGACTCCAATTGATCTCTGCCAGAAATCCACTCATTATTCTGCACTGTCTTCCTCTGCAGTTTCTGCGTCTTCTGTCTCTGCGTTCTCTTCTGTTTCTTCCGCATCAGCTTCTTCCTCAGCGTCTGCAGTTACATATGCTGCAAATCCATATTTTTCAAATACTGCCATCGCATCCTCAGATTTGATATACTCAAGAAATGCTTCTGCTGCAGCCAGGTCATCTTCGGAAGCCTCCGCGTCTTCGATCAGACCTACCGGATAAAGAACCGGTGTCTCTAAAGATCCTGCCGGTGCTTCTGCGATGATCTCTACGCTGTCAGCCACAGATGCCGCATCTGTCGCATAAACGATACCGATCTCATTACTTCCCTCGCTGACTGCTGCCAGAACCTCTGTCACGTTCTTTCCTTCATTGATCTCCATCTCATTGATCGCATCTGTCATTCCAAGATTTTCAAAGATCTCACGTGCATACTGTCCAACTGGAACACTGTCGCCTGCCAGTGCAATGTTTGCTGCATCTGTGATGTTCTCAAATCCGGTAACCTTTGTCTCTCCGTCCTTTGGTTTGATCAGAACGACTTTATTTTCAAGGATATCTTCCACAGTATCTTTCTTTGCAAGTTCTTCTTCTACCAGTGCATTCATCTGTTTGTCAGCCGCGGAGAAGAAAATATCACAGCGTGCGCCTTCCTCGATCTGTGTCTGCAAAGTTCCGGAGCTATCTGCATTATAAAGGATCTCCACATCCGGATAGATCTCATTGAAATCTTCCTGGATCTCTTCCATCGCATTGCTAAGGCTCGCTGCGATAAAAGTATAAACCTCACCCTTTAATTCCGCTTCCTCTGCTGCCATAGCGCCTGTAGCAAGCATACTTACACTCATAGCTCCTGTTAAGATTGCTGCGACCAATTTCTTTCTCATTTTGTGTTACCGCCTTTCCTTTTTGACTTTTTTGATTTGTTTTATTTATTTTTATTTTATTTCGTTCTGTTTTGTTTATTTTGTTTTTATTGTACAAAAAAACAACTAACTTGTCAATCAAATTTGTATATGTTATCATATTTTTATAGATAAAACGTTACAGTTCATTTCGTTCCCAGAAACTTATCCAGGAATCTACTCAGAATACACGAGCCATCAGAACTTGGCAGTGTGCAGACAGTAACGACAAAACATCACAAAAAAAATCAAAAAAGAACAAGAAAGGAATTCAAGCATGAAATTAAGTGCACGTAACCAGTTAAAAGGAAAAGTTGTGAGCATCAGCAAGGGGGCGGTCAATTCCATTGTATCCATTGACATCGGTGGAGGAAACATTATCGCAGCAACCATCTCCTGCTCTGCAGTAGATGAATTAAATCTTGAGGTAGGCTCTGACGCTTATGCAGTGATCAAAGCTACAAACGTTATGGTGGGTGTCGATGAATAAATTATTTACTGCTCAGGAGGTCGCTGACCGACTGCAGATCAAAAAAACAACCGTATATGAATTGATCAAGCGTGGAGAACTGGAATCATCTAAGATCGGTAAACAGCTTCGCATCAGCGAAGAACAGCTTTCCCAATATATCAATAAGAACAGCTCCAACCCGTCTGTCTGGAGTGTTTCTTCCAGTTCCTCCTTAAATACGAACTCCGACAAATCTGCTGCCCCGACATACAGCGCAGCAGGTTTTCAGCCGGAAAGTTCTCTGTTAAAAAGAGATTATCTTCTCCATTCCAGCGGGATCATTTTAAGCGGACAGACTTCCTCTGCGATCGAACTGCTCCTTGGTAAAATGTCCGCACATCCGAACGGGCTTCCAGTGCTCCAGTCTCATATGAACGACTATAATGGTCTGTATGCACTGTACTTCGGCAAGGCCCACATCGCCGCTGTCAGTCTCGAAGCAGACGATATCACAAGTTTGGTCCCTGGAATGCCATTGGTCCTGCTCTCTCTTTACAAATATGAGACAGGATTTTATGTGCAGTCCGGAAATCCGAAAAAGATCACTTCCATTCAAGATCTCACAAGAACAGGGATCCGTTTCCTCAACCGTGAGCGCGGAAGCTCCCGAAGGATCTATCTGGACCGCATTTTTAAAGAAAACAAAGTTTCCCCTCAGAGGATCTCAAGCTGTAAGAATGAAGCAGTCTCGGATATGTCCGCTGCCTCTGCTGTCTCTGAGAACAAAGCAGACGCTGCCTTTGGTGAAAAAATGATCGCAAGGTATTTTCCGGGGCTCGATTTTGTGCCTCTGACAACAATGCATATGTACCTGGCGATCCCGGAAGAATCCATCCAAAATCCAGGATTTTCTGCCTTAGTAGATATTGTGCAGTCGGAAGATTTCAAGCTGGAGATCCACAATCTTACAGGCTATGACACTTCCTGCGCAGGAAAACTGATCTGCATCTAATTTCCTGAGAGGTCTGCTTTGCGCAGTCTTTTTAGGTTTTAAACATCAAAAATGCGAAGGTACGTGATCCACACGTTCCTTCGCATTAAAATTTTATTATGCAAGCAATGTCTTTCCTATAAAGTATCCCAACACTAAGATACCAAGTACAATTCTGTACCATCCAAATGCTTTAAAGTCATGCTTCTTTATGTAGCCCATCAAAAACTTGATCGCGATGATCGAAACAACAAATGCAACTACCATTCCCACAGCTAAGATGATGAGCTCTGCTCCTGTAAAGGAAAATCCAAACTTGAGGATTTTCAGAAAGCTTGCTCCAAACATGACCGGAATGCCAAGGAAGAAGGTAAACTCTGCTGCAACTGTACGGGACGTTCCTGCCAAAATACCTCCGATGATCGTTGAACCGGAGCGGGAAGTTCCCGGGATCACAGATAATACCTGAAACAGACCGATGATAAATGCAGTCTTAAATGAGAGATCCTGCAGATTTGTGCAGGATGGTCTTCTCCTTCTATTATAATTCTCGATCACGATAAACAAGATACCGTATACGATCAACATGATCGCAACGACAATATAGTTATTAAACTTTTCCTCGATGATATCGTTAAACGGAAGCCCTACGATAATGGTCGGGATACACGCCACTACGATCTTAAACCACAAGATCCATTTTTCTTTGTCACAGAATCGCTCCACAAAGGTGAGGATCCCTCTCGAAACTGCAGGATGTCTGTTCAATGCAGCCTGCGTCTTTTTAGAGATCGGGCGAACATAGAACGGCCATAGCTTATTCCAATAGATCACAACGACCGCCAGGATCGCACCTAACTGTATCACCACAAAAAACAGGTTCTTAAATTCCTCTGTCACATTCAACTTCAAAAACTCATCCACCAAGATCATATGCCCAGTACTGCTGATCGGAAGCCACTCTGTGATCCCTTCCACAATACCAAGGAAAATGACTTTCAGTAATTCAATAAAATCCATAATTTCCCCTTTCTGATCAGATCCATTTATGCACATTCTACCATATAACACCTGCGCTTATCTACGTCAAAGTTCTTTTTTATAATTTTTATCTTTCCCTGTAATTGTTTATTTTTTTGCTATTTTTTATCTTCTAAAAAAAAATTAAAAAAATTTCAAATTTCCTATTGACTTTTATCCAAACATCGGTTATTATAAATGAGCAGTCGCGAGAGAGCGATTGATAAATAAGAGAAATGCAGAAGTGGCGGAATTGGCAGACGCGCAGGCTTCAGGTGCCTGTGGTAGCAATATCGTGTGGGTTCAAGTCCCATCTTCTGCATTATTTTTTTGTCTAAAAATAATTTTCATACTTATTTCATAAAAAGCAGGAGCTGCACCAGTCGATCGGTACAGCTCCTGTTTTCACAAATCTTATTTTACTTTCACTTTCTTCACTGCACTGTAAGAAGTGTAAACTTTTTTGCCGTTTACAAGTTTATATGCACGTGCTCTAAAGTAATAAGTTTTATTCTTCGTAAGTTTTGTCTTAGTTGCTTTTAATGATGTTGTTCCTTTTGCAACTGAGGTCTTGATCTTACTCTTAGAAGTTCCACAATATACATCATATCCATCTGCACCGGAAACAGCCTTCCAGGTTACTGTCGCGGTACGTGTCTTGGTAGATTTCACTGTGATCGTTGGTTTTGTAGCAACTGTTTTAGCAGTCACTGTCGCAGATTTTGAATAAGATTTGTCTGCCTTGTTCGCATCTTTAACCTTTACAGTGGTTGTCAGTCTATAGGTATAGCTAGTTCCCGGAGTAACGGTAGTGTCTGTGTATGTAACGCCAAATTCCGGATCATCGAGCTCTCCCTCGCCCCATGTTTTAATTGTCTTGTAAGAACCGCTTCCAGCTTTTCTTTCCAGTTTATAAGTTGCCTCGTCAGAGCTAGAGCCAATACTCAGGGTAACTTTATCCCATGTTGCGCTCGCAGATAATTTAGATTTAACCATCACTACCTTGCTTGCTACAGCGGAGTCACAGCTAAACTGCTGCGGTACGTTGATCCATTCCGGTGTAAAGTCAACAGAAGTTGTCTTGCTCAGTGTGTTTCCATCAATGTAAAGAGCTGTTGCCTGGCATCCTTCTGTGTCATTTGATAAAGATAAGGTTGTGATCTTGTTGTTTCTCAGATCAAGGATTCCCACAAATCCAGCGCAGTTAAAGGAAGTGATCGCATTTCCGCTTGCATTTACCTGAGAAAGGCTTGGAAGATATTCACTGTCCCCGATATTTAAGCCGGCGTTTGACTGTGTTGTGAATTTATTGTTGCTGGCATCGATGTAGTCTAAGCTTCCAAGATATTTCTTGCTTGGCATTGTAACTTTTGTGAGCTTATTGTTAGAGTAGATAACGGTCTGCATCTTTGTACATTTGCTCAGATTTAAAGTTCCGCTCAGGCTGTTCTTTCCAACATTGATGTAGACAAGTTTTGTGTTCTTTGTCAGGTCTACGGAAGTCAGCTTATTGCCTGATACATTTAATTCGGTCAGAGAGGTAAAGTTAGCAATACCCTTCAGATTGGCAATGCCAAGTCCGATCGCTTCGATCTCTTTTACTGCACTGATCTCTGTTGAGGACAGCTTGCCGTCTTTATTTGTGTCAAATTTGTCTGATACATACTGACGGAATGCCGCATCTGGGAAGTTTGCTGCATCTATAGCCAGATCTGCGGTAGCTTCTGCTGCGTCTGCGGAAAATTCTGCCTCTGCCTCAATTGCAGGTGCATCCGTAAATTCTGCTGCACCGACACCAACGCTGGATGTCATCATGGTTGCGCTGATCACGCTTGCGATAAATAATTGATATAATTTTCTGTTTTTCATATGATCTCTCCCATCTTGTTTTTGGTCTTTTGGTTACCTGTGCTTTGTATCAACTCTTCGTCTAAGATGTGTCTTTGATACGATATCACCTTATCACATCCTTTTACGTTTTGCAATACTTTTTTTTAATTATAATGTAAGTTTTTTACAATTCTGTAACATTAATATTACTAAATTCTGCATTTGATGTTATGATCAGCAACAAAAAAGCTCTATAAACAAAAAGCGATGCACCTCTCAAAGATGCACCGCTCATTCTTATTTCTTCTTATTGCTATTCTTCCACTGTTTCTTCTTCCAGCTTCTGCTCCGCTTCCGGTTCTGACTCTGTGCTCTCAGCCTTTGGTTCGCCAGCTTCCTTTTCCTCAGGCTCGCAACTCCCCTGAGCAGTTTCCTCCTGAGGAGTATTTTCCGCGTCAGCGTCCTCCGACTGTACGGGTTCTCCTTCTACATCCTTCGCAGGTTCAGGAGTCGGACATGGCGTTCCACAGTATGGACAAAAGCGGACCGTGATATCCACTTCCCGCTCACAGGAAGGACATAATTTCTGCCCTTTGATATTGGCAGCACTGTCTTTAAATTCACGGATCTTCAGATAATGCTGGTCGATCTCCTGGCAGATCACGCTGAGTTCACTGTCGATCCCTTCGCCATCTGCGTGTTTCTTATAGATGATATTTCCAATATCCATCTTCAGCTTCTCGATCGTGCGCTCTTCTCCCGCGATCTTCGTGCGGATCTTCTGTGCTTCGATCGTCTGCTCTGCACGTGCACTCAGTTCCTTGGTCGTCTTGCCAAGTTCTTTCGTGGTGTTTGAGATTGTCTTCATTAATCCATCTAAAAAATCTGTTCCCATAGTCTTTTCTCCTTTCTGCTACAGTGTGAACATGCTGATATCCAGTAAGACCAGATCTGTCAGATCAAACCTGTCCTCTCAGTAAGATCTTAGGCCCACCATTACCTTCAATATATTCCTTTGTGATGATAACCTCTCCGATGCTGTCATCCTTCGGGATCTCATACATGATATCTAACA
>CAZSTD010000084.1:0-8384 GCA_964609645.1 uncultured Blautia sp.
TGTTCTCTCCCTATTTTTTCGATAAACTTCTCTCAATACTATTTCCATCCCCAAATAAGTGCTATAATGGTACGTAGATGATAATACATATATGCAGATCATTATGGAATATATCAACGCTAAAAGAGGAAAAAATATGAAACGTATTGATTTTGAAAATGGAACTGTCACAAGCAATATTTTAAATGCTGCGCTTCCTATGCTGGTAGCGCAGGTGCTAAGCCTTTTATACAACATTGTAGACCGTATCTACATTGCCAGGATCCCAAATATCGGCACGACAGCCCTTGGAGCTGTGGGATTATGCTTTCCTATCATAGTGATCATCACGGCATTCAGCAACCTCTTTGGAAGTGGCGGAGCACCCCTGTTTTCCATCAGCCGTGGCAAAGGAGATCCAAAAACTGCCGATACTATTATGAATACTGCTTTTTCCCTGCTGTGCAGCAGTGCTGTTATTTTGATGGCACTTGGGTTACTCCTCGCCAGACCGCTTTTAGTTCTTTTTGGGGCTTCTCCAGAGGCACTCTCATATGCTTACCCGTATATGATGATCTATCTTTTGGGAACTTTGCCGTCTATGATCGCAACCGGAATGAATCCTTTTATCAATGCACAGGGTTATTCTATCGTCGGAATGCTTTCCGTCGCGATCGGAGCAGTTACCAACATCATCCTAGATCCTATTTTTATTTTTGTGCTTCACATGGGAATCCAGGGCGCAGCGATCGCCACCGTTCTTTCGCAGATCCTGTCTGCACTGTTTGTCTTTTACTTTTTACATAGAAAAGCAGAACTGCGAGTTCGGCTGCTGCACCTAAACGAAATTTCAGCCTGCGTCAGCCATGCCAAAAATATCATCAGTCTCGGAACTTCCGGATTTATCATGCAGTTGACGAACAGCCTCGTCAGCATCTGCTGCAATCACGTACTTTCCGTGACTGGCGGCGATGTTTACATATCCGTTATGACGATCATCTCCAGTGTACGCCAGATGGTTGAAACTCCCATCTATGCGATGAATGAAGGTGCCTCTCCTATCCTCAGCTACAACTATGGCGCAAGACGGCCCGCACGTGTAAAAAAAGCCGGCATCGTGATGGCAGTTATGATGCTGATCTATACCGCAGCGATGTGGAGCGTCATCATCTTGATCCCAGAAGTTTTGATCCGTGTCTTCAGTTCCGATCAAACGTTGATCGCAGATGCAGTTCCTGCCCTGAAACTTTACTTTGCAGCTTTCATTTTTATGGATCTGCAGTACATTGGACAAACGATTTTTAAATCTCTGAATAAGAAAAAACGAGCGATCTTTTTCTCACTCCTGCGCAAAGTATTTATCGTGATCCCGCTGACTTATCTTATGCCTTACGGTCTGCATATGGGAACAAACGGCGTATTTATGGCAGAACCAGTGTCCAACGTGATCGGCGGAAGTTTATGCTTTATAACCATGTTGTGCACGATCCTGCCAGAGTTAAATAAGATGCAAAAACAGATCGACTCAGAACTCTGATCTAAAAAAATACCGGCCTCCAAGTATTAGCTTTTATGTCTAATCTTGAAAGGTCGGTATCACTGTTTAACCGTTCTTTATTTTAGAAATTTTTATCCAACATAGCATGTCATAAAATCCCTTGCTTTAGCTATAGGTATATCAAGTTTATACGTTTCCAAGAATGATCTTGATCAAATTTTTGTTCAGCATAATGGTTCGATTCCAAGGATTCACAATGATCCCTTCGATCTGCGGTACCTGCAATGCAGAAGCAAAAAGCTGATCCATATCAGTCAGAAACGTAGACTGTACGCTTGAACTGCCCCTTAGTTCTTCTTCAAAACTTGTAAAAGTAGCCCACCAAATCTTGCCATCTGCTGTTTTCACAGTTCCGATCTTAAGCTGGTCATCCCCAACCGGTGCTTCCACCGCCAGAATCAGCTGACCTTTTTCTTTCATCCGTCTTCGGATCACAGTCAATGTGTGAGCCAGCATTTCCTGTGTCGCTTCCTGCTGCAGACCCAGAATCGCGTTCTCAATCTTTTCATTTCCCTGCAATCCCTCATCCTGCAGTTTCTGTTTGTCTTTTATCTCTTGCGTGTCTCTTACATTTTGTGTGTTCATAGATAAATCCTTTCATTTCCAGCTTTCTTCCGGCTTTTCTTCTCCGGTTTATATACTTAGCCTTTATATTTCACAGCTGTGCCATACGCGATCACTTCCGCAGCGCCGGACATTACCTGCGAAGATCCATATTTAAGTCCGATGACCGCATCTGCATCCATCGCCTTCGCCTCATCCACCATACGCTTTGTCGCGATCTGGCGTGCCTCATTGAGCATTTCTGTATACCCTACGATCTCACCACCAACCAGAGTCTTCATCCCTGCCATGAAATCCTTACCCACATTTTTGGTCTGGACAACGGTTCCTTTCACAATACCAAGTGCCTCGATCTCCATTCCCGGAACATAATCAATAGTTAGAAGCTTCATCTTCTTCTCCTCCTTCAATCTCTCTCATTCTTCCTGCAAGTGCTGCTAAAGTTCCTGCAATGATAAACAAAGGGATCGCTATCAAAAATGCCAAAATCCCTACTGGAAGTGGTTCCTGTGAATTTCCCCACAAGATAAGCAGAACCATAAAAAGCATAAATAAAATCATGGTCGCTGCACCAATGATCGCACCTTTCTTTTTTTTGCGGCGGACATCTGTTCGTTTTACATCCATAAACTTTGCACCTTCTTTCTCCATCAGCTCGATTTCATCCAGACAATCTTCTGCATTTAAAGTATCCAGTGAGCGGTGCTCTGCGATCAAACGTTCACACATTTCCTGCATTTTCACAAGTCCTTCCCTGCGATGTTCCAATTCTTTCAAATGCTGTTCCAGACAGATCTGCAGGCTTTTCTTTCTTTCAAAGAGAGCTCGCATCTCCTCTATGGAAATGTCCATCTTCCGAAATAGTTTGATCTCCTGCAATCTGGCAACATCCTCTTTGTGATATTCCCGATATCCGTTTTCCGCACGCTCCACATTTAAGAGTCCCTGCTCTTCATAAAAACGAATATTCTTTTTGGTGATCCCAACCAGTTCTTCCACCTGTTTGATCTTCATTTTCTGATACCTCTCGCTTTCTATTGCCTGTACCTATCTTATACAGCTTCCATAAAGTGGAAGGTCAAGTATTTTTTGAAAAAATTAAAAAAATCATACCTTCCAGTAGGTGCAATCCAGGACAAAAATCCGCAGTTTCGTCATTCTTTTAAGATTTCTTTGAAGTTTTTGCGATCGCGATCAGAGAGCTCACCAGAAGCAATAATGGATAAAACAGTCTTGGCATGATCTGAAAAGCAGAAATCTCGCATCCCAGTTCATTCACCGCTGAGATTGCTACAAGCATCTGTGCTCCATACGGGATCACTCCCTGGAAAACACAGGAAAATGTATCCAAAATAGAGGCTGTCTTTCGCGGTGTAACTCCATACTCCTGTGCCATTTCTTTCGCGATCGGATTTGCCATAACAATAGCAACCGTGTTGTTCGCGGTCGCGATATCCATCGCTCCAACTAAAAGGCCCATGCCAAGCTGACCTCCTTTTTGCCCGCGAAAGATCTTATGTATCCAACTTAAAAGTGCATGAAATCCGCCGTATTCACGGATCAGCGCACACATCGCAGAAACTAAGATCGTCACCATACATGTCTCAAACATTCCAGACACACCCGACCCCATATTTGTCAAGATCTCAAACGGTGCAACATACCCTCCTAAGATCATGATGATCGTTCCAGATGCGATCCCGATCAAAAGCACCACAAATACATTGATCCCGATAATACCTCCGATCAAAACCAGCACATACGGCACAATCTGGATCAAATGGTAGGACTGGCTGATATGTCCCTGAACTTCTGTCTGAAAAGATAAAATTAAAATCAGCACCAGCGTTGCGATCGCGGCTGGCAGAGCGATCCAGAAATTTTCCCGGAATTTATCTTTCATCTCGCATCCCTGACCGTTACAGGCTGCGATCGTCGTATCTGAAATAAATGACAGGTTATCTCCAAACATCGCACCACCCATAACAGATGCCACACAGAAAGGCAGATCAAATCCGGACGCAGTGGAAACTGCAACTGCGATAGGAGTCAAAAGTGTGATCGTCCCCACAGAAGTCCCCATCGCTACAGATACAAAACAGGCCACTACAAATAGTACTGCTACCGAAAATCTTGCCGGGATCAATGACAGCATACAATATGCGACACTTTCAGCACTGCTTCTTCCCACAACGCCCACAAAAGAGCCCGCTGCAAGGAAGATCAGAAGCATTGTCATAATGTTTTTGTCACCTACACCCTGCGCCATGATCTCCAACTTCTGGTCAAAATTTAATGCCCGGTTCTGCACACATGCCACTAGGATCGCTGCAAGAAACGCAACTACGATGGGTATATTATAAAATCCCATAGGAATTTTCATCACATACTCAAATAAAATCCCCAATCCAAGGTATAATACAAGGAATACACCAATTGGAAGCAAGGCAATCCCATTCTCTTTTTTCATTTTTGTGTCCTCTTTCCTTTTATTTTTTTGTTTTTCTTTGGTTTTTTAATCTTTGTTTTTGGATTTTTTCTTTGTCCTCTGTTTTGTTTCGATCTTTCGAATCTTTCTTTTGATCTCCTATTCCTGTTTTCTGCCTATTCCTATCTATTTTATCACACTACTGGTTGCTCGGCTATATCAAATATTGAACTTCCCACTAACCGCCGTTCACCCCTGTCTGACGATCCAGCGACGAAACTCTTATTCTACATCTATTCATTTTTAAAGTATTCGCGAAAGCAAATAAGAGTAGCTTCCTTGAAAAAAATTGCTCTTATTGTTATCATAAGATTAATGTGAAAATAACACTTTTAACCTAATTTGGCTAGAAATCTCCCACTTCTATCAGCCAGATCAAATATTCACTACGAAAGGAAAAAGTTATGAACGAAATCATCAACAGCCTGTATGAGCGCAAATCTGTTCGCGTATTCAAAGATAAATCAATCTCTTATGAGGATAAGCAAATGATCCTGCGCGCAGCAGCCGAAGCTCCAACCGCCGGATGTCAGCAGTTATACACTATTTTAGACATCACTGACCAGAATTTAAAAGATCAGCTCTCTGAGACCTGTGATCATCAGCCATTTATCGCCAAAGCGCCTATGGTCTTAGTTTTTTGTGCAGACTGTAAAAAATGGTATGACGCTTATTTGGAAGCCGGCACTCTCCCACGCAAACCAGGTGTCGGTGACTTGATGCTCGCAATTACAGATACTGCGATCGCAGCACAAAATGCAGTTGTGGCAGCGGAAAGTCTTGGGATCGGCTCCTGCTACATCGGCGATATCATGGAAAACTGTGAAGAACAGCGCAAGATCTTAAATCTCCCGGAGTATGTTTTCCCGGCTGTGATGCTCGTATTCGGTTATCCTACCGAGCAACAAAAAAAGCGCCCCAAACCACAAAGATGTGACCTCTCCCACATTGTCCACGAAAATACTTATCGTTCCATGGACGGAAGCGAACTTCGTCAAATGTTCGCACATCGCTGTGGGCAGTCCACTTTTGAGGAATGGTGCGCTGCTTTTTGCAACCGCAAATATAATTCCGATTTTTCAAAAGAAATGACACGTTCCGTGTCTGCTTATCTAGGGCAGTTCGAAGATTAGCGTTTCGGCTGATAGCGCATATCAGATACATTATATACAGTCACGAATGCCTTCGGGTCTTCGTGATTGATATAATTCATCAGCTTCTGGTACTCACTTTTATCCACAATAGTAATGATCTCATTTCGTTTCTGCATATTGTAAGCACCGATGGATTCATAGATCGTTGCCCCGCTGTGAAGATCTTCAATGATAAACCTGCGCAGTTCTTCTTCTTTATTTGTGATCACACAAACGCGCCGTTTGATATTGTGGTCAAAAATAAAATGATCCAGCACGATCCCATTAAAATATGTTCCCAGGATACTCAGAACTACTGTCTTTTTGTCATAGACCAAAGCTGCCGAAAGTGCCACGCACATGCCGGAAAGAGACATTGCTTTTCCTAACTCCATATGCAGGTACTTATTCATGATCTTGGCCACGATATCCAGACCGCCGGATGATGCATTTCGATTAAACAGAATGCTCAATCCAAAACTCACCACCAGGATATAGCATACAACATCTAGTTCCTGACTGTTCGTCATGGATTCAAAATTCGGAAATACTTTTTCAAAGATTCCCAGAAAAATCGGCAGAATGATACTGGTATACACCGTCTTTACTCCAAATTCCTTTCCACAGGTAAAAAATCCAATGATCAAAAGCACTACATTTAAGATCATCGTGATCGCAGACAATGGAAGCGGCACGAAATTGGATAACACAATACCCAAACCAGAAATACTGCTTACTGATGTATGGCTCGGCACCAAAAAGAAATAGACGGCGGCAGCTATGATCACGATCGCTCCTGTCAGTATGATCATTTCTTTTAACAGTTCTTTATAATTTTGCTGTTTATTTCCACCTGTGAAAATATCTTTAAGATTTCCCAGATCCATAACTCGTTTTCCTCTTTATTTCGACAAATTTCTGAATCGCTTTTTACGGCTTTTGCTGTTTATAACTTTTGCTTTCAGATAGAGCAATTATATCATGAATCCACTTCTTTTTCAGCTCAATCTTTCTTATCTTACTCTCTTTTGCCTTACGCTTTCTTGGCTCGCTTTTTCTCATTTCATTTTTGTTTTATTCGTTCTTAGCTCATTTCTTCTCGTCTTGCTTTTTTTGCTTTACTTTTTTCAAAATATCCTTATTCTTTTCTCCACGTCTGCGATCTAATATACAAAATAATGCCCATCAAACTCACCAATCCTTCCGCAGCTGGATAAGAGATCCAGACCCCCGTCATTTTCAGCAGCAATGACAACAAAAATGCCATAGGAATGATAACGATAAATCCTCTTGAAAGCGAAATGATCTGTGCAGGCATTGCTTTTTCTATTGAGGTAAAATAGGAAGACAAAATGATATTAAATCCCACAAATGGGATCGCAATAAAATATAATTTCAATCCTATCACCGCGATTTTCTGCAGTTCTGCGTTATTCTCACTGTTAAATACAGCTGCGATCGGATCTGCTGCCAAAAAGAAGATCACATAAATGATACAGGAGATCACCAGCATGGTCTCTACTGCATATTTCAAGATCTGAGTAAGACTTTTCCTATCTCCATATCCATAAGAGCGACTCAGGATCGGCTGTGTTCCCTGCGCGATCCCTGTATAAATGGAAGTGACAACCAAAGACAAATTCGCGATCACGCCGTATGCTGCCACTCCGATATTTCCCTGCAAACGCAGGATGATACTGTTAAACACGATCATCACTACCCCAGATGCAACTTCCGTGATCAAAGATGGGACACCCAATGAAAAGAGACTTGCGATCAAATCAAACGATGGCTTAACCTTCTCGAAATGGAACTGATTTTGTTTCTTGATCCAATGTCTGGACAAAACAAGCAAACTTATGACAGGAGCCAATCCCGTTGCAAACACCGCTCCAAAAATCCCCATATCAAGCGGAAAGATAAAGATGTAGTCCAAAATAATATTAGAAAAACTTCCAGTCAGCATCGCAGTCATTGCCAACGTCGGATTCCCATCATTTCTCACAAAGCAAAGCAATGTATCATTTGCCATAAACGCAGGTGCAAAGAGTAAGATCACCTTCAGATACGTTTTTGTCATCGCAAAAACCGCCTCGTCTGCACCCAGCAGTCTGGTCAGATTTCCTGAAAAAAAGATACCGATAAGTACAAAGATCACAGCCAACATGACCATACTGTATATCGTATTCGAAAAAACTTTATTTGCACTTTTTTCTCTTTTTTGGCCCCTGTAAATAGAATATTTCGTTGCACCTCCCATACCAAGCATCAGCCCGCTTCCATGGACAAAACTATAGATCGGGATTGCCAGATTCAGTGCCGTCAAACCATTCGCGCCTAATCCTTTTGACACGAAAAACGTGTCTGCCAAAATATAACAGGAAAGTCCGATCATGCCACATATGTTTAACACAACATACTGGATAAATTCTTTTAACAGCGTTGTTTCTTTTGTCTTTTCTTTCATTGTTAGTGTTTCCTTTCTCTCGTTTCCTCTCTCATTTCTTTTCTTTCATTTCTGTTTTCTCTCCAAAATCTTACCTTACTCTGCCCTTATACCACTGCACAAAAAAACGCCAGAGCTTTCTATCTTCTAAGACCTAATGATAGAAAGTCTGACGCATCATCTCTTTACCCGGCGGCAAAGAGCATCGTTTTATGA
>CAZSTD010000084.1:8484-10474 GCA_964609645.1 uncultured Blautia sp.
CTAATTTGAATCTAATTTAAAATTCATTTTGTGATCCGTTTAGAAAGTATATCTTATTCTGCTTAAAAAGGCAATCTTTTTTGCATTTTTTTTATTCTACTCTCATACCGCTGTAAAGTTCCTGCAGCTTATCTCCCATGATCTCTTTCATGATCGCAAACGCTGCCTGCCCAGTACAAAAAGCTCAGACCATGTTCATTCAGACATTCACCTTTCTTTGTGTTTTCCACCAGATTAATGATTTTCATTTTATTTTTCCCCCTTCTCCAAGATCCACTCCCTGATCATCTTTCTCACCTGCATTGCACATCCGCTGCCTTCCTCGTGAAGCATAGCCTTTGGTTCTTCATCAGGAGTCCACAATATCCCATGTAAAACTGCGCCTTTATATCCCGTGATACTGATTATTTCCTTTTTCATTTTTTCTCAAGATTTCTCCTAAACTTCCGATTCTTTTTTAACTTCCAAAAATTCTGATGACAGTTTCTATGAGCATATTATCACGCATCTATAGAAATATCAAAATTTTTTCATCATATAGATCACATCATCCATCGGATTATCATAATATGCTTCACATTCTTGAAAACCATACTTCTTATACAAATGGATCGCTGCTTTCATAGGAATGAGTGTATCAAGTACCATTTCCTTATAGCCAGCTGTTCTTGCATGTTCGATAATTTCTCTTACAAGAATATCTCCCAAACAAAGTCCTCTGGCATCAGGTTTTACATATAGGCGTTTCATTTCACATCTGCTATCAGAATGTTTATGATATGCAACGGTTCCCAAAACCGCATCGCCTTCAACTGCTACCAATATCTCCCCTTGCGGCGCTGTATATTTTTTGGCCAGGTCACCGAGTTCTTCTTCGATATGTTGAAAAGACAGATCCCTGTTTAACTGATGTATATACTCCAAGATTAGTTCTTTTACCTGCGGTATATATTCTTTCCCATCCACAATTTTCATAAAATTTTCCTCTTAAAACTTGCTATTTCTTTAATTTTAGCACATTCTTTTTTATACTTCTATTCTAATATCAGAGAAACAGCAAAAGCATCCACTTTTTAAGCAACAAAATAACCCCAGAAACCGAAGTTTCTGGGGTATTTTTACGCTTGGACACATGTACCTTACGGTACTCTATATTTATATTAAGATGTTATGCTAGAATTATTCGATAACTGTAGCAACACGTCCTGATCCAACAGTACGTCCACCTTCACGGATAGCGAAAGTAAGACCCTGGCTCATAGCGATTGGGTGGATCAGTTCGATTGTCATTTCGATGTTATCTCCAGGCATGCACATTTCTGTTCCTTCTGGAAGGTTGCAAACACCTGTTACGTCTGTTGTTCTGAAGTAGAACTGTGGACGATAGTTGTTGAAGAATGGAGTATGACGTCCACCCTCTTCCTTAGTAAGAACGTAAACCTGAGCAGTAAACTTAGTATGGCAAGTTACTGAACCTGGCTTACAGAGAACCTGACCTCTAACGATGTCTTCTCTCTTAATACCTCTAAGAAGTGCACCGATGTTATCACCAGCCTGTCCCTCATCAAGAAGCTTACGGAACATCTCGATACCAGTTACAGTAGTCTTCTGCTTATCTGGCTTGATACCAACGATTTCAACTTCCTCGTTAACGTGGATAACACCAGCCTCAACTCTACCAGTTGCAACAGTACCACGACCAGTAATTGTGAATACATCCTCTACAGGCATGATGAAGTCTTTATCAGTAGCTCTCTGTGGATCTGGAACATACTCATCAACAGTCTTCATAAGCTCAAGAATCTTGTCGCCCCACTCTGAAGTTGGATCCTCAAGAGCCTTAAGAGCTGAACCCTTAATGATTGGACAATCAGTGAACTCGTACTCCTCAAGAGCCTCAGTGATCTCCATCTCAACTAACTCAAGTAACTCTTCGTCATCAACCATATCACACTTGTTCATGAATACAACGATGTAAGGTACACCTACC
>CAZSTD010000085.1:0-4370 GCA_964609645.1 uncultured Blautia sp.
TCCAGATCTTCATAAATGATCTCTGTCGGATCTGCCTCAACAGCGATCGTTATCGTTGGCTCCTCGATCGGTTCTGTTCCAGTCGGTTCTTCCCCGACGTTTCCAATATCTTCCATCGGTTCCTCGATCAGATCTTCCATTGGTTCTTCTGCTGGAAAGAGTTCTTCCTCCTCCACAATAACCTTCGCATCGAAAGAAATTTCCAATCCTTCCTCTGTCTGGTATGTGATCGTATCTGCATACTCGCCAGCCTCAAGTCCCTCTCTCGGTTGGATCCACACGCTGACAGCTTCTCCCGGCGCAAGCGGCTGTTCAATATCTGCCACCATAAAGTGTTCCGGACTGATCGGCTGGAAGTTCAGATCTGCGTTACCTGTATTGGTGATCTGCGCAAACTGCGCCTGCATTTCCTCTGTTCCAACCTCAATAATCCCAAAATCGCATACCTGCGCATCGCCGTCTAAGAGCACCTGTGCATCATAGAGTACCTCCGCACTCTGTTGCTCATCTCCCTGCGCATTGTATGTAGTCTGCTCTGTTCCATCCGGCATCAGCTCAGACTCTGTGTAAATATACATCTCGGAGTCCTCAGTATTTAATGTATCTTCCGATGATCCTTCTTCAGACATATCGGTCTGTTCAACATCCTGTGAGTTTTCCTCCGATGCAGGCGGAACCTGTCCTGGTGCCTCAGCTTCTTGGAGTTCTTCTGTTTCTTCGGTATCTAGCACTTCTGTGTTTAATGCTTCCTCATCCAACACCTCTGGTTCCAATTCTTCCAGAGTTGATCCCTCTGTGTTTAATTCTTCGGTGTTTACAATCTCTAATTCGTCTACATTTAATTCTTCAGCATCCAGTTCTTCCAGAGTTTCTTCCTGCTCATGCTGTTCAGCAAGCAATTTCGCTTCTTCCTCTGTAGCTGTCACTTCAAGCGTCTTCGCAGTAAGTTTCCCAGCAAGTCCACTTCCCTCCAGCGCAGAGACTTCCAGTACCAACAGATATCCCAGGTCCTCCTCGGTCACGGTGTATGTTTTCTCTGTGCCTAGCTCAACAAGTTCCTTCTCATTTGTCTGTCTCGACCAGAGAAATGAAACATCCGTATCCGTCACACCCTCCGGCGTTACTTTCGTATAATCTGCAGTCAAGGCAGTTCCCACAGCTGCCAGTCCCTTGACCTTAAGTTTTCCGCCAAGCTCACCGGATGGCTCAGCTGCGAAAACCATAGAAGGAATCAAAGTAAGTGCCATCAGCACTGCCATGACAACAGCCAGAAATCTTTTTTTCTTCATGTGTCGTCCTCCTTTTCATGATAAAAAACCATCTGGTCTTCATTCTTTTTATAGAAGAATTATATCATCCACCCCTCAGAGGATGTAATCTGTATTTTCCAAAAAGAACAGTAAGAGAACCCCAATTCTGTGGGATTCTCTTACTATGATCTTTGTCTTATCTTTATTAAGATTCTGCTCGCAGTTCTCTCTTAGCCTTCTACGATCAGATATGTTCCATCCGGCAGTGCAAAAACTTCACTAGCTTCTTCTAATTCTTCGTCGCTCATGCCTTCCACATCTGCACCCATATCATCCAGGTATTCTCTCACCTCAGCAATAGAATCTACCACTGTTGCCATGCAATCCTCTAAAAAGGCTTCCGCAGCCTCATAAGATTCCGCTACCGGATGTGGGAACAGCTGTCCCTGATTTGCTAAAAATACCTTGATACATTCTTCTGTGTACATACTCAAAAAACCTCCTCAATCTCTCCTTTTGCACGGATCAGCTTCTCAAGGATCGTCTCCACGCGATCTGTGATATAAGACGCGGATGCACGTACCCCCTCCTTGGAATGAGCCATTGCAAATCCATATTTTACTTCTTTTAGCATTTCTATATCATTATATTCGTCTCCGAATGCCATACATTCATCCGGCGAAATATGATATCTCTTTTGGTACTCTTTAATCCCTTTGGCTTTGTTTGTGCCAAACGGAACAAAATCGATCCATTCATTTCCTGATGTCACTACAGTACAGACATGTCCAAATTCCTCGTGCCAGTATCGGATCGATTCCTCCGTCAGTCCACCCGGCTCATAGACAGCCAATTTCATGATCGGATCTGTCATTTCTTCTATACTATTGACAAATACACAATCATTTTTTACCACATGGAGCATGTGATCGCGAAAACGCTCTGTTTTTGGCATCAGATAATGATGGTCCTTGGCAGAACAGGTAAATTCTGCGCCTTCCTTGGCAGTGATCGCCTCTATGATCTTTCTAGCAGCCGTCCTGTCAAAGGTATCCTGATACAGTACTTCCCCGTGATCCACCGCGATCGCTCCGTTTTCTGAAATGTAGGAGATCTCAGAAGCAACCGGGGCAAATAATCTCTCCATATTCGGATATTGTCTCCCGCTCGCAGCCACAAATAAGATCCCCAGCTTATTCAGCTCACGGATCAGAGAAAAAATTTCCTCCGGCAGCGCCTGCGCCTTATTCAAAAGCAGCGTACCATCAAGGTCACTGGCGATCATCTTAATCATTTTTATGTTCCTCACAAATCTTGATCAGGTCTGTCGGTCTCTGCGCAAGCAGATCTGCACCATTTTCATTCAGTTCCTTGGCATCGCGAAATCCCCACAATGCTCCTACTGTAAACATCCCTGCTGCTTTTCCAGTTTGCATATCTGTACTTGTATCTCCGACATACAAACATTCCTCAGGACGCACGCCAAACTTCTCTGCCACCATCAAAGGGCCATCCGGAGCCGGTTTTCTGCGAACAGCTTCGCTCTGTCCGATCACGATATCAAAGTCTCCTCCGTAGAGCTGCTCGATCACCTTCACAGCAGCCGGATGCGGCTTATTCGTACACACTGCAAGTTTCATGCCTCTCTTTTTTAATTCTTTTAATGTCTCCGGCATGCCCTCATAGCAGGTCACTTTATACATCGGATCCTCTGCAAACATCTCTCTGTAGAGCTTCTGTCCTTCCTCATAGCGAGTCAGCTCTGCATCGCCTGCATCTTTTAATGCTCTGCGCATCAGCATATTTGCGCCCTCTCCGCTATAATATCTAAAGTTATCTGTAGGAAGAGTTTTTAATCCAAATTTTGCCATGATAAGATTGGTAATATATGCCATTGACTCCAGCGTATCCGCCAAAGTTCCATCCAAATCAAAAATACACGCTTTTATCATCTTTTGTCTTTGCATCCTTTCCATATCTCTTATTCTGTCTTATGATCCCTATCTGCTTTTTAGGGAGATCCCTGCCTGTTTCATCTCATAAAACAGCCTTGCAGCCGGCAGTCCCACAACATTGTTGTAGTCTCCGCAGATTCCTTTTACATAGATTCCAAACAACCCCTGAATCCCATAGCTTCCTGCTTTATCCATAGGTTCTCCCGTAGATACATAATCCTCGATCTCCTCTTTGGACACAGGATAAAAGGTTACATCTGTGCTCTCGTAGAAAGTATGATCGGCCCAAGCACCCTCCTTTTTTTCAAAAACAGAAACACCTGTATAAACCTGATGGGTATTCCCCTGAAGCTTCTCCAGAGTCTGCTTAGCATCCTCTTCATCGATTGGTTTTCCAAGTATCTGACCTTCAAATACCACGATCGTATCTGCCCCGATCACCAGTGTTCCTTCTTCACATCCATCCAGTGTCTGAGCCACCCATCCTGCTTTATCCTTTGCCAGCTGCAGGACTGCTTCTTCCGGTTTCGTGGAAGTGATCTTTTCTTCTCCCTTAGCTGGTATCACCTCGAAAGATACACCTGCTCTCTCCAGCAGTTCCCGCCGTCTGGGTGAAGCAGATGCCAGTATAATTTTCTTCATAGATCTCTCCTTTTCTTTCTTGTCCTAGTATACCCCGTATCTTTCATAGGCGCAACAGATTTCGCTGAAACTTTCCCCTTTTCTTTTCTTCAAAAAAGTATTAGAATAAGGATAACCTATATCCAAACGACAGCACAGGAATAGGAGAATATCTGAAAGGAGTCGATACGATATGGCAAAGATCAATAAATATTGGGGATATGTAGCGATCGGTGCTCTGACCGCAGCAGCAGCCGGTGCAGCAGCAGCTTTACTGACCAAAAAAAGATTCAATGACGAGGATATGGAATTTGAGGATGACTTTGATGAAGATTTCGATATCCCTGCAGAATCAGACGATGACGACGACCCGGAGGTTTCCGAAGATTTCGAATCTTGGGAACACAGTGAAGACTTTGAGGACGATTTTGACGATATCTCGGAGGAAATGGATCCCGATGAACTGACTTTTGAAGAAGCAGAAGAACTGGAAGAAGAACCTGCCGAAGATAAAACTGAAGATACAGAAACTGTTGAGACAGAA
>CAZSTD010000085.1:4470-10437 GCA_964609645.1 uncultured Blautia sp.
GGAAGAAGAACCTGCCGAAGATAAAACTGAAGATACAGAAACTGTTGAGACAGAAGAAACATCTGAAGAAACAGACGAGAAATAATCGTTGCCTTCAGCACCGTTTTCTTTAGGGCAAAACAAAAATGCGCCAGCCGGTATCATTCCGGCCAGCGCATTTTTTTATTTTCATGCTTTTGGTAATTTAAAAGAACTCTTTAAGGATACAATACGGTTAAATACCGGTGCTCCTTCTTTGGAATCATGGATATCTGCACAGAAGAATCCTGTTCTTACAAACTGGAAGCTGTCATAACCTTTGGCTTCCATAAGAGCTGGCTCTACATACGCAGTCACAGTTGTCAGAGAATTCGGATTTACATTCAAAGAACCATCTTCTTTATTGTATACACCCTTTTCTTCATCTACGATGTTTTCATAAAGACGTACCGTTGCTTCTCCTGCCTGGCTTGCCTCTACCCAATGGATCGTTCCTTTTACTTTTCTTCCATCCGGTGCATTTCCGCCTTTTGTCTCCGGATCATATGTGCAGTGTACTACACGTACAGTTCCGTCTTCATCCGCTTCATAGCCTGTACAGGTTACAAAATAAGCATTCATCAGACGCACTTCTGTTCCAGGGACCATTCTCTTATATTTCTTAGGAGGCTCTACCATAAAGTCTTCTCTTTCGATATAGAGTTCTTTTCCGAATGGGATCTTACGTGTTCCCAGTTCTTCATTCTCCATATTGTTCGGAGCATCCAGATACTCTACTTCGCCTTCTGGATAGTTGTCGATCACCAGCTTGATCGGATCGAGCACTGCCATCAGACGCGGGCGTTTCAGCTTCAGGTCTTCACGGATACAGTATTCCAACATTGCATAATCTACAGAGCTGTTTGCTTTAGATACACCGCAAAGATCTACGAACATCTTGATGGATTCCGGTGTAAAGCCACGGCGACGCAGAGCTG
Source organism: uncultured Blautia sp. (assembly GCA_964609645.1). GTDB lineage: Bacteria > Bacillota > Clostridia > Lachnospirales > Lachnospiraceae > Blautia_A. The sequence goes on from CAZSTD010000085.1 coordinate 5,427, forward strand.
CGATAGAAACCAGACGCGGATCATCCCATCCGTCTACGATTCCATCTTCTACTAATTTTTTGATATAACGTTTACCGGTCACCACATTTGTCAGATACAGTTTTGCGAACTCGATCTGCTTTGGAGGCTGCGGATATTCCAGTTCTCTTACAACCCAGTCATAAAGCGGTCTGTGATCCTCAAACTCCAGGGTACAGATAGAATGTGTGATGCCCTCGATCGCATCCTCGATCGGATGTGCAAAGTCATACATCGGATAGATGCACCACTGGTCTCCTGTTCTGTGGTGTGTCATATGAGCCACACGATAGATGACCGGGTCACGCATGTTCATGTTCGGAGATGCCATGTCGATCTTCGCACGAAGAACTTTCTCTCCATCTGCATATTTTCCGTCTTTCATTTCCTCAAAAAGCTGAAGGTTTTCTTCTACGCTTCTGTCTCTGTACGGGCTCTCTTTTCCAGGCTCTGTCAGAGTTCCGCGATATTCACGGATCTGCTCTGCACTCAAGTCGCATACATAAGCTTTTCCTTTTTTGATCAGCTTAACTGCTGCCTCATACATCTGTCCAAAATAATCAGATGCAAAGAACAGTCTGTCTTCCCAGTCAGCTCCTAACCATTTGATGTCTGCCTTGATAGACTCAACGAATTCGCTTTTTTCTTTCGTCGGGTTAGTATCATCAAAACGCATATTGAATTTACCGTTATATTCTTTGGCAAGGCCATAGTTCAGAAGAATAGATTTCGCATGGCCAATATGAAGATATCCATTCGGTTCTGGCGGGAAACGTGTGTGCACAGTGTCATAAACGCCTTCTGCTAAATCTTTATCTATGATATTTTCAATAAAATGTTTGGAAACTACTTCGTTCTCCATCTCTTTCCCTCCTGTTTTTCATTGTTTATCACAGTTTCGTACGGATGTTTTCTCGTTCATCTGCTATGATCCCAGGAAAAATAAGCGCACTTTCCCCAAGGAATCGTCTGTCGAATGAATTTATATTATCATTGCATGATTCTTCTGTCAACTATTTTCCATTTTTCCGAGCAAGTATCAAAAATATCGTAAAATACCGCTAAACTCTTGGTGTGACAACAAAAAATGACCAGAACTAACGCTCATATTATTTCTTACTTTTTCATCCGAAAATCAACGACATTTTTCTGAATTTTCAATATGAAACCATAAAGTAATACTATACCATCCATCAGAATCATCAATTTCGCATCTGCCCTTCATTTGCTCCATCATGGTATAAATATTTTTTACACCAATACCTGTTCCGGTTACTATTTCGACTTCAGCCGGCTTATAATTTTTTATTGTCAAACCAAATTGATTCGGACAATATACTGAAAAAAATTCAATATCCTTCTCCCGGTCGGCATATTTAGTGATATTAGACAAAATATTATTTATTATCCGTCCCATATAATCAGAAGACGTTCGAATGAGAACAGGTTTCCATATCAGATTATCGATCATAACATGGAAACCATTATTTTTTAGAGAAGCATACAGTTCTGATAAATAGTCACCCAGTGAATACTCTGCATTTTCGGGAGACTCTAGTTTTGGTAACTGTTTTGAATTAACAAGAAAGAATTCAAACAATTGTTCTGATAAATTTCTGATTTCAAACGTTTTATTAAAAGCCTTTTCAGCATAAAGCAAAATATTATTTTCGCATGATTGCTTTTTAATAATTTCAATATATGCCATTAAACTGGTTAAAGGTGTCCGTAAGTCATGCGCCATTCCTAAAATTAATTTGTCCTGAGCCTGCCTCATCTGTTTCTCATTTTCTTCTTTTTCAATCAATGCCAAACGCATTTGATTTAATCCATTAGCTAAATCTGCCAGTTCATCATTTCCTTTGATTGTAAATTCAATATCAAGACATCCATTTTCTATTTCCCGCACCTCTTTATTAAGCCGGCAAATATACAGTACTTCATGGCGAACCCCTAGAAAAAAAATAATGATCCATATAATAGCAGCAACGATCACGGAAATAATATCCGCAGCAAAATAGAATTTTATATCTTCTTTTTTATAAATAAATACGTCCGCTTCACCATCAGCAAAGGTAACTGTATGGAAATGCTGCCATGAATAATGAAGCTGTTCTGAAGCTGTATTTTCTAATGGGATACTCCCTGTATAAGTATTATCATATAAAAGCATACGCTTCCTTGAGATAGTAAAGTAACTAATATTTTCTTGTTTTGCCCATTCCCGTAGTGCATCTGTATCGACAGCAGAAAGTTGCTTCTTGGACACATATAGCTGCAATTTATCGACCGTTTGCTGAGAGACATTATATAGATAACCCGATGAATCAAAATATTCATCAAGCAAATAATTACTTGTATAATATAGGAAAACCCCAGATACTGTGGCAATCACCAGACCCAATATAAGGATTACGGTCATTTTGCCTGCAAGACTTTTAAACGGAGTCTTCTCCAAGACGATACCCCTTTCCCCACACAGTCTGGATGATTCTAGGTGTTTGTGGATCTTTTTCAATTTTTCTTCTTAATTTACGAATATGAACCATAACGGTATTTGCTGAATTATTATAGAATGGTTCATTCCATACACTTTCATATAAATTCTGTACTGAAAAAATTTTATTTGGATATTTCATCATAAGAAGAAGAATTTCATATTCTATTTCTGTCAAAATCACTTCCTCTTGTCTAATAAACACTCTATTCTTTTTTATATTGATACGGATCTGAGAGTTTTCCAACCATTTTTGTCCACTGTTTGTAAAATCTTTTTCTTTATCATATATATGATGTCGGCGTAATAAGGCTTTTACTCTAGCAGATAATTCAGCATAAGAAAACGGTTTTACAAGATAATCATCTCCACCTGCCATAAAACCAAGAAGTTTGTCAGATTCCTGACTTTTTGCTGTCAGAAATAAAATCGGAACATAAGAAAATTTTCGAATCTCTTCACAAGTTTTAATGCCAGATATCCCTGGCATTAAAATATCTAGGATAATTAAATGCGTCGATTTTGTTATTTGTTTGATTCCTTCTATTCCATTATGAGCTTCTGTCACACTGAAGCCGTCTCCTTCGAGTAAAATTCGAACGGACTCCCGAATATCTCTATCATCTTCGATAATCAGTATATTTGTTTGTTCCACAATGACCTCCCTTGTTTGATTTAATGTCTTAATTATAGCATATAATACACTTTTTCGTTCTGATGATTAAGAAATCTTAAGTAATTCTTTCAGAAATTCCTGATATTATGAAATTGTAAAAATACAGAGTAAAGAAAGGAGCACCCCCTATGAAAAAAAATTTACGATCTATGACGGCTCTTTTAATGACAAGTACACTGATGCTAATACCTGCAAACACAGCATTTGCCTCGGAACTCAGTGATCAAAAAATCACTACCTCTGCAATCGTAGAAAATAATACTTTGATGATTGATTCGGATTCTACATTCGAAGATGCTATTGAACCAGCCTGGATATTGACAAAAAAATACAAAGTAACAGGAGATGATGTTCGCATTCGAACTGGCCCAGGAACATCGTATGCTGTGGTCGATCACTTATATAAAAATGATATTATAAATGTCAAATCAATTGATAATGGTTGGGCAAAATTTAAATATAAAGGTCAATGGAGATATGTTTCTGCAACATACCTAAAAGCAGTTTAATAGACTGATTTATTGCAATATTGTAAACAGATCTATTTTCCACCTGCAATAATTATTACAAAAATGATAGGCATAGTAATTTACTTAATAATAGTTGTGAGTTCCATACTTGCAATAGATCATATCATTGGTCTAACCACTGATGAAGCACTTTATATTTTAATCCTTGCAATGATTTTGCTGGCAATAACTTTAATAGCTTTACATCTATTGCCAAAGATATCACGTATCTGTATACGTCGATCACGAGCGGCGATCTATCACCATAGAGGCCAGCATACCAACAGATTCCTTTCCTTTAAACAAACTTTTTTTATAATTGCTTCAGTTATTTTATTTACTTGTTCATTTCCAGTTATCCATATGGAAAAACAAGATGTTGCTGATATTCCGAATTATTTAATTAGTTTTGGAGAAAAATATCCAGAAGCTTCTGATTTTGTAACCGCATATCCTCAAAAGAAAGATAGACATTATATTATAAATTTAAAAAGCGAGGTAGAAAAAGGAACACTGCCGCTTTTTATTCAGTGGGATCAACGATGGGGATATCAAAAATATGGGAACGAACTTATCGGAACAGCAGGATGCGGGCCAACCTGCCTTTCTATGGTGATCTGTGGATTAACAGGAAATACAGAGGCAAATCCGCTGACAATTGCAAATTTTTCAGAAAAACAAGGCTATTATATAGCCAGAGAGGGCACTTCATGGAATTTAATGACAGAAGGCGCTCTGTTTTGGGGAATAGATGTTAAAGAGGGAACAGTAACAGAAAAATATATTCTTGAGCATCTGACAAAAAATACTCCTATGATCTGTTCTATGTATCCTGGAGATTTTACTTATGCAGGGCATTTCATTGTCTTATCAGGAATTGATTTTAATGGCAATGTCATAATTCATGACCCTAATAGTTACATAAAGAGTAAAAAACATTGGAACTTAAAAAAAATAATACCGCAAATACGAGCTCTTTGGATTTATAGTGTAAGCGATTCTGTGAAAAATACTCTGTAAATTCGACAACAACACCAAAAAGGTCTTCTATGATAAAATATAAAATCATAGAAGACCTTTTGTTAATGCGAACTGTTCAAAAAAATGACCAGAACTAACGCTCTGATCATTCTCTTTCGTATCTTTTAACTTACATTTATTGTAAATAAGCCATTTTTAGGCAACAAAAAAAGCTGATGACGGGAATTGAACCCGTATTCATTACCCCTAAAATGCCGTAAAATCAAGGCTTTTCAGGTTTTTAGTTTGAGTACCTTTGAGTACCTAGTTACTCAAAAACATACTATAATT
>CAZSTD010000086.1:0-4425 GCA_964609645.1 uncultured Blautia sp.
AGAGCAGAGGACTGAAAATCCTCGTGTCGCTGGTTCGATTCCGGCTCTGGGCATTCACTTTGGAAATATCCTGAGTGACAATATGGAGCATTAGCTCAGTCGGTAGAGCACTTGACTTTTAATCAAGTTGTCCGGGGTTCGAATCCCCGATGCTTCACTTTAAGACTTCTATGAGAAATCTCATAGAAGTTTTTTTGTGCGAAAAATCATGGAAGATGTAAGCGAAAGCAATATGATCAAAGGTCAAGGTTAAACTTAAAGTAAGAAAAATCTGTAATTTAGACATTAAGTATTGGCTTGAAGCTCAAGTAAAAATGGAAATTTAGAATAATAAGCGGGAAGTTTCGCTGGTTCGATTGCAGATATAGTTCAGTAAAATTGGAAGATTTGAGATTCGTCAAGGGTGTTTGACTTATAGAAGATAAAGTGAAAAATAAATAAGTGGAAATAAAATAAGAAATGTGGAAAAGAAAATTGCCGAAATAAAAATACGTGGATAAATAATTTTTGGTTCTAAAATAGAATTCCCTTTGCATAGAGTATTAGTACCTGATAGCCATAGGAAGTGCGCAGTCTTATGGCGGACAGGCAATTTGGAAAATGTTAGGTCTGAAACGCAGAACAGGAGGAGTCTCTATGAAGCATTCTATAAAGAATCTGAAAAACTATTTTAAGCTGATAGTTACAGCCGTTACCTGCTTTGTGATGAGCGTTGTGAGCAAGAAAGATAATGCAGGGGAAGAGCTACATGGAACAAAGAAAGCCAGCAAGTGGGGCAGTATTTGGGGAAGTTTAGGCATCAGACTTGTAGGAGAGACTCCAAAAGCTAAAATGATCTCAGCATATATTGTAAAAGAAGCAGACCCTAAAAAGAAAGCATTTGGTGCAGGACAAGATAAAAGAAAAGAGTTAAGGAAAAATAAGATCATTGACTGGAATGAGCCAAGGATCCAGAATAAAATAAATAAAGTTGCATATTTTAATACAGGGTGATTGTGCTCTGTTTTAAATAGGTGTCAAACTGCTCTGATCCGAATATAGATTGCTTGGGTCAGAGCAGTGAAATAAGAAACAGTCTTTTTTTAGACGGAATTTTTTGTGTGCAAACAGATAAAAAATTGAGGATCTCGTTAAATAAAGTGATAAATATTCATATAGGAATGCTCATATATTAAAGGGAATACCTTTGAAATGAGCAGGATTTCTGTATGAAAAAATCTTTCTTGCCGAATCTTACGGCAATCTTAATCTTTCTTTTGTTTCCCTATGTGATCACTATTTTGATAAATGGAGGAGATGCGGCACTGCTTGACCGTGCGTTTAACGTGGAGAGCATATTGCCGGTTATTACAATGGTGCAGATAGACTCTCATTATGAACTGGAAGCGATCAAAGCCCAGGTGATCATTGCCCGGTCCAATATTTACAGACAAATGCAGGAACAGCAAGATCTAAGGCAGGTGTTTTGGGAGATTAGAGATGCGTTTAATGAAAATGCAGAAAAAAATATAGCTTCCTTTCTATATGCAGGAAGTAAATATGAAAAAGCTGTAGCAGAGACAACGGGAGAGGTCCTAGCGTTGGAGACTGAATTGAAACTGGTACCTTATCATGAAATCAGTGCGGGAAAGACAAGGGATGGAGCTGAAGTTTTGCACAGCGCAGACTATGAATATCTTAAATCTGTGAACAGTAGTGTGGATAAAGATGCGGAAAACTTTTTAAACAGTGTATACATAGATCAGAATCTGTTGACGGAAGATTTCAGTATCGAAACAAGAGACTCTGCTGGCTATGTGACGGAACTTTTGGCGGATGGAAATATATTGGAGGCAGAGAGCTTTCGAAAAGGAATGGGTCTTACTTCTGCAAATTTTACGATACAAAGGACAGAAGATGAGGTTCGATTTTTGTGCAAAGGGAGAGGACATGGGCTTGGATTTTCCCAATATGGCGGCAATGCGCTGGCTCAAAAGCATAAAACAGGGGAGGAGATCCTGGAGTATTATTTTCCAGAAATGGAGATTGTAGATATTCATGAGGTACTTCTGTGAAATATTTTGAATAGATGCAGATATTCTGGAAACCCTATAGGTATGAAGATGAAAATAGAGGTGAAAGGAATATGATGAATAACAAAGTCACACGGCTCATTGCCAATACGGTTGGACTGGCTGCAGTAGCAGCACTTGGAATCACAGTATATCAGCTTGGAACGTCTCCGATCAAGGAAACACCTCAGCAGGAGCAGTCATCAGATCTTGAGGAGGAAGATCTGCAGGATGGATCTACGGTAGATGTTGGAACTGACCGTATAGATTCGGAAGATGGGTCAACAATGCAGGAAAATGAAACTCAGAGTGCGAAAGATCCGTCAGCAATCACAGATTTTAATGAAAACACAAATGAAGATCTGAAAGCATATGATGAGAATGGCGATGCTCAGGAGAGAGAGGACGGCAGTGTAATTACGGATGAGATGACTACAGAATATGACAACATACCTTCAGAAAACGAAGCAGAACAAACGACAAGCGACGGGATATACGAGGAAACCACGGATGTATCTGCTATAGCAGTAAATTTGCCAACAGTTAACTTCTCGGAAGATACTTTGATGGAATGGCCGGTAAACGGAAATATCCTTTTGGACTATAGTATGGATCAGAGCACCTATTTTCCAACTTTAGATCAGTATAAATTAAGCTCCGCCATCTCTGTAGGAGCGGTAGAAGGTGCTCCGGTAGTGGCTGCAGTAAATGGTACGGTTTATTCTGTGAAACAGGATCCTCAGACAGGAACTACATTGACAATGGAACTTGGAAATGGCTATCAGGCAATTTACGGACAGCTTACAGATCTGGCTGTTTCAGAGGGGGAGACTGTCCAGAAGGGGACGATCATTGGATATATCGCACAGCCAACAAAATATTACAGTACAGAGGGAACAAATCTTTATTTTGCCATGAAAAAAGATGGAGAGCCGATCGATCCGATCGCTTATCTTCCATAAACAAAAGTATTGTCAACAAAGTCAGCGAATGTATTGGAGAAACACAGATGTAACAAATGCGGACAAAATACAGATATAATAAGTAAAGAATGATATATTTGCATTGGAAAGCAGAAATATAGTATAATTTATCTTGATTATCAGAGGCACAGGATATACAAAAGAGGTGTATTGGATGAATATTAATGAGATTGCCAAGCTAGCAGGAGTGTCCAGAGCTACGGTATCAAGATATTTAAATAACGGTTATGTCAGTGAAGAAAAGAAAGAGGTCATCCGCCAGGTGATCGAGGAGACAGGATACCAGCCGTCTTCTCAGGCTCAGATGCTGCGTACCAAAAAGACAAAGCTGGTAGGCGTGATCCTGCCAAAGATCAATTCAAATACGATCAGTCGTGAAGTTGCAGGAATCAGTGATATTTTAACAAAAAAGGGATATCAGATCATTCTGGCAAATACGAACAATGATGTGGAAGAAGAAAAGAAATATCTTTCTTTGTTTAAAGACAATCAGGTAGACGGTGTGATCTTTATCGCAACGATCCTGACGAAACAACACAAAAAAATGTTGAAAGAGTACAAAGTGCCGATCGTGCTTTTGGGACAGGTTTTGGAAGGGTATCCTTGCGTTTATCAGGATGATTACCAGGCATCAGCGAAAATTGCGGAACAGATGGCAAAGACTGGCAAAAAATTTGGCTATATCACAGTTACAGAAAAAGATGAAGCAGTAGGTCTAAGGAGAAAAGCGGGAGTGCAGGATACACTTCATGCCAAAGGTCTGGAACTGAAATTTGAATGCGTAAAGTGCGGAGATTTTACGATGGAGTCCGGATACCGCATGGCGGAAGAATTATTTCGGGACCAGCCGGATATAGATACGCTGCTGTGTGCAACAGATACCATGGCAGTTGGTGCGATGACATGGCTGAAGGATAATGGCTATCGACTGCCTCAGGATGTTCAGGTAGCAGGAGTAGGAGACAGTTCTCTTGGAAAGATCGTGCAGCCGAAATTAACCACGATCCATTTCTTTTACAAGACCAGCGGAATGGAGGCAGCTTCTATGCTGGTTGGCCTGATGGAAGCAGAAAATCCCAAAATATGTAAACAGATTAAAATGGGATGTGAATTGGTACTGCGAGAGTCTCACAGAGATTGTGAAGACAAATAGAAGTGTATAAGTGACAGAAGGGATAGACAGTCCAAACGGGCTGTCTGTCTTTTTTATTTTGGGGAGAAAATCTATTGTGAATAAGAGAAATACTTATGAGTAAAGAGGGTATGGTGATAAAAGAGGGCGTTTTCGTATATTATACACAAAAAATATTGAGAATATTTGTGCTATGTTACATATTTACAAATAAAATATTCGAGCATATAATAAAAAACAAGATATGAGAACGATTTCA
>CAZSTD010000086.1:4525-5996 GCA_964609645.1 uncultured Blautia sp.
AGAACAAACAAATGTGAAATAAGTGGATGTAAAGAAAATAGGGGATAAAGGAGGATGTTATGGATTATAAAAAGATAGCACAAGAAATTTATGAACATATCGGAAAAAAAGAAAATCTGATATCAGCAGCCCACTGTGCAACTCGTCTTCGTCTTGTCATTGCAGATAACGCCAAGGCGGATAAAGAGTATGTAGAAAATATTGAGGGCGTGAAAGGCGTGTTTTTTGCGCAGGGACAGATGCAGATCATCCTGGGAACAGGTGTGGTGAATAAGGTATATGAAGAATTCATCCAGATCGCAGGTGTTTCTGAGAGCAGCAAGGAGGACTTAAAAAAGGTTGCGGCTTCGAGAGCAAATCCTTTGCAGAGACTGATCAAGACCTTGGGCGATATTTTTGTACCGATCATTCCGGCGATCGTAGCAAGCGGCTTTTTGATGGGTATCATGGAAGCTCTGAACTTTATGGTAAACAATGGATTTTTAAATATTGATACCAGCGGTTCGATTTACACATTTGCACAGCTTTTCAGTAATACAGCATACACATTCCTGCCAATCTTGATCGCTTACAGCGGCGCAAAAGTATTTGGCGCAAATCCTTACCTGGGAGCCGTGATCGGTATGATCATGATCCATCCGAACCTGCAGAATGCATGGACGGTTGCCACAGAAGGCGTACAGGCGACACAGAAAGTTTGGTTTGGACTGTACTCTATCGACATGGTTGGATATCAGGGACATGTGATCCCAGTCATCATTGCGGTTTGGGTGCTGGCACAGATTGAAAAAAGACTGCATAAAGTTGTGCCGGCAATGTTTGACTTATTCGTAACTCCTCTTGTGAGTGTTTTTATAACAGGCTATTTGACTTTGTCCATTATCGGACCGATCTTTGTAGGGGTTGAGAATGGACTTTTGAATGGCATCCAGTGGCTTATCGCTCTGCCATTTGGTATCGGAAGTTTTATCATGGGTGCATTTTATGCGCCGACAGTTGTAGCAGGTGTTCACCATATGTATACGATCATCGATCTCGGACAGATCTCTAAGTTTGGAGTAACATATTGGCTGCCGCTCGCATCTGCTGCAAATATCGCGCAGGGTGGTGCAACACTTGCGGTTGCACTGAAAACGAAAGATCAGAAGATAAAAGCGATGGCGATTCCTTCAGCACTGAGTGCATGTATGGGTATCACGGAACCGGCGATCTTTGGTGTGAACCTCCGTTTTGGAAAACCGTTTGTTATGGGTTGTATCGGTGGAGCAGTAGGTGCTCTGTTTGCTTCTGTCACAGGTTTAGGTGCAACTGGAACTGGTGTGACTGGTATCTTTGGTATCTTACTGTGTCTGAACAATCCGGTCTCCTATATACTGATGTTCCTGCTTGCTTTTGGTACAGCGTTTGTGCTTACCTGGATGTTTGGATATAAAGATGCAGTTGTGGAAAAACCTGCAGCAGTTCACACAGA
>CAZSTD010000086.1:6096-7875 GCA_964609645.1 uncultured Blautia sp.
GACACAAAACATGCCGTTGGGCTGAGCACAGAGAGTGGTGTGGAGCTTTTGATCCACATCGGTATCAATACTGTGGAACTTGGTGGAAAACATTATACGACACATATAAAAGAAGGGGATAAAGTAAAGAAAGGACAGGTTCTGGTAACTTTTGATATGGAACAGATCAAAGCTGCCGGATACGATGTGACCACTCCTCTTATCGTAACAAATTCAGATGACTACAGAGAGATAAAAGTTCTTCATGAAGGTGCTGTGACACCTGAAGATCAAGTATTGGAGATTGTGAGAGAATGAGTACTTTAACAAAAGTTCTGGAAAGAAATGTTGCAGAGGTTGAGAAAAATGCAGACCTGACAGATGGCAGATTCCGGCTTGGACATCATTTGATGCCGCCGGTTGGATGGCTGAACGATCCGAATGGTTTATGTTGGTTTCAGGGAAAATATCATGTGTTTTTTCAGTATGCTCCGTTTGATGTGGAAGGCGGTCTGAAGTTCTGGGGACATTACACAAGTGAAGATCTGATCGACTGGAAATATGAGGGTGTTGCGCTTTATCCAGATTCCTCCTATGACTGTCACGGTGTCTATTCTGGTTCTGCGCTTGTTGATGATGATAAGATGCATCTTTTCTTTACAGGCAATATAAAGATCGATGGTGATTATGATTACATCCACGAAGGAAGGGAAACCAGCACCATTTATGTAGAAAGTGAAGATGGACTTTGCTTTGGAAATAAAGAAGAGGTGATCTCCTTTGAAGAATATCCGGAAGAATTTACCTGTCATATCCGCGACCCGAAGGTTTGGAAAGAGGATGACGCGTACTTTATGGTTTTGGGCGGACGGCTCAAAGGCGATAAGGGTGCTGTTCTTCTTTATAGATCAAAGGATAAGAAAAGATGGGAATTTATCCGCACGATCACGACGGAAGAAACGTTTGGTTATATGTGGGAATGCCCAGATTACTTTGAAATGGATGGACAGAAAATACTTTCTGTGTCTCCGCAGGGACTTACCAGAGAAGAATATCGTTTTCAGAATGTCTATCAGTCCGGATATTTTCTGATGAGAGAAGATGGATCTGTCAATGTGGAAGATTTTCGTGAGTGGGATATGGGATTTGATTTCTATGCACCGCAGACATTTACAGATGGAAATGGCCGAAGGATTCTGATCGGATGGATGGGAATGCCTGATGCAGATGAGGAATATGGAAACAAGACGATCGATGAGGGATGGCAGCATTGCCTGACTGTTCCAAGGGAACTGAAAATACAGAATGGACAGATCCTGCAATATCCAGTGAAGGAATTGGAAAGTCTCCGAAAAGAAAGAACACTCCTGCATGATGAAAAGGGTGAAGCGGAAATCCGGACAGAGGTAAATGAAGGATTTGACTTACTTTTGGAAGATATTCATATGACAGAAAGCTCTTTTAAGATCAGTCTGGGCGGACAGATGCTTCTCAAATATGAAAACGGAGTGGCTGAGATTGGTTTTCCTGGGTTTACCGGTGCTGGAAGAAGTGTACGCAAGGCGAAACTTGATTCCTTTAGAAACATCCGACTGTTGGTGGATACTTCGGCAGCAGAGATTTATCTGAATGATGGAGAGATCGTATTTTCTACGAGATATTATCCAGACCGTGAAGACCTGCAGTTAAAGATGCAGGGCGGCAAATTTAAAGGAAGTCTCTGGAACCTTAGGAGAATGAGATTTGCAGTTGCTCCATCACTTGTTTGAATGACCTGAAGCGAGAGGCTAAAAGAGTCCA
>CAZSTD010000086.1:7975-10430 GCA_964609645.1 uncultured Blautia sp.
GATAGTGTATTGATCCACAGAGCAGGAAATCAAAAAGGAACTGCAGTACTATAATAAAAAGTATATAAAAGTGTAGGAAAGAAGATTCACAAAAGAGAGAAAGAAACGTATAATAAAAGCAGGTGGGAAAGAAAATCCTCAGTCGGTTTTCCCAACCTGCTTTTTCGACATATCGGGATGGTAGTTTTTCTGGTATGCATGGGTAAGATACTTGTTTTGTACCGACTGTTTCAGATAGAGATAAGGATGGCTGGATGTGGCTGTCCTTTACATATAAAAAATAGAAATGATCTGTTATGAAACATGGGCAGCAGATAGAAAGGGACAATGAATGAACTATACCTATATGGTCCAGTGTGCAGACGGCACGCTCTATACAGGGTGGACAAACTGTTTAAGCAAACGTATTGCAGCGCATAACGGAGGGAAAGACGGCGCGAAATATACGAGAGCAAAACGACCGGTAACTTTAGTGTATTATGAAGGATTTGAGACGAAAGAGGAGGCGATGCGCAGGGAATATCAGATCAAACAGCTTTCCAGGGAAAAGAAGTTAAAACTGATGGAATTTTAAAAGCAGGTGAACAAAGGATGCCTGTGGACAGAAGGAGGAAAAGAGAATGAAGAAGTGGAAACAAAGGATCACAGGATGCTTAACAGTCTGTATAGCGTGTGTGGTATGTAGCGTCACTGCTATGGGAGCGGACAGCTTCAAAACCTCGGATATGGTGTCAGAAGAACAGATAACGGCAACACCGGAGCCAACAAAAATACCACAGAAAAAAGACGGATGGTATACATACGGCTCAAAAAAACGTTACTATAAAAATGGAACGTATGTGACCGGAATGCGCAAGATCCACGGTGTAGTCTATTACTTTAATACAAAAGGCTACATGAAGACTGGATGGGTAAAATATAATAATAAAAAATATTATTTTGATACGGATGGAAAGCGTTGTAGCGGTGTAAAAAAGATCAATGGAAAGTATTACTATTTTAATGAAAAAGGCGTGATGAAAACAGGTACAGTCACTTCCGGAAAAAACACGTATTATTGTACAGATAAGGGAATTTTGGAAGCGCAGAAAAAAGGAAAGACTTTCTATTATGCAAATGGAAAGAAAATGAATGAAACCAAGGCTTATGAGTATGAAACACTGCAGAGAGCGAAAAATATTGTTTCGCAGATCACAAATTCCAAAATGACACAGGGACAGAAACTGCAGACATGTTTTAACTGGGTGATCAAACATTACTATGCGACTCGGCGTGTATTTATGAATCAGACGGCATGGCCGGCATTATATGCCAATGACTATTTTATACCGGGTGGCGGAGGAAACTGCTTTTCTGATGCATGTTCTTTTGCGTATCTGGCCAAAGCGTTGGGGTATCAGGATGTTTATGTATGCGTAGACACCATAAAAGTGAATGGAAGTGGACATTGCTGGGCAGAGATCAATGGGCTGGTGTATGATCCACTGTTTGCCGAGGCGAAAAATTATGCAAAATATTATGGGGGAACCTATAGATCTTATGGATTATTACCGCTTAGAAAAGTAAAATTATAAAAGAAAGATTATAAAAGAGAAATTATAAAGCAAAATAAGAAAGCACCTGTTCTGTATAGGGACTGCCGTGGCAGTTTGTTCCCAATACAAAGCAGGTGCTTTCTTATTTATCATACAGGAAGAGGTGCAACAAAGAAATACATGACCACAAAGTGGCAGGCGCTTCCTAACATTACAAATACATGAAAGATCTCATGAGAACCGAAGTTTTTATGCCGCGAATCAAACAGAGGAACTTTTAGTGCGTAAATGATACCTCCGATCGTATAGATGATGCCTCCGGCTAAAAGCCAGCCAAATCCGGCACGTGGGAGTGCGTGGAAGATTGGCACAAATGCAAGCACGCACAGCCATCCCATTGCGATATACAGGACGGAGGAAAGCCATTTCGGGCAGGTGATCCAGCAGCCTTTTAAAATGATGCCAAGGATCGCCATGCTCCATACAAGTGCACAAAGGATATATCCAATGTGGTTGTGAAGAACGATCAGGCAAATGGGAGTATAGCTTCCGGCGATCATGATAAAGATCATCATGTGATCCATCTTTCGCAGACGTCGGTTTACTTTCTCAGTAGAGTTTACAGAATGATAGATCGTGCTGGCTGCGTACAGCAGGATCATTGTCAGGATAAAAATACTCAAAGTTACAATGTGGATCACATCGGAAGAACGTGCTGCCTTGATGAGAAGGGGGACAGCGCCTGCTCCTGCCAGAAGTAATGCAATGCCGTGAGTGATCGCACTTCCGGGATCTTTTAATTTAAACTTCATAGAAATCACCTCCGAAATAAATTGGTCGAAAAAATAAAAGAAACCTTATAAAGTAGTTTTGAAAACTACATATCAAGTATATGAATACTATACCACAAATATTCAAAA
>CAZSTD010000087.1:0-10413 GCA_964609645.1 uncultured Blautia sp.
TACTCCTCATAAGCGATCGGTTCAAGAAAATGCACCTGAACCGTCTGCTTCTTGATCGATCCTGTATCAAATGCCTTATAGGAATCGATCAATGCGACTGGTACGATCGGACACTTTGATTTTGTCGCAGCCTTAAAACTTCCGCCCTTAAATTCCTGCGGGTGATTTCCATCTTTACTTCTTGTTCCCTCTGCAAAGATGAGATAGTTTCTCCCATTCTTCACTTCCTTGATCACAGTAAGGATGATCTGCATAGACTGTTTGATATCCTCACGGTCGATCGTGAGTGCTTTCATACATGAAAACACCTGCTTTATAAACGGAACATCAGCAAGCTCCTTCTTCGCAACTACTGAAAACGGAACAGGACACGCATACAAAATGGCCAACACGTCAAACATTCCCTGATGGTTCGGGAAAAACATAAAGCCATTTTCAGAAGGGATGTTCTCCACCCCATGTGCATCGATCCGTATATTGCCTCCGCGTATCGCCCTGTTATCTACATCTTTTAAAAAACGATAGAGTTCTTCTTCACTATAGCGTTCTCTATGTGCAGCATACCAAAACAGCTTTATCCCGCCATAAGGAACAAAGAACAAGTTTCTCAATATCATCAATATGATTCTTTTCATTTCCAGATCCTCACTACTGCCTTCATCCCACTTTCTCCGAGATCTTTTCTTCATATCCCGGATTCTTCTTGATAAACGTATCATACTCTTTTGTGTATTCCTGATACGTATCCGTAGTCATAAATTTGGCGTAAGCGTCCGCTGCTTGCGTCCTCATCTCATCTGTGATCTTAGAAGGCGCAAGAATATAGTAATCTTTGTCCTGTTTTGCGACCATGTAGGTTCCCATACAAGGATACTGCTGATCATCTTCCAAAACAAGATCATATGCAATATATACATACTTGTGGTCATTTATCTGTGAAAGCACTTCACAGCTCTTTATCTTTACACTTTTTGCACTGTGTGCCTGGAAATATTTTAGAGTTGCTGTGATCTCAGCCTGGAGGATCTCTTCTGTATCCTCCTTCTGAGCATAGCAATCCTTTACCTTTACTTCTTTTCCATCCGCATAAGCCAAAATAAGCTCCTCTGTCACCTTTTCTGGCGACTTATGGCTCACTCCGCCGCAGCCTGCTATGCAGAGGGCAAATATCAACATGATCCCTGCAAGGAAATACCTGTGCAATTTCTTCATGGTTATTCGTCTTCCCCTTTATCTTCATTCTGTGCAGGTACTGCATTCTCCTCAAGTGTGTGATCCTTTTCTTCTTTGTCACGCACTTTCGCTACACTTGCCACCGTTACTCCCTCGGTAAGATTGATCAGTTTTACACCTGAAGTGATCCTTCCAAGGATAGAGATATCTGAACAAGGGATACGAATGATGATCCCTTCTGTTGTGATCAGCATAACTTCATTTTCTTCATTAACTGCGCGTGCACCGATAACGTTTCCAGTTTTTTCCGTGATCTTATAGCATTTCACACCTTTGCCGCCACGATTCTGACACGTAAATTCACCAATAGAGGTTCTCTTGCCCATACCGTTTTCGGACACGATCAAAAGGCAGTCTCCCTGTGAAGTCAACTGCATAGCGACGATCTCATCGTCATTTTCCAGATTCATGCCTCTTACACCCATAGATGTACGGCCAGTACTTCTTACATCTGTTTCCTTAAACCGGATACAATGTCCCTCTTTTGTCACCAGAAGGATCTCTTTCTTGTTATCGGTTGCTTTTACCTCGATCAGTTCATCATCTTCACGAAGTGTGATCGCCGCCAATCCAGTCTTGCGAACGTTGATATAATCTGTGATCGGTGTTTTCTTTACCAGACCTTTCTTGGTAGCCATCATCAGGTAACGCCCTTCTTCAAACTGACGGATCGGGATCACTGCCGTGATAAACTCGCCCGGCATAAGCTGTAACAGGTTAATGATCGCAGTTCCTCTTGCGGTACGTCCAGCTTCTGGGATCTCATATGCTTTCAGACGATATACTCGTCCCGTATTTGTAAAGAACATCAGATAATGATGTGTCGTTGTCATCAAAAGTTCCTCGATATAATCGTCCTGCAAAGTCTGCATTCCTTTGATACCGCGGCCACCTCTGTTCTGGCTTCTGAAATTATCTACAGTCATACGTTTGATATAACCCAGCTTAGTCATAGCGATAACTGTATTTTCTCTTGGGATCAGATCTTCTGTGGAAATATCATATACGTCAAATCCGATCGATGTCTTTCTGTCATCCCCATATTTTTCAGAGATCATCAGGATTTCCTCGCGGATCACGCGAAGAAGGAGTGTTCTGTCTGCAAGGATAGCTTCAAATTTACGGATCTTTTCCATCAGCTCAGCATATTCCGCCTCAAGTTTCTCTCTTTCCAAACCTGTCAGCGCACGCAGACGCATATCCACGATCGCCTGAGCCTGTACATCTGTTAATTCAAAGCGTTCTGTTAACTGCTGTTTCGCAGTCTGTACGTTCTGAGAAGCTCTGATCATATGGATCACTTCGTCGATATTGTCCAGAGCCTTTAACAGACCTTCCAAAATATGCGCACGTTCTCTTGCTTTATTAAGGTCATATTTGGTTCTTCTGGTCACTACATCTTCCTGATGTGCCAGATAGTATTCGAGCATTTCTTTCAGATTCAGGACTTTCGGTTCAAGACTTCCGCTGTTCGGAATAAGAGAAAGCATATTAACACCAAATGTATCCTGAAGCTGAGTATGTTTATATAACATATTGAGCACTACATTTGCATTCGCATCTCTGCGCAGGTCAATACAGATTCTCATACCTTCACGGCTAGAATGGTCGTTTAAGTCGGTGATTCCATCGATCTTTTTGTCTCTTACCAGCTCTGCGATCTTGGAGATCAGACGCGCCTTGTTTACAAGGTACGGAAGCTCGGTAACAATGATCCTGGACTTTCCGTTCGGAAGTGTCTCAATATTGGTCACTGCGCGAACACGGATCTTGCCATGTCCTGTACGATAGGCTTCTTCGATCCCGCGTCTTCCCAGGATCGTAGCGCCAGTCGGGAAATCTGGACCTTTTACGATATCCAGAAGTTCTTCCATCGTAGTCTCTCTGTCTTCTTCAATGATGTTGTCGATGATCTTAACAACTGCATCGATCACCTCTCTGAGATTATGAGGAGGGATGTTTGTCGCCATACCTACCGCGATACCAGAAGTTCCGTTTACCAGAAGGTTCGGGTAACGTGCCGGAAGTACCGCTGGTTCTCTTTCTGTCTCATCAAAGTTCGGCTGGAAATCAACGGTATCCTTGTTAATATCAGCCAGCATTTCCATGGAAATTTTGCTCAGACGCGCCTCTGTGTATCGCATTGCGGCCGCACCATCGCCATCCACAGAACCAAAGTTTCCATGTCCGTCTACCAATGGATATCTGGTAGACCATTCCTGTGCCATATTTACCAATGCTCCATAAATAGAGCTGTCACCATGAGGGTGATACTTACCCATTGTGTAACCGACAATACGCGCACATTTACGGTGCGGCTTGTCCGGTCCATTGTTCAGTTCTATCATGGAATACAGTACACGGCGCTGAACTGGTTTCAAACCGTCTCTTACATCCGGCAATGCTCTTGAGGCAATAACGCTCATTGCATAATCAATGTAAGAGTCTTTCATGGTTTTCTCCAGATCGACCTCGTGGACTTTGTCAAAAATATTATCTTCCATTTATCTATTCTCCTATTATCAGATATCCAGATTCTTTACAAATCTTGCATTCTCTTCAATAAATTCACGTCTCGGCTCTACCTTATCTCCCATAAGAGTGGTAAATGTCAGATCAATCTCAGAAGCTGCTGCTTCATCCATCGTTACCTTCAGCAGGATTCGTTTCTCCGGATCCATGGTAGTCTCCCAGAGCTGATCTGCGTCCATTTCTCCAAGACCTTTGTAACGCTGGATCTTATTGTTGCCGTCTCGTCCGATCTCTGTAAGGATCTGGTTGAGTTCGTCATCATCGTAGGCATACCACACCCTTTTGTTCTTCTCAATCTTATACAGCGGAGGCTGTGCAAGATATACATATCCCTGCTTGATCAGCTCCGGCATAAAACGGTACAGGAATGTCAACAGCAACGTTGCAATATGAGCACCGTCAACGTCGGCATCCGTCATGATGATGATCTTATGATAGCGAAGTTTTGAAATATCAAAATCTTCGTGGATACCAGTTCCAAATGCAGTGATCATCGCTTTGATCTCCGCATTAGAATAGATTTTATCCAAACGTGCTTTCTCCACATTAAGGATTTTTCCTCGAAGCGGAAGGATCGCCTGTGTCACACGGTTTCTGGCAGTCTTCGCAGAACCACCCGCGGAATCTCCCTCTACGATATAGATCTCACAGTTCTTCGGATCTTTGTCAGAACAGTCTGCAAGTTTGCCCGGCAGTGACATATTGTCCAGCGCAGATTTTCTTCTTGTGAGATCACGCGCTTTACGTGCAGCTTCACGCGCTCTCTGTGCAAGAACAGATTTCTCCACCGTCACTTTCGCAACTGCTGGATTCTGCTCCAAAAAGATCTCAAGCTGTTTGCTTACTACGCTGTCCACCGCACCCCTAGCTTCACTATTTCCAAGTTTCTGCTTGGTCTGGCCTTCGAACTGAGGATCTTCGATCTTGACGCTGACGATCGCAGTCAGACCTTCTCTGATGTCATCACCGCTCAGATTCGGTTCGCTGTCTTTGAGAAGTTTATTCTTTCTTGCATAATCGTTGAACGTCTTTGTGAGAGCATTTTTAAATCCCACAATGTGAGTTCCACCCTCAGGTGTATTGATGTTATTTACAAAGCCGTAACTGTTTTCTGTGTAGGAATCATTATGCTGCATAGCAACCTCAACAGATACTCCGTTCTGCTGCCCTTCGCAGTAAATGATCTCTGGATACAAAGCTTCCTTACTTCTGTTCAAATAACTTACGAATTCCTGAATACCACCCTCGTAGTGGAATGTCTTTTCTCTTTCCATTCCTTCTCGGGTATCTTTCAGAACGATTTTCAGACCTTTGGTAAGAAATGCCATTTCTCTCAGACGCTGTTTCAGAATGTCATAATCATAAACTGTTTCTTCAAAAATCTCCTTATCCGGAAGGAAAGTAACGGTAGTTCCTGTCTGAGTGATTTCACAGTCCCCAATTTCCTTCAATGGATACATGGTTTTTCCACGTTCATATCTCTGCTTGTACACCTTGCCTTCACGACAGATCGTAACTTCCAGCCATGTAGAAAGCGCATTTACAACAGATGCACCTACTCCGTGGAGTCCACCGGACACTTTGTATCCTCCACCGCCGAATTTACCGCCGGCATGCAGGATAGTAAATACAACCTCAACTGCTGGGATACCCGCTTTCTGGTTAATACCAACTGGGATACCACGTCCATTATCAACAACTGTGATCGAGTTATCCGGATTAATGATTACCTGGATCTCTGTACAAAATCCAGCTAATGCCTCATCAACAGCATTGTCTACGATCTCATAGACCAGATGATGAAGACCTCTGCTGGATGTGCTTCCGATATACATACCCGGTCTTTTGCGTACGGCTTCCAAACCTTCCAGAATCTGGATTTGATCCGCTCCGTATTCTGTATTTTCTCCGCCCATTTTATTCCTCCTGTTATATATTAATCCAGAATATATCTGAAAACCCTTGTCTAACAGCTCTTTTTCTGTCACAAGGAAAAACCAAAAAACTGGATTTCGGTTTTCAAATATATTCTGGTATGCAGACATAATAATACAAATATATTATAACACAAATGCCTTTATCTTTCTACATTCATAAGTGAAAAAAAGAACTCCCCGAAGGAAGTTCTATTGTGATTTATTGATGAAATATTGGTAAATATCTCGCTTTGTCACACCTCGGTCATTCGCTACCAACTTCATGGATTCTTTCCTGGAATGACCTTGATTTTCGTAAATTTCCATGTGTTCTTCTATCGTGATTTTTTCCCAGGATGCCTTCTGTTCTTCTTCCATCTCTCTGCGGCTTCTTCCTTCGATCACCAAAACACACTCTCCTAGCGGCTTCTCTGTCTGATAAAAGCAGATCAAGTCTTCGATCGTTGTGTGGAAGGCAGTCTCGTGCTTTTTGGTCAGTTCCCTGCAGAGTGTCATCCTGCGATTTCCAAGCGTCTCTTTCAGCTCCTCAAGCGTTTTTACCAGTCTGTGCGGCGCTTCATACAAAATGATCGTTCTTGTCTCATTTTTGAGTTCTTCAAGGATCACCTTGCGCTCCTTTTTATCGGCTGGCAAAAATGCCTCAAACGCAAATCGTCTGGTCGGCAGTCCAGATAATGTCAATGCCGTGATGCACGCAGCCGGTCCCGGAAGTGAAGTAACCTCGATCCCTGCCTCGTAACACATGGCAGCCAGTTCTTCTCCCGGATCTGAGATTCCCGGAGTACCCGCATCTGTGATCAGAGCAATGTTCTGTCCTTCCTGCATCTTATTGATCAGGACATACGCTTTCTCGATCTTATTGTATTCGTGATAGCTGGTCATCGGTGTCTTTATATCAAAATGGTTCAACAGCTTGATACTGTTTCTGGTATCTTCCGCTGCGATCAGATCCACTTCCTTCAATGTGCGGAGCACTCGAAGTGTGATGTCTTCCAGATTTCCTATGGGTGTTGCACATAAGTACAATTTTCCACTCATAAAATTCCCCCTTATTTCCTTTTCCTCTCAGCACAGGAATACGAACAGACTTTACTTGTTCGTACTCGCTGACATTCGTTATATCATATCATAAATCTTCAAAATGCTGTCCGTATACACTCCCGGTTCTTTATATACGATCAATGGCGGATCTACCGTTATTCTGGAGTTACCACCCTTTAATGCTTCGATCAGGACCATATTTGGCTCTCTGTCTATGTAGGGATAGACAAGCTGCATCCTCTTTGGCTCCAGCCGATATTTCGTCAGGACATTCATGATCTCTGCCAGACGGAACGGCCTGTGGACCATATAGAAGCGTCCTCGTTCCTTCAAAACTTTGGAAGCCTGGCATACTACATCCTCCAGATTGCAGAGCACCTCATGTCTGGCGATCGCTTTGGGCATATCCGGATTTCTCAATCCGTGCTGTCCGATCATATACGGAGGATTGCTCGTTACCACATCAAAAGAGGCTGCACCAAAAATCTCAGCAGCCTCCTTAATGTCGCCCTGCACGATCGTGACATCTTCTTCCAGATGATTGTAGCGCACACTGCGGTCGGCCATCTCTGCACACTCCTGTTGGATCTCCAATCCTGTGAAATGCTTTCCCTGTGTCTTCGCTTTCAGCAGAATGGGGATGATGCCCGTCCCTGTGCCCATATCCAGAGCAACTTCACCCTTTTTTACTTTTGAAAAACCGGAAAGAAGAACTGCATCCATGCCAAAACAGAATTTATTTGGATCCTGTATCACATAATATCCATTCTGAAGATCATCTACACGTTCATTTTCTTTTACCAGTTCCTTAGTCATTTAATTTGGAATCTCCTTTTTTATCTTCCAGATTTCCAAGCTCTTTCAATTCTTTCTCAGAAACTTTTACTTTCTTTTTGCGCGGTCTGAATTTCAGCTCATCTACCGGAAACTCCTGGATCTCCTTTTCATCGTTGATCTCCACGATGACCTTCACTCTCTGGCGGAGCACATTCACACTCTGCACAGTTCCCTGAAGTCCGTCCGGAGTCGTCACAGTATCACCTAATCCCGGGAGTTTTTTATTCAGCTCCTCATAGGTCTCCTGCTCATTTTTCAGACAGCACATCAATCTTCCGCATACACCGGAGATCTTTGTCTGATTAAGAGAAAGATTCTGCTCTTTTGCCATCTTGATAGATACTGGCGCAAATTCAGACAGATACGTATGGCAGCAGAGACATCTTCCGCAGATACCGATCCCACCTAAGATCTTCGTCTCATCGCGCACTCCGATCTGTCGCAGCTCAATACGTGTCTTAAAGATCGCTGCCAGATCCTTGACAAGCTGACGGAAGTCAATACGTCCATCCGCGGTAAAGTAAAACAAAACTTTATTATTGTCAAACGTATACTCCGCATCGATCAGCTTCATCTCCAGCTCATGTTCGCGGATCTTCTTCTGACAGATCTTAAATGCTTCTCTTTCTTTTACTCTGTTTAAGTCTTCTCTCTCATCGTCTTCCGGTGTTGCCACACGAAGGACTTCTTTCAGAGGATGGACTACATCTTCATCATTTACTTCTCTCGGTGCAAGTACAACTTTTCCGTACTCAATGCCACGAGCAGTTTCCACGATCACATGATCGCCTGTTTTGATCTCGTAATCTTTCGGGCTGAAATAATAAATCTTCCCTACGTTACGAAATCTCACGCCTACTACTTTTGTCATTCTATTTCTCCCTGATCGTCAGGAACAGAAGTTCAAGCGCAAGCTCAAGGTTTACGTTCGCTTTCAAACGTACCTTCGTCTTCTGTATGGAATCCAGAATTTTCTCCAGATTCTCATATGAACGCTGACTTGCCTGTTCTCTGATAAAATTAATTTCTTGCTTAAATACCAGATTGTCAATCTCTCTGGTCGCCTTAAACATCAGAACATCTCTGAACCAGAACTGGAAAAGATCCAGATAATCACGGATGATCTGTTTTTCTCCCGCGAGCTGCTTGATCGCGTCAGAAAGTTCATAAACTTCCATCGTATTTGCATACTTTAAGATCTTCAATGCGTTCTGTGTCATCTCAGCAAATTCCTGGGAAGTGGCTGCCTCTTTCGCACGTCCTATACTTCCCTGTGCAAAGGATGCATCTATCTCAGCCTGATAATCCGGAATGTGGAGATGCTCCATCAGATATCTTTTTACAAGGCCATCATCCACCACCTTCAGATCAAGACGAACACATCTTGACTGGATCGTCGGCAGCAGTCCCCCGATATTGTTGGTCAACAGCAGGATCACAGCGTATTCCGGCGGCTCCTCAATGGTCTTCAGAAGTGCATTCTGAGCCTGAGGTGTCATAAGATCTGCATCTGCAATGATATAAATCTTATAAGGACTGTAGTAAGGTCTGATATCTACATCATGGATCACCTGATCACGGATCTCATCGATCGTGATCGTGCCCGGCTTTTCATGCTCTGTCATAATGATATCCGGATGATTCTTACCCATTGCCTTTTTACAGGAGTCGCATTTCTGACAAGGTTCTGTACCGCCGGCTTCACACTGCAGTGCAGCCGCAAAAGTCCCTGCAAGGAGTTTTTTGCCAGAACCTGGTTCTCCAGTAAAGATATATGAATGTGATACCTTTCCTGTCTCGATGGCATTCTTTAAATGCCTGATAATTTCTTCATGTCCGATAATGTTATTAAATCCCATCATAAGAATCACCTCACCCGTCCGTTATATATTTCGTAAAATATCATATCACGATTCGCACTTCGTGCTTGACGGTTTCTTCGAAACCTATCGTTAACGCTCATTATATCATAATCAGGCTTCTATTGCACAGTTTTTATATAATTTACGATTTCTTTCACGCACGTTTCAAGTTCTACATTCCCAAATCTTTTCCAAATTCCGGCTCTTATGATATTTTCCTCTGAGAAGTCAGACTGGTCTGCGAGAAATCGTCTGCACATCTCCTCATATTTCGGATTTACCTGTTCCCGCTCTCTTTTGAGTGCCCGCGCAAGCCGCTCCCCATCTTCCACCTGGATATAGATAGGGCAGACCACATTTTCTCCGTAATGGTCTCGCATTTTTTTGAAAGACTCCAGTGTTCCGATCCCCAGATAATCAGACCCTGCCAGATCTACCTGACCGTCATCCGCTGTAAAGTATGTCCAAATACCATGAACCGTCTGGTAGGAACGTTCCTCGATCAATTTTCCATTCCTTCGAAATTCTCTCAATCTGTTTTCATCTGTGAAATAATAATTCTTGCCATCCTGTTCGCCCTCTCTGATCGGACGCGTAGTGTATAAGACCAGCGTTTTCAGGTTTAGTTCTTTATCTGCTGCCAGGAGTGAATAAATGTGATCCTTTCCTGACGCACTTTTTCCCATAATGTAAAAAATCTTTCCCATGTTCCTTTATTCCTTTGCCGGACTGTCTGCACCTACACTTCGTGCAGCCACACAGATCGTTGCACATGCACTGTCACTAAGTCCTTGTACTTCCAGTCCTTGTTCCATGTATCTTCTCACATTTCTCACAAAATGTCCAGTAATCTGCTCTCCCGGAACAATGATCGGAATGCCCGGCGGATAAAGATAAGCAAACTCTGCGCTGACTTTTCCTACGCTTTCTTCCAGTGGAAATCTCTGCTGTTTGGCGTCCATCGCATCTGC
>CAZSTD010000088.1:0-10381 GCA_964609645.1 uncultured Blautia sp.
ATATACTACAAGGGCCCTTCCCCCTGTTCAGGATTCTCACCTGACGATTCTTCAAAGCATTACCGTAGTAATGCGCTGTACAAAGGTGCCGAATAATAAATAATTAAACGCACATAATTTAATTATCAAAGATAAAATAACATTTTGTTCATTTTTTGTCAATGATTTTCCCGTTTTTTGTTCATTTATCCTTCAAATAAACGCATTTTCAATCCTCATCTCCAAAAGTTCTCTAAAGCATTTTAAAAAAGATTTGACAAATCTTTTCCACTGCGCTACATTATCCTTAGCACATAGCAAAAATCACGAGGAGGACTACAAAATGGAAAATAAAAGCTTTGATGTAACTGCCTTAGGAGAGTTACTGATCGACTTTACAGAAAATGGAAACAGCGCACAGGGCAATCCAATGCTTGAAGCCAACCCTGGCGGTGCGCCTTGCAACGTACTTGCGATGCTTAAAAAACTCGGCAAAAAAACAGCGTTCATCGGAAAAGTCGGCAACGATATGTTCGGTGCACAGTTAAAAAATGCTGTGGAAGAAGTAGGGATCGACACTCGAAATCTGATCATTGACAATGAAGTTCACACCACTCTCGCATTTGTACACACTTATCCGGACGGAGACAGAGATTTTTCTTTCTACCGCAATCCAGGTGCAGATATGATGCTGACCAAGGACGAAGTGCAGGAAGACCTCATCCGTGATTCAAAGATCTTCCACTTCGGTACACTTTCTTCTACCCACGAGGGAGTCAGAGAAGCAACCCGCTATGCGATCGATGTGGCTAAGGAAGCGGGATGTATCGTAAGTTTTGACCCGAATCTGCGTCCTCCATTATGGAAATCTCTCGATGACGCAAAAGCAGAGATTGAGTATGGTCTTGGAAAATGCGATATCCTGAAAATCTCTGACAATGAAGTAGAATTCCTGTTCGGCACAACCGATTATGACAAAGGTGCAGCCTTACTGAAAGAGAAATATAACATTCCGCTGATCCTGATCACTATGGGCAAAGACGGAAGCCGTGCATATTATAAAGACATGCGCGTGGAAGCAGCTCCGTTCCTTCAGGAGAACACCATCGAGACTACCGGTGCTGGAGATACCTTCTGTGCAAGCTCCTTAAACTATGTTCTTGAACACGGTCTGGATGATCTTACAGAGGAAAATTTAAAAGAACTGCTGACATTTGCAAATGCTGCTGCTTCTTTGATCACCACACGCAAGGGTGCTCTGCGTGTCATGTCCACCAGAGAAGAAGTCCTCGATTTTATGAGATCCAGAGGCTGCTAATAAGTATACATCAAAAAGATCAGGGAGACCCATCATCTCCCTGATCTTTTTATTTCTAAATTTACTACCAGTTTTCGTCTTAACTTTCCTAACTGTTCTTTAGAATTATTTCACAACACGTACCTTGGCAACACCCTCGATCTGACGGAGCTCTTCCAGAGCTTCTCTGGATGCTGCGCTTTCCAGATCGATCAGTGTATACGCATACTCTCCTTTGCTCTTGTTGGTCATGTCTGCGATGTTCAGTCCCTCTGCGCCGAGGATCTTCGTAAACTGACTCAGCATGTTCGGGATATTTTTATGGCAGATCGCGATACGTCCCACTGCTGTACAGATTCCCATGTCGCAATTCGGGAAGTTTACGGAGTTTTTGATATTTCCATTTTCAAGGAAATCTCTGACTTCTTTTACTGCCATAACTGCGCAGTTTTCTTCGGATTCTTCTGTGGAAGCTCCCAGATGCGGAGTCACTAAGATCCCCGGTTTGCCTGCTACTGTATGGTTTGCGAAGTCTGTCACATATTTCTTTACTTTTCCGCTCTCTAAGCATTCAAGCAGCGCATCCTCGTCTACCAGAAGGTCGCGCGCAAAGTTCAGCAGTACAACGCCGTCTTTCATCTTCTTGAACGCTTCTTTATCGATCATTCCTCTGGTGCTGTCGAGAAGCGGTACATGGATCGTTATGTAGTCACAGTCAGAGTAGATCTCATCGATGCTCTTAATGTGCTTGATCGTGCGGGAAAGACTCCATGCAGCATCAATAGAAATGTATGGATCGTATCCATAGACATCCATACCCAGAGCAGAAGCAGCATTTGCTACCATCGCTCCGATCGCACCCAGACCGATGATACCGAGCTTTTTACCTTTGATCTCACAGCCTGCGAACTGTTTTTTCTGTTTCTCTGCAAGTTTGTCGATATCCTCTTTCTCTTTTTCCTTCTGTACCCATTCGATACCGCCGACGATATCACGGGAAGCAAGCAGCATACCTGCCAGAACCAGTTCTTTTACACCGTTAGCATTTGCGCCCGGTGTGTTGAACACGACGATTCCTTTCTCTGCGCAATCTTTTACAGGGATGTTATTAACACCTGCACCTGCACGTGCGATAACTTTCACATTTTCCGGAAGATCCATCTCGTGCATCTTTGCGCTTCTCACCAAAATGGCATCACATTCTTCCAGAGTTTCTGTCTTTTTATACTGTTCGTCGAATAATCCTAGTCCTTTTCCTGCAATAGGGTTCAGGCAATGATACTGATACATTACGCATTCTCCTCCTCAAATTTCTTCATGAACGCAACCAAAGCTTCTACACCAGCTTTTGGCATTGCATTGTAGATACTTGCACGCATGCCACCTACGCTGCGGTGTCCTTTCAGATTCACAAGTCCTGCCTCTTTCGCTTCTTTTACAAATTTGGCATCCATCTCTTTGTCACCTGTGACAAAAGGAACATTCATCAAGGAGCGATCTTTTGGTTCTACCGTTCCCTTGAAAAGTTTACTCTGATCCAGGAAATCATAAAGAAGTTTTGCTTTCTCCTCATTGCGCTTTTTCATTTCTTCCAGGCCGCCCATCTTTTTCAGCCATTTGAAGACTTTTCCACACACATAGATGCAGTAGCAGTTCGGTGTATTATAAAGGGAATCTGCATCTGCCTGTGTCTTAAATTTCAGCATGGTCGGTGTTCCTTCCAGAACTTCATCTGTGATCAGATCCTCACGGATAATGGAGATCACCATACCTGCAGGTCCGATATTCTTCTGTACACCACCGTAGATAATGCCATATTTCGACACATCCACTGGCTCTGATAAGAAGCAGGAGGAAACATCCGCTACCAGTGTTTTCCCTTTGGTGTTCGGAAGTTCTTTAAATTTTGTTCCGTAGATCGTATTGTTTTCGCAAATGTATACATAGTCCGCGTCCGGGCTGATCGGCAGATCACTGCAGTCAGGAATGTAAGAAAATGTCTTGTCCTCAGAGGACGCGATCTTGTTTGCTTTTCCATATTTCTGCGCTTCCTGGTATGCTTTCTTTGCCCACTGTCCTGTGACGATATAATCTGCAACCTTGTTTTTCATAAGGTTCATAGGGATCGCCGCAAACTGCTGGGAAGCTCCGCCCTGAAGGAATAATACCTTATAGTTATCCGGGATCTGCATCAGATCACGCAGATCCTGTTCTGCCTCATCAATGATCTTCTGGAAATCTGCACTTCTGTGGCTCATCTCCATCACGGACATACCAGTTCCCTGATAGTCCATCATCTCCTCGGCAACTTCTTTTAAGACTTCTTCCGGCAGTACAGCCGGTCCTGCGGAAAAATTATACACTCTGCTCATTGTTTTTCATATCCTCCTCGTCAAAAATGTCATCAATGCTTGCACCTGCCGGTACCATCGGAAATACACTCTGATCTTGATCAATGATACAATCAAGAACGATTGGTCCCGGACATGCCAGAGCTTCTTTTAAAGCAGGTTCCACCTCATCCATGGTCGTGACACGGATCGCTTTCGCGCCCATTGCTTCTGCCAGTTTCACAAAATCGACGGAATCATTTAAAATTGTATGGGAATACCTGTGGTCATAGAACAAAGTCTGCCACTGGCGTACCATTCCAAGTACATGGTTATTCAAAACGATCTGGATCAATGGCTTATTACAACGCACGGCTGTCGCAAGCTCATTCATGTTCATTCGGAAGCATCCGTCACCTGCGATATTGACTACCGTCTTGTCCGGTCTTCCCATCTTTGCCCCGATCGATGCGCCAAGTCCGTATCCCATCGTTCCGAGACCACCGGAAGAAAGGAAGGTTCTTGGCTCTTTGTATTTATAATACTGTGCTGCCCACATCTGGTTCTGTCCGACCTCAGTGGTGATCACAGCGTCACCTTTTGTAAGCTCATAGAGTTTTTCAATGATATATGGGCCTGTGAGCTGTGTGTGGTCATATCTTAACGGATATTTCTCTTTCAGCTCATTGATGCGTGCGATCCATTCCGGATGCTTCATCTGCGGAAGTTCTGCAAGGATCTGTGTGAGGGCCTCTTTCTCATCTCCCACGATACTTGCATCCACCACAACATTCTTATTGATCTCCGCAGCGTCGATGTCGATCTGCAGGATCTTTGCGTTCTTCGCAAAGGTCTGTGTATTTCCAGTCACACGGTCGCTAAACCTTGCGCCCAGCACGATCAAAAGATCGCATTCCGAAACGCCTAGATTAGAAGGTTTTGTCCCGTGCATTCCGATCATTCCTGTGTAAAGAGGATCTTCCCCATTAAATCCGCCTTTCCCCATCAGACTGTCACAGACAGGAGCATCGATCTTGTGCGCCAGCTCATTTACTTCCTTGGAAGCACCAGAGATGATCGTTCCGCCGCCTGTGAAGATAAACGGCTTCTGCGCTTCCTTGATCATGCGCACAGCCGTCTCAATGTCTGCTTTGTTGAGAGGCTTTTCTTCTACAGTTGCATTCGCTGCACTGCGAGGTGTGTATTCATATTTCGTTCCTGTGACATCCTTCGTTACATCCACCAGAACCGGACCTGGACGGCCGCTGCGCGCGATCGCGAAGGCTCTGCGCACGGTATCTGCCAGAGTGGTGATATCTTTTACGATAAAGCTGTGCTTTGTGATCGGCAGTACGATACCGTTGATATCTACCTCCTGGAAGGAATCTTTACCAAGAAGTGTTCTTCCTACGTTGCAGGTGATCGCTACCATCGGAACAGAATCCATATATGCCGTTGCGATGCCTGTTACAAGGTTCGTCGCACCAGGACCGGAAGTTGCCAAGCATACGCCCACCTTTCCAGTCGCTCTTGCATATCCGTCTGCTGCGTGGGAAGCTCCCTGTTCATGGGAAGTCAATACATGAGTGATCTCATCTTTATATTCATAGAGGGCATCATACACATTTAAGATCGCACCGCCCGGATACCCGAATACGGTGTCAACGCCCTGTTCCTTTAAACATTCTACAATGATCTGTGCACCTGTAAGCTGCATTTTCTCTCCTCCTAACATTTGAGGTATTTGTATTTCTTATTTCGCCTTCGGAACTTCTAAGATCGCACCTCTGTTTCCGGAGGTCACCATCGCTGCATATCTCGCAAGATATCCAGTTGTCACTTTCGGTTCGCGTGGCTGCCATTTTTCTTTTCTTGCCTGCATTTCTTCGTCAGAAACTTTGATCTCAAGCTTCAGCTCTGGGATATTGATGCTGATGATATCTCCTTCTTCCACCAGTGCGATCGGACCGCCAACTGCTGCCTCCGGAGAAACATGTCCAATGGACGCGCCTCTGGATGCACCGCTGAAACGTCCGTCTGTGATCAGTGCCACAGAAGATCCAAGTCCCATACCTGCGATCGCAGAAGTCGGATTGAGCATTTCTCTCATTCCAGGTCCACCCTTCGGGCCTTCATAACGGATGACAACAACATCTCCTGCCACGATCTTACCGCCCTTGATCGCATCGATCGCGTCTTCTTCGCAGTCAAAGACTCTGGCAGGTCCTTCGTGAACCATCATTTCCTCCACAACTGCAGAACGTTTTACAACGCTTCCGTCCGGTGCAAGGTTACCGCTGAGTACCGCAAGACCACCGGTCTGGCTGTATGGAGCATCGATCGGTCGGATAACTTCTGGATTTAAGTTCACACAGTCTTTGATATTTTCTCCGACGGTCTTTCCTGTCACTGTCATGCAGTCTGTGTAAAGAAGTCCCTTCTTGTTCAGCTCATTCATAACCGCATACACGCCACCTGCTTCATTTAAGTCTTCCATGTAGGTCGGGCCTGCCGGAGCCAGATGACACAGGTTCGGAGTCTTTTCACTGATCTCGTTTGCAAAGCTGATATCAAAGTCCATGCCAATCTCATGTGCGATCGCCGGAAGGTGAAGCATACTATTTGTAGAACATCCTAATGCCATATCCACAGTCAGGGCATTTAAGATCGCTTCTTTGGTCATGATGTCTCTCGGACGGATATTCTTTCTATACATCTCCATAACCTGCATACCAGCATGTTTTGCAAGACGGATACGCTCAGAATATACAGCCGGGATCGTTCCATTTCCTTTCAGTCCCATTCCAAGAACCTCTGTCAAACAATTCATAGAGTTTGCAGTATACATACCAGAACAGGAGCCACAGGTCGGACAAGTCTTCATCTCGCATTCTGTCAGTCCATCTTCGTCAAGTTTTCCTGCTGCATATGCACCGACAGCCTCAAACATACTGGAAAGACTCGTTTTATGTCCATTCAAATGTCCCGCAAGCATCGGACCGCCGCTTACAAATACAGTTGGTACATTCAGTCTGGCTGCTGCCATCAGAAGTCCCGGTACGTTCTTATCACAGTTCGGTACCATGACCAGCGCATCAAACTGATGAGCCATCGCCATAGCTTCTGTGGAATCTGCGATCAGATCTCTGGTCACCAAAGAATATTTCATTCCGATGTGTCCCATCGCAATGCCATCACAGACTGCAATCGCCGGGAACATCACCGGTGTACCGCCTGCCATCGCAACGCCAAGCTTTACAGCCTGCACGATCTTATCCAGGTTCATATGTCCTGGTACAATCTCATTGTAAGAACTTACGATACCTACCAATGGTTTCTGCATTTCTTCTTTTGTCATTCCAAGAGCATTAAACAGGGAGCGGTGTGGCGCCTGCTGTGTGCCCGTTTTCACTGCATCACTTCTCATAAACCTCTATCTCCTCTTCTCATTCTTTGTATCTATCGGGCCGCCCTTTCATGCGGCCTTCTCTTTCATTTCTGTTTCGATCGTTCCATTACAGTGCTGCCACGATCAGATCTCCCATTTCTTTTGTTCCGACCAACTTGCCGCCCTCAGACATGATATCGCCTGTGCGGTAGCCATCTGTCAGGACTTTCTGTACGGCTGCCTCGATCGCATCTGCTTCTTTATCCATATCCAGAGAGAAACGGAGCATCATCGCTGCAGAGAGGATCGTCGCGATCGGATTTGCCTTATCCTGTCCTGCGATATCCGGAGCAGAACCGTGGCTTGGCTCATACAGACCAAATTTCGTTTCATTTAAGCTTGCGGAGGAAAGCATTCCGATCGAGCCTGTCACCATGCTCGCCTCATCGGAGAGGATATCTCCAAACATATTTTCAGTGAGGATAACATCAAACTGTTTCGGATCACGCACAAGCTGCATCGCACAGTTATCCACCAGCATATGCTCCAGTGTGACATCCGGATAATCCTTGGCAACTTCTTCTACGACTTTTCTCCAAAGTCTGGAAGAATCCAGCACATTTGCCTTATCGACGCTGGTCACTTTCTTTCTTCTCTTGCGTGCGATCTCAAATCCTTTGATCGCGATACGGCGGATCTCATTTTCATTATAAGCAAGTGTATCGATCGCTTTTTTCACGCCGTCTTCTTCAACGGTCCTACGCTCGCCGAAATACAGACCGCCAGTCAGCTCACGCACAATGATCATGTCAAATCCATCGCCAATGATCTCATCGCGCAACGGGCAGGCTTTCTTTAATTCATTGTAAAGATATGCCGGTCTCAAGTTCGCAAACAAGTTTAATGCCTTACGGATCGCAAGAAGACCTGCTTCTGGACGTTTGGAAGGCTCAAGCTGATACCATGGAGAAGTCTTTGCATCTCCACCAATAGAACCCATGAGCACAGCATCGGAAGACTTCGCAGTTGCGATCGCCTCCTCTGTAAGCGGCACACCGTGTACATCTATGGAAGCTCCACCTAGCAATACCTCTGAGTAAGTAAAGCTGTGTCC
This sequence comes from uncultured Blautia sp., assembly GCA_964609645.1. Taxonomy (GTDB): domain Bacteria; phylum Bacillota; class Clostridia; order Lachnospirales; family Lachnospiraceae; genus Blautia_A. The sequence goes on from CAZSTD010000088.1 coordinate 8,109, forward strand.
ATATTTCTCACAGACCTTATCGAGCACTTTCTTTGCTTCTCTTACGATTTCCGGTCCGATTCCATCACCGGGGATCAATGCAATCTTATAATCCATAATAATTTCCTCCAAAATATCTACTAGCTAATTGTTACTATAATAACGCAATTTTTGGAAGATTTCAACCTATTAAAGTGAAAAAATGTAAAAGTCTCGCAAACAACAAAAAACGGAAGCCTTCACGACTTCCGTTTCATCTTTTTATTTGTGATCATTCTGCTTTCTCAGCTTTTTCTACTTCAGCGATCGCCTGTTTTCTCATAGGGATACGGCAGTTTTTATTGTTACCGAACTCTACGATCACATCTTCATCTGTCATATCGATGACAACACCGTAGAATCCACTTGTAGTAACGATGCTATCGCCTACTTCCATGTCATTTAACATAGCCTGGAGTCTTTTCTGCTCCTTTTTCTGAGGGCGAAGCATCAAGAAATACATGATTCCAAACAGAACTACCATCCAGATAATAGCGCCAATCATACTCATTCCGCTTGTTGCGTCCATTCCAATTCCTCCTGTAAACTTTTCCTGTTCTTGGCTGGATCATCATTCTGATCACAGCGTCATTGTACATCATACACAAAAACACGTTTTTCTTCAAGACTTTTTCGCATAATTTATAATAATTTTATCAATTACTCTTATCGTTTTGAGTTGATCTTTCCTTCCTCAAAACCTTCCAGACGCATTTTTTTGTACTCTGCGAAGTTTCCTGCATCGAGAGCATCGCGGATCTCTTCCATCATATGGTTATAGAAATACAGATTGTGAAGTACGCAAAGACGCATTCCGAGCATTTCTTTCGCTTTCAGAAGGTGGCGAATGTAAGCTCTGCTGTAATGCTTACATGCCGGGCACTGGCATCCTTCCTCGATCGGTCTGGTATCCAGTTCATATTTCGCATTGAACAGGTTCATCTTTCCATGGTTTGTATAAACGTGTCCATGGCGACCGTTACGGCTTGGATAAACGCAGTCAAAGAAATCGATTCCTCTCTCTACACCTTCCAAGATATTCGCTGGAGTTCCAACTCCCATCAGGTAGGTCGGTTTATTCTGCGGCAGATGCGGTACGACTTCATCCAGGATGTGGTACATCTCTTCGTGACTCTCACCTACTGCAAGTCCTCCGACTGCATAGCCGTCAAGATCCAACTTGGAAATCTCCTTGGCGTGTTCAATACGGATGTCTTCATAGATCGCACCCTGATTGATGCCGAACAGAAGCTGTTCTTTATTGATCGTATCCGGCAGGCTGTTGAGGCGCGCCATCTCATTTTTGCAGCGCACCAGCCAACGGGTCGTACGCTCTACAGATTTCTGTACATAGTCCCTCTCTGCCACACTGCTCGGGCACTCATCGAACGCCATCGCAATGGTGGATGCCAGGTTAGACTGGATCTGCATACTTTCTTCCGGTCCCATAAAAATCTTGTGTCCATCAATGTGGGAATTGAAATATACACCTTCCTCTTTGATCTTTCTTAACTTCGCAAGGGAGAACACCTGAAATCCGCCGGAGTCTGTAAGGATCGGTTTATCCCATACCATAAATTTGTGAAGACCGCCTAACTGTTTTACAACTTTATCACCTGGACGTACATGAAGATGGTAGGTGTTTGATAACTCTACCTGTGTTCCGATCTCATGCAGGTCCATTGTGGAAACTGCTCCTTTGATCGCACCAATGGTTCCTACGTTCATAAAAACAGGAGTCTGGATCGTACCATGTACAGTATGAAATTCTGCACGTTTAGCACGTCCTTCTGTTTTCAGAAGTTTATATTCTGCCATATTTATTCCTCTTTTCTCATTTCCTATCTGTGTTCTGTAGTTTCTATCATACCCAAGATTGCCTCTTACCTGCTGTTCCAGATACTAAGCTATGCCTCGATCTATACAGGGCAAGCCTGGATCTTTGCTTTTTAAGGGTATCATAACAATTTATTATAGCTCGAAATAACTGAAATTTCAACAAGAAAGAATCGAATCCTTGGTAAACTTTCATATTGTCAATTTCAAACCTTTAGCGTATAATATTACGGAATATTCATCTCTTTACATATATTAATAGGAAAGAATTTATCTCACACAGAAAGAGGAGGCTTTACCATACATATGAATAAAAAAACACTGGGAATCGATATCGGTTCCACCACCGTAAAAATAGCCATCCTGGATGAAAATGAGTCGCTGATCTTTGCAGATTACAAGCGTCATTTTGCCAATAT
>CAZSTD010000089.1:0-3773 GCA_964609645.1 uncultured Blautia sp.
TTCAAAAGTATTTTATGAGCGATTTACGCAAAACAAATACAAAATCAGAAAAAAAATAACCAGAACTATCGTTCTGGTTATTTTTTAGCAGCCAGTACGGGAATCGAACCCGTGTTTCCGCCGTGAGAGGGCGGCGTCTTGACCCCTTGACCAACTGGCCTCTTTTGTTGTTGTCGTTTGTGTTTCCCACCCGACTCGTTTAATATACACCATCTTTTCACAAAATGCAAGTACTTTTTTTAAAAAATTTTATTTTTTTTATTTTTTTGCAATTTACGTGATAATATCTCCCCAAAAACGCGCTTTTTATGGATATCTGGCTGTTACTCATTCCAACTTTTATCAAAATAAGCAGCAGCCAGAACTATCACTTCCATTTCTCACGCTTCGTATTTTTGATATTTTTATATTTCCTCTATGTCCTCTACAGGTTCTGCAGGAATAAAGACGCGAGATCTCTTTTCTTTATGCTTATCTACCATCGCATTCTTTGTAGCCTCTGCACAAAATTCCATCTGAGAGTTGATCAAGACCTTTCCTCTCTTATCTGGCTTCACATAGGTTCCATCTGGCTGAAGGATATGTGCCTTCACATTATCTTTAAATTCCAGCTCCAGCATATGCTCCAATTCTTTTTTGATCTTCTCATCTTCGACCGGGAATACGATCTCTACACGACGGTCCAGATTTCGCGGCATCCAGTCTGCGCTTCCCATATAGATCTCCGGATTTCCTCCGTTCTCAAAATAAAAGATCCGGCTATGCTCCAGAAACTCTCCAACGATCGAACGGACATGGATATTTTCGCTAACTCCAGGAATCCCCACCTTCAAACAACAGATCCCTCTGACTAGCAGTTCCACCTGCACCCCACAGGAAGAAGCATAATAAAGAGCCTCTATGATCTTTGGATCACAAAGTGAATTCATTTTAGCACGAATGCACGCCGGAAGTCCTTTTTTCGCATTTTCCGCTTCCCGCTCGATCAAACTCAAAAAGCGGTCTTTCATCCAGATCGGGGCTACGATCAGTTTATTCCAACGTTTTGGTTCCGAATATCCAGACAACATATTGAAAGCTGCAGTTGCATCCTCACCAAAACGCTCATCACAGGTAAAGATACCACAGTCCGTGTACTGTTTAGCCGTGGAATCATTATAGTTTCCAGTTGCCAGGTGCACATAACGCCGGATCCCAGCTTCTTCTTTTCTTACCACCAAAGTGATCTTACTGTGCGTTTTTAATCCCACCAGACCATAGATCACATGGCATCCAGCTTTCTCCAGTTTCTTTGCCCAGACAATATTATTTTCCTCGTCAAAGCGTGCCTTTAATTCCACCAGTACCGTGACCTGTTTTCCATTTTCTGCTGCCTGCGCCAAAGCTGCGATGATCGGGGAATTTCCGCTGACACGATACAGCGTCTGCTTGATTGCAAGCACCTCAGGATCTTTTGCAGCCTGGCGTACAAAGTTTACCACCGGATCAAATGTCATATATGGATGATGAAGAAATACATCACCCTCACGGATCACCTGGAAAATATCTTTGTCATTCTGAAATTCCGGTACAGGTGCCGGCTGATATTTCGGTGTCTTATATGCCTCAAATCCGTCTGTTCCGTATACCTTCATAAGCATCGTCAGATCCAACGGTCCGTTGATCTCAAAAATATCCGCATCTTTGATATCAAATTCCATTTTTAAGATCTTCAAGAGACGTTCATCCATCTTTTCTTCCACCTCAAGGCGGATCACCTCTCCCCACTGACGTTTCTTTAACTGCTTCTGGATCTCAACGAGAAGATCTTCTGCCTCGTCTTCATCGATCGTAAGGTCTGCATTTCGCATGATACGATAAGGATGTGCGCACACTACATCGTAGCTTAAAAACAGCTTATCAATATTTCTCTCGATGATCTGCTCAAGGAGGATCACTGTGGTATCCCCTTCCTTTTTCGACGGGATCCGCACCACCCTTGGAAGTACCGAAGGAACCTGTACCGTAGCAAACATCAATTCTTCGTTTTTCTTTTTCTCTTTTTTGGAGATCAGCGCTCCAATATTCAACGTCTTATTTCGGATCAGTGGAAATGGTCTTGAGGAATCCATCGCCATAGGTGTCAGAACAGGATATACATGATCTTCAAAATATCTGTCTACAAATCGCTCCTGTTCTTCTGAAAGTTCTTCGTGCGCTGCAGCCAGATGCATTCCCGCCTTCTCCAGCGCTGGGATCAGCGAACGATTCAGGGTATTGTACTGCACATGTACCAGCTCATGCGTGCGTGCACTGATCTCCTTGAGCTGTTCTTTTGCTGTCATTCCTGCGATATCCGTCTTATGATATCCCGCATGGACCTGATCCTTCAAAGAGGCCACACGCACCATAAAGAATTCATCTAGATTGGACGCTGTGATACTTAAAAATTTCAATCTGTCAAATAGTGGGAGATTTTTATCTCTCGCCTCACTTAAAACACGTTCATCAAATTTCAGCCAGCTTAATTCGCGATTTACAAAATACTCTTTTTTTCCAAATTTTGCTAATTCCATAAACGCTCTCCTCTATGCCTTTCCCTTACGTCTGAGCACCAGACCGATTCCAAACACTTCCTCAAAAAACGCCACCTTATCCTTCAAAAGCCCCAATTCCAGGGAAATGTCCTGGTTCGAATCCACAACCATCTGAAGCTGACGATCTTTCAATACCATCTTGATCCCTTTTACTTTCTGATAATGACTTCTGTCCATAGCATTCGCCAATCGCAAGATCGCTGTCATCTTCGCAATCTTGATATAGCTTTCCATGTCAATCCCGTCACCATTTCGCTGAACCTCATCATATCCTGCAAACACCGAAGTATTATACCGAACCGCGTAGGCGATCATCTTTCGCTCCTGCGAAGACAATCCGATGATTTCCGTGGACATGATGATCTGATAAGAACACTCCGAGACATCACGCATGCTGATATACTTTCCACAGTCATGCAAAAGCGCTGCGATCTGCAAAAGCAAGCGTTCTCTTGCTCCCATCCCGTGCACCTTTTTCATACTGTCAAAAATATTCAGGCACAGGTTCATCGTCCCCTGGATATGGCTCTTACTGCTGGAATAACGCTTCGCAATGTTCCTCGATGTGACCAAAATATCATTTTCAAAATTATGGACACTCTTGATAAATTTCTTTTTCTCTGCAAAATCATATGCGATCCCGTCAAGCAAAGATACGCCAGGTGCCCACAAAGCCTCCGCATTAAAAATGTCGATAAAGCTTTTGCACACAACCATCGTCGGGACTACAAGAGATGCATATTCCAGATCCAGTTCCATCTCCTGAGACAAAAGATCATCCGATTTTCCGATCATTGCCTCATAGTGTTTCATAAATTCTTCTCTGGTGATGATCTTATCTTCCATTTTCTCCTGAAAGATCACATCTGTGATAAAGTCCCCCATAAGAATGACATTTTTAATATCCCGGTCCTTCAAATAAAGCCTCTGGAAGTTGATCAGATCGTTGCGGATAAATTCCTGCACAAGTTGATCATAGTGCATGGTAGATCGCTCCAACTCCTGAAGTCTTTGGCGGATACGAAGGCTTCCCATCTTTAAGCTCTGCGTTGTGACCAGCGCATCTTTATCAAAAAGAGAAACCTGCAGGCTTCCTCCGCCTACATCCAAAATGGCAGTCCCTTTTTGGATCATCTTTTTAAACCCTTTTTCGATGGCAGCGATCGATTTATATCCCAAGAAATGCTGTTCTGCATT
>CAZSTD010000089.1:3873-10226 GCA_964609645.1 uncultured Blautia sp.
TATCTGACATCATTCAGTTCCCGAAATCCGATCCTTTTTGACAACTCAAAAATCTTCATACTCACTTCATAAGAGCCAATATCGATCGCCGCAAATGTCGTGACTGCCATATCCCATTCCCCTTCCCGGTTTTACCTTTTATGATTCCTGTTCTTTTCCAAGCAGATGGTCGATAAACTGCTGCGCAGTTCTTCCAGTCAGACCACCGTGGGAGATCTCCCACTTGTTCGCTTCCAGCAAAAGCTTTTCTTCCGGCATCTCGATCCCGTTTCTCTGCGCGAGAGCTTTTACGATCATCTGGAATTCCTTTTTGCTTGGCGCACCGTAATAGATACGCACACCAAAACGATAGACCAGCGATAATTTCTCCTGCACAGTGTCAGAAGAATGAAGATCATTCTCATCCATGATCTCTAGCTTATCGCTTGCCTTCTCCCTCACCAGATGTCTGCGGTTACTCGTTGCATAGATCAAAATATTATCCGGTTTCTTCTCCAAACCGCCCTCGATGACTGCCTTCAGATATTTGTATTCTATCTCAAATTCTTCAAAAGAAAGATCATCCATATAAATAATAAACTTATAATTTCTGTTCTTGATCTGCGCGATCACTTCATTAAGATCCTGGAACTGATGCTTGTACACCTCGATAATGCGAAGTCCATCTTCGTAGTAGCGATTTAAAATTCCTTTGATACTTGAAGATTTACCCGTACCCGCATCTCCAAAAAGCAGGCAGTTGTTCGCTTTTCTTCCTTTTACAAAAGCTTCTGTATTCTCGATCAGCTTCTGTTTCGGGATCTCATAGCCGATCAGATCATCCAGATTTACATGCGCGATCTTTGTGATCGGTTGGATCTCCACTCTGCCGTTCTCATCATGTCCCACTCGAAATGCTTTGTGAAGTCCTAACTTTCCTACTCCGAACTCCTTATAGAACTGGACCATATCTTCCATAAATTCCTGGACAGACTCCGCAGCAGCCAAAGTCTTGCTCATACCACAGATACGGTCACGGATACGCGTATTGAACATCTTACTGTTGCTGTCTATATTTGCATAGGAGCACAATACTTTACAGCAGGAAACTCCCAACACTTCATCCAGCACAGTTAAGTCAAAATCATACAATTCCTTAAACACTGCAAAATCATTCATCGCCAGCTCATTGATGCTTCCGCTGACTGCTCCCCTGATCTCACAGGCTGTACTGAAGGCATTTTCATTGTTTACAAGCAAAAAGGTCAGGTAGCAATGCCACAGATTGCCGGAAAATCCGTATGCACCTGCGGTCTCCGCCAGTCCATTCGCACATTCAAAAAACAATCCTTCCTTTTCTTTCAAGGCAGCCGGTTCCTCTTTCCACACACGGATAAGTTCTGCCATCTTTTCTAAAATTTCACTGTGCTCAAAATTCCGATAAAGGATACATTCATTTAATCTTGCCATCGTCGTCTCCTCCTTTTAGTAGTTTCCGAGGATACGCATACGGTTTGCTTCTGCCTCGATTCCTCTGAGTGCGTTTTTCACTGCGCTGTCTCGCAAATTTCCCTCAAAATCCACAAAGAAACGGTATTCCCAGTTTCTTCCCGGGATCGGACGAGACTCGATCTTCGTCATGTTCAGTCCATTATAAATGATATGGGAAAGCATATTGTAGAGTGTTCCGCTCTCGTGCGGCAGTTCAAAGAATATACTGATCTTACGTGCATCCTTGACATAGATCGGTTTCTTACTCACGATCACAAAACGTGTTGCGTTCTGTCCATTATAACAGATATTCTCTGCAAGGATCTTGAGGCCATACAGTTCCCCTGCCTGTCTGCTAGCGATAGCAGCCTGTGTCTTATCCGCATCTTCTCTCACCTTTTTCGCAGAACCTGCTGTATTTTCTGTCTCTTTCTTTTCCCATGTCGGATGTGTTTCCAGATATTTTCCGCACTGCGCAAGTGCCTGTGGATGAGAGCATACGCAGGAAATATCATCGATCGATGCCTCCGGCAGACCCAGCAAAACATGTTCCGGGCGGATGATCTGTTCTCCTACGATGCTCAATTCATATTCCGTCAGAAGATCATAGATCCCTGCCACGATGCCAGCAGTTGAATTTTCGATCGGAAGTACCGCATAATCTGCTCTGCCAGCTACAACCTCTTCCATCGCATCCCGCCAGGTTTTTACATGGTAACTTTGGATATCATCCTGAAAATACTCCCGCATCGCCGCATAGCTGTATGCGCCTTCCACTCCCTGAAAGACAACCGTCACATCATTCAAAGGAAGTTCATCGACCATTTCTAGCTTTTCTTCTTCTGTAACCCCATGTTCTGTCAAAAGCTGATACTGTCTTTTTCTACTGATCGCCATGATCTGCTGAAACAGCTCCTGCGCACCAAGCTGGTTGAATTCCCCATGGGCTTTCTCCCTCAGTGAACTTAATTTCTGTCTCTCCCGCTCTGGATCCAGCACTTTTTTCCCAGTCCTGATCTTATATTCCGCAACATTTTCGCATACTTTCATGCGCTCCTCAAACAGCCGGATCATCTCATTATCAATCTTATCTATCAGTTCTCTGCATTCCAGTAAATCCATTGTCTTGTCTTTCCTTCCTTTTGTTTTCTGCGGTTTTGGCCTTATCTGCGTGTTTCTTTCTCCTGAATGATCTTCGTCATCTCACCAATAAAAGAAAGAGAACCAAATGCAATGATCACATCCTCAGGGGCAGCGATCGCAAATGCCTTTTCAACCGCTTCCTTAATTGTCGCCATCGGCTGTACATGCGGATTATATTTCTTTACTGCCTGTGCCAGTTCTTCTGCCGGAAGTGCACGCACATTGTCTGGTGTTTCGATCGTCAGGATCTCCTGCGCCAGGTGAGCTGTCTTTTGGATCACACTTTCGTAGTCCTTATCGCCAAACACACCCATGATGTAAATGATCTTTTTCTCTTTAAAATAATGGTCTATAGATGCAGCCAGCATATCCGCAGCCGCCGGATTGTGCGCGCCATCCACCACGAGCAGAGGCTCTTTGCAAAGGACGGTGAATCGTCCATTCCAGGAAGCTTTCTGAAGACCGCGTTTTTTCTGCTCTAACGTTGTCGCAAATCCCAGCGTATCTAAAACCTTCAGTGCGTTCAGCGCAACAACTGCGTTTTCTTTCTGATACACACCCGCGAGAGGGATCTCATAATCTTCTCCCTGATACCGGATCGTCTGTCCTAAGCAGTCTTCCGTTATCACCTGTGCTTCTTTCGCATCCGCCTCTGTACATATCGCCTGACACTCTGCACATTTTTCAGCGATCACTTTCATAACCTCCGGTTTTTGGAGAGCAGCCACCACCTGGCATCCTTGTTTTATGATCCCAGCTTTTTTTTCTGCAATTTCTGACAGGGTATTTCCAAGAAAAGACATATGATCCATGCTGATCGATACAAGCACCGCTAACAAAGTATCCTTGATGATATTGGTGGCGTCCAGATTTCCACCCATTCCAACCTCAAGAAGAACAAGATCACAGTCTGCATTTTTAAAAAACAGAAATGCCACAGCAGTCTCTATCTCAAATGCTGTGGGATGAGGATAACCATCTCTGGTCATTTCGGTGATCACATCTGCCACCTGTGTAAGATATGCCGCAAAAGTTTCTTTCTCTATCTTTTCCCCTGAAACTTCCATTCGCTCACGATAAGAATATAAAGTAGGAGATACATATCTCCCCACTCGGTATCCTGCGCCTGTCAGCACAGAATATAAAAAGGCGATCGTAGAACCCTTTCCGTTCGTTCCTGCCACATGGATGTATTTTTGTCCATCCTGTGGATCTCCCAATCGCTTCAATAATTCCTGCATATGTTCAAGGCCCAATACACTTGGGATCTCCCTTGTGATCCTGTCGATGTATTCCCGGCTTTCCTGATAATTCATTTTTTCATACTCCTCTATTTTTAATTTCCCGTATCTGCTGTCCACAGGCATATTTCCCTACTTTTACCACCCAAAAATGGACAGCCGGATCTGAAATATTGTAGGTTCTCTCATTATATCCCACACGTATGTTTTTTTCAAGGCGGGCAATACTAGAAACGAGTAAAATTTACGTAAAGCAAGGAGGCTTTTATGAAAAAGACATTTGTTCTATGCGGTCTGGCCGGCTGGTGTATAGAAGTACTCTGGACCGGACTGCACTCTTTTTTGAGCGGAGAGTTTACCATGACAGGGAAAACTTCTCTTTTGATGTTTCCCGTATATGGCTGCGCGGCTGTCATTCGCCCTTTCTCTTCCCGATTCGCTGAGATCCCTTTCTTGATACGCGGATGCATCTATACCGTTGGTATTTTCACCGTAGAATTTATCAGTGGATCTATTTTTCGTTTTTTCCACGTATGTCCGTGGGACTACAGCAACGCCCCTCTGAATTACAAAGGTTTGATCCGATTGGACTATGCACCCTTATGGTTTAGTGCTGGGATTTTTTTCGAAAAAATACTTAGAAAAGTCTCTTGAAAAAAATACCTGATTATTATATGATGTTAGGAAGGATTACGGACATTGTTTTCGGACAATGTTCCAGGCCCTGACACAAGCAAAATATGGAGGTATGAAATGAGACACTTAATGAGTCCGCTGGATCTTTCTGTAGAAGAATTAGATACTCTACTTGATCTGGCCAGTGATATCGAAAAACATCCTGACAAATATGCGCATATCTGCGACGACAAGCGACTTGCCACTTTATTTTATGAACCAAGCACCCGTACCCGTTTAAGCTTCGAGGCAGCAATGATGAATCTTGGCGGTAAAGTTCTTGGTTTTTCTTCTGCTGATTCCAGTTCTGCTGCGAAAGGCGAAAGTGTTGCAGATACGATCCGTGTTGTATCCTGTTACGCAGATATCTGTGCTATGCGTCACCCAAAAGAAGGTGCTCCGTTAGTAGCTTCTATGGCTTCTTCTATTCCTGTTATCAATGCCGGCGACGGTGGTCATCAACATCCAACCCAGACTTTAACTGATCTTCTCACTATCCGTTCCATGAAAGGACGCTTAGACAACCTTACCATTGGCCTTTGCGGCGATCTTAAATTCGGACGTACCGTTCACTCTCTTATTGAAGCACTGGTACGTTATACAAACGTCAAATTTATCTTAATCTCTCCAGAGGAGCTCCGCATCCCAAGTTACATCCGTGAAGATGTTCTTCGTAAAAACAACATCGAATTCCAGGAAGTAGAACGACTTGAAGATGCACTCCCATCACTTGATATCCTCTACATGACCCGTGTACAAAAAGAGCGTTTCTTCAACGAAGAAGATTACGTACGTATGAAAGATTTCTATATCCTCGATAAACAAAAAATGGAGCTTGCAAAAGAAGATATGTACATTCTGCATCCGCTCCCACGTGTAAATGAAATTTCCACAGAGGTAGACGCAGATCCACGAGCAGCTTATTTCAAACAGGCACAATACGGCGTATACGTTCGTATGGCACTGATTCTCACATTACTGGAGGTAGAATTACCATGTTAAATGTTGGCGCGATCCGTGAAGGTTATGTATTAGACCATATCAAAGCTGGAAAAGCTATGACGATCTATCATGATCTGAAACTTGACAAATTAGACTGTACCGTTGCGATCATCAAAAATGCCCGCAGCAACAAACTGGGTAAAAAAGACATCATCAAAGTAGAATGCCCGATTGAAAATCTTGACCTTGATATCCTTGGCTTTATCGACCACAATATCACTGTCAACATCATCAAAGACGAACAGATCGTAGAAAAGAAAGAATTAAGGCTCCCGAAACAGGTAGTAAACGTGATCCGATGCAAGAATCCTCGATGCATCACTTCCATCGAACAGGGACTCGACCAGATCTTCGTTCTCGCAGATGAAGAAAAAGAAGTATACAGATGTAAATACTGCGAGGAAAAATATTCCGGAAAACGCAATAAATAATATAACATAAATAAAAGCTGTCTCCCACGGTGGTATCCCACTTGGGCAGACAGCTTTTTCATTCTCTATAATGTTTGATCAAAATCTTATTTTGCTGCAACCAAACCGATAAGCCGGGTTATGTCATTGGGTAATCATCTATCTAGGCCTTACGTTACCATAAGGCTCAAGCGACCCACCTGAAAGCACGACGGGCCGCCGTATCGCTTTCTTTTCGGTCTTGCTTCGAATGGAGTTTACATGTGCCCGGCCTGTTACCAGGACGGCGGTAGTCTCTTACACTGCCTTTCCACCCTTACCTCACAAAATGAGGCGGTTTATTTCTGTTGCACTGGTCTGGGAGTCACCTCCACCGGACGTTATCCGGCATCCTGCCCTGCGAAGCCCGGAC
>CAZSTD010000090.1:0-10193 GCA_964609645.1 uncultured Blautia sp.
ATCCTTGTGATCGCAGCAGGTGCGATCGTGGGCACTGTGATCTATAAAAAGAGAAAGTAAGAAGCAAAGCGATCATTAGAATGGAAAAAGTAATGAAATAAGATGAATTGTTAGCACTCATTTTAAATGAGTGCTAATTTTTTCTTGACTTTTTGTAAAAATGGTATTACTATATCTTTCAAGAGATATAAGTTTTGCAGAAAAAACTTAAAAAAACAATGAGCGGCTGCCTGAAACCATAGGTATTGTTTAAAATTCAGTAGGATGAAATGACAGGAGACGGACAGAAGCACAAAATAATACAAAAAGTAAAAGGAGTGTGGACAGCATGGCTGTAAAACATGGAAATTTATCAATCAATAGTGAAAACATTTTCCCGATCATTAAAAAATGGCTTTATTCTGATCATGACATTTTTGTAAGAGAGCTAGTTTCTAACGGATGTGATGCGATCACGAAACTGAAGAAACTGGAGATCATGGGAGAGTATTCTTTCCCGGAAGGTTACAAGTCAGAGATTCAGGTGATCGTAAATCCAGATGAGAAGACTTTGAAGTTTATTGATAACGGTATCGGTATGACTGCGGAGGAAGTGGAGAAATATATCACACAGATCGCTTTTTCCGGTGCAACTCAGTTCCTCGAAAAATATAAAGATAAGACAACTGATGACCAGATGATCGGTCACTTTGGACTTGGTTTCTATTCCGCATTTATGGTAGCGGACGAAGTGCACATCGATACACTTTCCTACACAGAAGGCGCACAGCCTGTACATTGGTCCTGCGATGGCGGAACAGAATATGATATCCAGGAAGGAAATAAAAACACAGTTGGTACAGAGATCACACTTTTCCTGAACGAAGACTGTCTGGAATTTGCAAACGAATATCGTATGCGTGAGATCCTCGAGAAATATTGTTCCTTTATGCCGGTATGCATCTATCTTTCCAAAGCAAATGCACCGCAGGAATACGAGACGATCGAAGAATCTGAATTAAGAGATGATGATGTGGTCGTAGAACATATCCACGAGGAAGCTAAGACAGAAGAAAAAGAAAACGAGAACGGAGAAAAAGAGATCGTAGAGATCTCACCAGCGAAAGATAAAGTAAAGATCAATAAGCGTCCGGTCTCCCTGAGTGATACAAACCCACTGTGGATGAAACATCCAAATGAATGCACAGACGAAGAATATAAAGACTTCTACCGTAAAGTGTTCATGGATTATAAAGAGCCATTATTCTGGATCCACCTGAACATGGATTATCCATTTAACTTAAAAGGAATCCTGTATTTCCCGAAGATCAACACAGAGTATGATTCCATTGAGGGAACGATCAAACTGTATAACAATCAGGTATTTATCGCAGATAATATCAAAGAAGTCATTCCGGAATTCCTGCTTCTGCTCAAAGGTGTGATCGATTGTCCGGATCTGCCGCTGAACGTATCCAGAAGTGCACTGCAGAATGATGGATTTGTACACAAAATTTCTGAATACATTGCGAAGAAAGTTGCGGACAAACTGACTGGAATGTGCAAGACAGATCGTGAATCCTATGAGAAATATTGGGATGATATCAGTCCATTCATCAAATATGGCTGCATCAAGGATGCGAAATTTGCAGACAAGATGGGTGACTATGTACTCTTCAAAAATCTCGACGGCAAGTATCTGACATTGAAAGACTGCATAGAAGAGAATAAAAAAGAGACAGAAGAAGCGGCTGCAGAGGAGAACACAGCTTCTGAAGAGAAAGAGGAGAATGCAGAGACAAAAGAACCAGAAAAAACCACTGTATTTTATGTGACAGATGAGGTTCAGCAGAGCCAGTACATCAATATGTTCAAAGAAGCTGGCAAGGATGCGGTGATCCTCAAACACAATATCGACAATCCGTTCATTTCAAGCCTGGAGCAGAAGCATCAGGATGTGCAGTTCAAACGTATCGACGCAGACCTCACAGAGGAAATGAAAGGTGAGGGAACAACAGATGAGACAACAGTGAAAGAACTGACAGAATTGTTCCGCAAGAACCTGAAAAAAGAAAACTTAGAAGTACGCGTAGAGAATCTGAAGAACGAAAGTATTTCTGCGATGATGACTCTTTCAGAAGAAAGCCGTCGTATGCAGGATATGATGAAAATGTACAATATGTATGGCATGGATCCGGGAATGTTTGGCGGACAGGAAACATTGGTACTGAACGCAAATCACCCACTTGTAAAATATCTGGCTGAGAACAAGGAAGCTGAGAAAGCATCTCTGATCTGTGAACAGCTTTACGATCTGGCGATGATGAGCCATAAGCAGCTTTCACCGGAAGAAATGACCCGATTTGTACAGAGAAGCAACGAAATCTTGCTGATGATCGCGAAATGATCTGAAAGACATAGATCACGAGTGATGTCGAAAGATTTCGAAGGATTTCGAATAGATAAGAAAAAAGAAGAAAGAGTAGCCCAAAGAACAATCTGGGCTATTCTTTTTTTGCGTTTTGTATTGACAAATGGCGCATAAATTTTTAAGATTAAATTGCTGGTATTCTAAATAATGATCTATATAATTTTCTGTCAAAATAACAAACATAAATAAAAAGTGCATAAAAACATCCTTCCGAGCACAGAAAACTGAAGGTTTTCGTTTGGGAAAATGAAAAAGGTATCAATGAAAAATGTGTGATTGAGAACCCGCCATCTGCACAGTGCGGCTGCGCTGTGGAGTTTGCCGGAAATCTAGGAGGAAAAAGTATGAGTGAAGTTTATGGTTTGATCAGAAAATTAGGAGCAACATCAAAATATAAAGGGTATTATTATGTTGCAGAAGCGGTGGAAATGGCACAGATGATCCAGGAACGTCCTGTAAAGATCACGAAAGACATTTATCCGATCCTTGCAAGAAAACATAAATCAACCCCTTCCAATGTGGAACATAACATAAGAACATTGATCAATCTTTGTTGGATGAGTCATAAGGATGTCCTGGAAGAAATTGCAGGATGTACCATGGAAGATAAACCTACAAACAGTGAGTTTATCGATATTCTGGCTTATTATCTATGCACTTGTGGTGAGACACTGAAACAGTAAGAAAATGAGAAAAGCTGCACGGACTGTTACAGCTTTTCATAAGGGATCTGCTGCTTGGAGAAGAAATCGCAGATCATATCATCCCAGAGATGTTCTGGCTGTTTATCCAGAGAAAAAGAAGCGTAGGAGACACCAGTGGTACATAAAAGAGAGCGGTTTTTGTACTGGATGTTCAGATAGAAATTGCAGGCGGGAACAGAGAGGTTCTCGCTCTGATGTCCTGTGAGCTTTTGGAACTGGTGCTGGGAAAGCTGAAAGACGATCTTAAAACCTAAGGGTGTACGTTTGCCACGTATGATCGAAAAACAGTAAGATTTTACATCTTTCCACAAAGAATGCTCAATGGATCTGTCTCTTAAAGCTGATGCTGTGTCTGTATCAAAAAAATCCTGCTGAAGTCTGCCATCTATGGTAAATACATTAAAGGTGGTGATGGTGGCTTCTACAAAAGAGAAACGGTCAAACATTTCGCCAAGCAGGAGTTTGTTCATAAAATCTTTTACATCGATGATTTTTAATGCGATCATAGAAATCCTTTCTTGCCTTCCTATGCTTAAGATGTGGGAAGGTCTTTTCTTATTATAAGGTACTTTTCTAAAAAAGAACAGAGTTTTTATGAAAAAGTCTTTTCAAACAGATAGCAGTATGTTAAGATATATCTGGTATTAAAAACTACATATAATGGAAAAGAGGACGATATAATTGAGATATAAAATTGTCATAGATAGTTGTGGAGAACTTTTGAACGAATGGAAAGAGAATGAACAATTTGAATCTGTGCCGTTGACCTTGATGGTAGGCGCAGAGCAGATCATAGATGATGAGACCTTTGATCAGAGTTCTTTTTTGAAAAAGGTAGCAGATTGTCCGGAGTGTCCGAAATCAGCCTGCCCGTCACCGGAGAGATATATGAAGGCATATGACTGTGAGGCAGAGCATATCTATGCGGTGACATTGTCAGCAGAGCTGAGTGGTTCTTATAACAGTGCTCTTTTAGGTAAAAATCTGATCTTAGAGGATCATCCGGAGAAGAAGATCCATGTTTTTAATTCCTGTTCTGCGTCGATCGGACAGACTCTGATCGCGATGAAGATCCAGGAGTGTGAGGAAGCAGGGATGAGTTTCGAGGAGGTCGTTGCTGCAGTTGACCGTTACATTGAAGGGCAGCATACATTTTTTGTTCTGGAGAATCTGGATACCTTGAGAAAAAATGGCCGATTGAGCAAAGTGAAAGCATTGGTCGCAAGCGCATTAAAGATCAAACCGGTCATGGGCTCTACAGATGATGGAAATATTTGTCAGCTTGATCAGGCAAGAGGAATGAACCGCGCGATGATCAAGATGGTGGAGCAGGTGATCGCTAAGACCGCAGACAGTGAACAGAAGACGCTGGCTATCAGCCACTGCAATTGCCCAGCGAGAGCGCAGGTTTTAAAAGAGGCGTTCGAGGAGAGAATGAAACTGGCAAAGATAGTAGTCCTTGATACAGCAGGTGTCAGTTCTACGTATGCAAATGACGGCGGTGTGATCGTTGCAGTTTAAAGAGAGTTCACAATTGCAGGCGGATTCGCTATTTCCTTTTGTAAAAAAGTGTGCTATAATCAGAAAATACGAAAAATAGATGCAAAGGAGATAGAGATCATGAGCCAGAAAAAAGTCGATGCTTATAAGTCCAGAAAGCTACATCGTGGTAAAGCAGATAAAAAAGAAAAATTTCTTTTTACACTGGAGATGTTCGCGTGGGCATTTATCTGTGTTGTGATTGTTGGATGGATTGGATACTCTGCATATGTAAAAGTAGCAGGGGTTCAGGAGAATGTTGTCCAGAATACAGTGATGGATACGACTGCATTGGATAATTATGTTTCCGGACTGACAGCAGCAGATACAGAGGATGTCGATGATACAGAAGCAGCAGATGAAGAGGCAGAAGTTTCTGAGACAGAGGAAGTCACAGACGAGGAAGCAGAAGAAACAACAGATGCGGAAACTGCTGAAGCAGCAGATGAAGAAGCAGAAGTTTCAGACACTGAGACAGATGCGACAGACGCTGAATAAAAACAGAACACATAAGAAAAATCCCCTGAGAGATCAGGGGATTTTTTGAGGCTTATCTATCCGTAATTATAAAAGTGCGGAATTCAATCCTCTTACGTTGGCAAAATTAGGAATTATAATTTTGTAACGTTTGCAGCCTGCATGCCACGTGCGCCTTCTGTTAAGTCGTATGTTACAGCCTGGCCTTCTTCAAGGGATTTGAATCCTTCACCATTGATAGCGGAGAAATGTACAAATACGTCTGCACCGTCTTCACCAGTGATAAATCCGTAACCTTTTTCTGCGTTGAACCATTTTACAGTTCCCTTGTTCATGTTGTTACCTCCATAAAAAATAAAAAAATTGAAAAGCCTCTGGCAATAAAAAAATCACCAGATTTTACAGATTATATGGTATTATATAATCTCTAAAAACAAGTGACTATACATTAAATAATCCAGATATGAGTTGATTATATATCCCGTATTTTGAATTGTCAAGCAGAAAAACAACTTGTGGGAGTAAAAAAGGTCTTTATTAAAATGGGAGTTTCGTGTATGATGTATAACAGATATTTTTTAAATAACCAATGAAGGGAGAGAATTGCATGGGTATTCTGATTCGGGGAGGACGCATCATAGATGCGGCGACCGATACTGACAAAATTGGTGATATTTATTTGGAAGATGGGGTGATCGCGCAGATTGGCGAAAACCTTGTGTGTAGGAGTGATCAGGACAAAGTGATCGACGCACAGGGCCGTCTGGTCATGCCAGGTCTGATCGATCTTCATGTTCATTTCAGAGATCCAGGACAGACACAGAAAGAGGACATAGAGACCGGTTCACGCGCAGCAGCCAGAGGGGGAGTGACTACTGTTGTTGCCATGCCGAACACTTCGCCGGTCATCGACGATCCGGACCGCGTAAATTATGTACATCACAAGGCAGAACAGCTTTCTTCGATACATGTTCTTCAGGCTGGTGCGATCACGAAAGGTGAAAATGGAAAAGAACTTTCTGATATAGAAGGAATGGCGAAAGCTGGCATCCCGGCGTTATCAGAAGACGGCAAATCTGTTATGGATACCAGACTTTGCAAGGAAGCGATGCAGATCGCTGCAGAGCTTGATCTGCCAATCTTTGCGCACTGTGAAGACATTGACCTTCGTGCAGATGGATGTATGAATGAGGATGAAAATGCAAAGCGACTTGGACTTCCGGGAATCTGCAATGCAGTTGAGGATGTGATCGCAGCGAGAGATATCCTGCTGGCCAGAGAGACCGGTGCGAGACTTCATCTATGTCACTGTTCCACAGAAGGTGTGGCGAAGATGATGAAGATCGTAAAAGAGGAAGGGCTTGACAATATCACTGCAGAAGTATGCCCGCATCACTTTATACTGACATCCGACGATATTTTATCCGATGATCCAAATTATAAGATGAATCCACCGCTGCGCACCCGCAAGGATGTAGATGCACTGATCAAAGGCTTGCAGAACGGTGATTTCCAGGTGATCAGTACAGACCATGCCCCTCATGCAGTTCCTGAGAAAACCGGTTCTATCCGAAATGCAGCATTTGGGATCGTAGGGATTGAGACAAGCTTTGCGCTGTCTTACACTGCGCTGGTAGAGACAGGACTTTTGACGATCGGTCAGCTTGTGGAAAAGATGAGCTGGAACCCGGCGAAGATCCTGAAAAGTGAGAGAGGTACGATCCAGACAGGACACCCTGCAGACATTGTGATCGCAGATGTGGAACATGAATACACGATAGATAAGGAACAGTTTGCTTCTAAGGGTCGAAACACACCGTTTGATGGCTGGAAGGTAAAGGGAAAGATCCTTTATACGATCTGCGACGGAAAGATCGCATACGAAGCTATGTAACTTGCTTACATATATAGTGCAGAATGCTTGCGAAAGCATGTGAGAAAACAGGCAAAACATATTTTAATATAGAAAAAACAGATATTCAGGGAGGAAAAAATCATGATTAACACACTGATCGAGAAAATCCAGAAAACAAATGCTCCGATCGTAGTAGGGCTGGACCCAATGCTGAATTACATTCCGCAGCAGATCCAGAAAAAAGCATTTTCCGAATTGGGCGAGACACTGGAAGGTGCAGCGGAAGCGATCTGGCAGTATAATAAAGGGATCGTGGATGCGATCTATGATCTTGTACCGGCAGTGAAACCTCAGATCGCAATGTATGAGCAGTTTGGTATCCCGGGAATGATCGCATATAAGAAAACTGTTGATTATTGCAAAGAAAAAGGACTGGTGATCATCGGAGATATCAAACGTGGTGATATTGGTTCTACCTCCGCAGCATATGCAGTGGGACACTTAGGCCATGTGCAGGTGGGAAGCAATAAATTTGCCGGCTTTGATGAGGACTTTGCAACTGTAAATCCATACCTTGGATCAGACGGCGTGAAGCCTTTTATGGATGTGTGTAAAGAAGAAAACAAGGGAATCTTTGTTCTGGTAAAGACTTCCAATCCATCCAGCGGGGAATTCCAGGATAGGATCATCGATGGTCGTCCTCTTTATGAGTGGGTTGGTGAAAAAGTTGCTCAGTGGGGCGAAGAACATATGGGAAATGGATACAGCTATGTGGGCGCAGTTGTGGGTGCCACTTATCCGGAAATGGGAAAAACACTCCGCAAGATTATGCCAAAGACTTTTATCCTTGTTCCTGGATATGGCGCACAGGGCGGTAAAGGTGCAGATCTGGTGCATTTCTTCAATGAAGATGGCCTGGGTGCTATCGTAAACTCCTCACGCGGAATTATCGCAGCTTACAAACAGGATAAATATGCTTCCTTCGGAGAGGCAAACTATGCAGATGCTTCCCGTCAGGCAGTAAAAGATATGATCGAAGACATCAGCAATGCATTAAACAGCCGCTAGGAGGAGAAAAACATAATACCATGAGTGATAAGAAAAGAGAGATCTGTACTGTTGTAAGTCAGGAGTGTATTGGTGCCGGCATTTACAGTATGTGGATCCAGACGGACAAGATCGCAGCTAGTGCAAAGCCAGGACAATTTGTCTCTGTCTATACTAATGATAAAAGTAAACTTCTTCCAAGACCGATCAGTCTTTGTGAGATCGATAAAGAAAACGGAAGACTTCATCTGGTCTACAGAGTGACTGGGGAAGGAACCGGAACAGAAGAATTTTCCAAGCTGCAGGCAGGAGATACGATCCCTGTGCTCGGACCGCTGGGAAATGGTTTTCCTGTGGAGAAGGCAGAAGGAAAGAATGTATTTTTGATGGGAGGCGGGATCGGTGTACCTCCAATCCTTGAACTGGCAAAGCAGATGAAATGTGAGAAAAAGCAGATCGTGGCAGGATACCGCGATAAACATACTTTTTTGAAGGATGAATTTGAAGCAGCCGGAACCCTCTACATCGCTACAGAAGATGGAAGCGTTGGGACAAAAGGAAATGTCATGGATGCGATCCGTGAAAACGCTCTGAATGCAGATATGATCTATGCTTGCGGACCAACTCCGATGCTGCGTGCGATCAAACAGTATGCGCAGGAAAATGACATAGAATGCTATATTTCTCTGGAGGAGCGTATGGCCTGCGGAATCGGTGCATGCCTTGCATGTGTGTGCAGATCAAAGGAAAAAGATGCGCACAGCAATGTAAACAATAAAAGGATCTGTAAGGACGGACCTGTCTTTCTTTCTACGGAGGTGGAGATCTGATGGATATGAGAGTAAATATTGCCGGCGTAGAATGGAAAAATCCGGTGACAGTAGCTTCCGGAACGTTTGGCTCCGGAGCAGAGTTTGCAGACTATGTGGATCTTAACAGATTAGGAGCAGTGACAACCAAGGGTGTAGCGAATGTTCCATGGCCGGGAAATCCAACACCGCGAGTTGCAGAGGTGTACGGTGGTATGATGAATGCCATTGGTCTGCAAAATCCGGGGATCGATCTTTTCTGTGAGAGAGATATCCCGTTTTTAAAACAGTATGATACAAAGATCATCGTGAATGTCTGCGGTCATGCACCGGAGGAGTATCTGGCAGTTGTGGAGCGCCTTGCGGATGAACCGATCGACATGATGGAGATCAATATCTCCTGCCCAAATGTCAACGCAGGATTTTTGGCATTTGGACAGGATGCACGCCATGTGGAGGAGCTGACTGCGCAGATCAAAAAGATCGCAAAACAGCCGGTGATCATGAAACTGACACCAAACGTTACGGACATCACGGAGATTGCTAAGGGAGCAGAAGCCGGCGGTGCAGATGCGCTTTCTCTGATCAATACTTTGACTGGAATGAAGATCGACATCAATCGTAAGACTTTTGCACTGGCAAATAAAACTGGCGGTGTCTCTGGGCCGATCGTGAAGCCGATCGCCGTGCGTATGGTTTATCAGGTAGCACAGGCGGTAAACATTCCGATCATTGGAATGGGAGGCATTTCCTGCGCGGAAGATGCCATTGAATTTATCTTAGCAGGTGCAAGTGCAGTGTCTGTGGGAACTGCGAATTTTCATGATCCGGCAGTGACTGTGAAAGTGATCGAGGGAATAGAAGCCTATATGAAGAAAAACGGATTTGAGTCTGTAAAAGATATGGTAGGGATCGTAAGATAGCAAAAAGTAAAGAAAATGGCTGTTCTGGCTGTATAGAGATCTGCCGGAACAGCATACAGGGTCAGAAAAAAAGGAGAGTCAGCAAGATGGAACAGTATAAGCAGGAATTTATTGAATTTATGGTAGACAGCCAGGTGCTGAAGTTTGGAGAATTTACACTGAAAAGTGGAAGAAAATCCCCATTTTTTATGAATGCGGGAGGTTATGTGACAGGATCTCAGTTAAAGAAGCTGGGTGAATATTATGCACATGCGATCCATGACAAGTATGGCGATGATTTTGACGTTCTGTTTGGACCGGCGTACAAAGGAATCCCGCTGAGTGTTGTGACAGCGATCGCATTCAGTGAATTATATGGAAAAGAGATCCGCTATTGTTCAGACCGTAAAGAAGAAAAAGACCACGGTGCAGATAAGGGAAGCTTCCTTG
>CAZSTD010000091.1:0-10136 GCA_964609645.1 uncultured Blautia sp.
CAAAAAACCAGCCCGTTTCCGAGCTGGTTTCTTTCAAAATCATTTTTATTTCATTTTCATTTTTTATTTTTTTCTATTTCCTCATGCTCATGAAACCTCTGATATTTCTCAATAAACATAAGTCCGAAACTGATCAACAGAAAGCCACAGGAAACCCAGATCATCCGAATGCCAAAGTGGATCGACAGATTTCCTCCGATCCCTGCACCAAGTGCAAACATGAAAATAATCCCAAAATAATACATTGCCTGTTCTAATTGTCTAGGTTTTTTCTCACGGAAATATCCGGATAGCGCGGCCGTTCCGCTCCGCAGATTTCCGATGCACATAGTGCTTGCATAGGAATATCCATTGACTTTTCGAAAAGACTGCACCTGCATCGCACAGGCAAAAGATGCCATGGCATTTGCCAGCATGTTATATTTTACCGGTAAAAAGCCTACCACAAATAAGATCAGTATCTCCGCAAGCAGAACACCCTGTCTCCAGTGGAGCTTTTTCGCATATTTAAAATTTGCCTGTATCTTTTCGGCCACCCACACACCCAGCGCAAAAAATACGATCGGAAAGAAATAGCGCAGCCCATCGATCCACTGTCCAGCCATAAGATGCTGGCTCATAAGCACAAAGTTTCCTGTCTGGGCGTTGCAGAACACTTCGCTTCTCGCATTGTAGGTATAGGCATCCTGAAATCCTCCAGATAACGCTAAAAATATACTGTTTAAAAAAGCTTCTGACATCTGTATGTCCTGATGATGATTTTTCATGATCTGCTCCATTTTATCTGTCATTGTCCTATATTTCTATGAAAATCTTTGCATGCTTAACCATGCACAGAACTATTTTTCTGCATGCGCCTTCAGATACTCTGCTCTGCCTTCTTCATACAGGTTATTGCCTTCTGAGTCGATGATGACTACAAGCGGCATATCCTCCACGTACAGCTTGCGAAGCGCTTCTGCGCCGAGATCCTCATAAGCGATCAGCTCTGCTTTTTTGATACATTTGGCAAGAAGTGCACCCGCACCACCGATCGCGCCAAAGTAAACGCCATCATATTTTTTCATTGCCTCTACGACTTCCGGAAGGCGTGCTCCCTTACCGATCATACCTCTCGCCCCTACAGACATCATTGTCGGCGCGTAGGCATCCATACGTCCACTGGTAGTTGGACCTGCCGATCCGATCACTGTGCCAGGTTTAGCCGGAGTCGGTCCTACATAGTAAATAGTCGCATCTGTTGGATCAAACGGGATTTTTTCTCCTTTTTCCAGTGCCTCACACATTCTCTTATGTCCAGCATCACGGGATGTATAGATGGTTCCTGTCAGCAGTACCTGATCCCCCGCATGAAGGGTTCTGGCAAGTTCTTTGGTAAGTGGGAGTGTGATTTTCTTTCTTTCCATCCTAGAGCACCTCCGTTTTGTGGCGGGTCACATGGCAATTAATATTTACAGCACAAGGCATTCCCGCGATATGAGTTGGCAAAGTTTCAATATTTAATCCGATCGCTGTTGTCTTTCCGCCAAATCCCTGCGGTCCGATCCCCAGCTCATTGATCTTTTCTAACATCTCTTTTTCAAGGTCTGCGTAAAAAGGATCTGCATTTTCGGAATCCAGAGGGCGCATTAACGCTTTCTTTGCAAGAAGCGCACACTTGTCAAAAGTTCCGCCGATTCCGACACCTACCACCATCGGAGGACAGGGATTCGGACCTGCAGTCTCAACTACTTCCAGAATAAAATCCTTGATCCCCTGCAGTCCTGCGGACGGCTTAAACATACGGATCTGACTCATATTTTCGCTTCCAAACCCTTTTGGTCCTACCGTGATCTTTACCTGTTCTCCCGGAACGATCTCTGTATAGATCATAGCCGGTGTGTTGTCTCCTGTGTTTCCACGGCGCACAGGATCTTTTACAACCGATTTTCTCAGATATCCCTTATCATAACCGCGGCGCACACCTTCATGGATCGCTTCTTCAAAGTTTCCGCCCGTAAAGTGAACATCCTGTCCTATCTCAAGAAACACACAAGCCATTCCCGTGTCCTGACAGATCGGTACATTTTCATGATCTGCAATCTCAAAATTTTCAATAATATTATCCAGTACACCTTTGGCGATCTCTCCGTCCTCACAGGCACGGCAATTTCTGATCGCACACTTTACGTCTTCCGGAAGATGTTCATTTGCTTCGATACAGAGTTTTTCAATGACGTCTGTAAGTCTGCTTACTTCTATTTCCCGCATATTCGTAAGCTCCTTTCCCTTCTCTTTCTCTTATCTGTTTTTTTGATCTTCGCCTAAACTCTGAACAGATAGCCATTCGGAATCTTGGCCGATATCTTTCTTATCATAACACATAAATCAAAGATTTGTTTATTATTTTTACACATCCTCAGATACAGCGATATTTAGCGTTCATGGCGTGCATACTTTGGCAGAAGGAGCGGTGAAACATCATCTGTGCTTACTCCTGCTACTTTCAGTTCTTGTGCGTATGCTTCAATATGGTCCAGGTTCATAGTGCCAAGTTCTACTTCTTTGGCTCTGGCTGCTGCAGCTTTTCCCGCATTGCGTCCGAACACAATGATATCAAGGAGAGAATTTCCCATCAGTCGGTTTCTTCCGTGGATTCCTCCTACCGCTTCTCCTGCGACCAAAAGATTGCTGATCGTTTTGGTAAATCCATCTCCGCCGATCTCCAAACCGCCATTCTGATAATGCAGAGTCGGATAAACAAGGATTGGAAGCTTACGCATATCGATCCCATAATTCATATACATACGGAGCATAGCCGGGATTCTTTTTTCGATCGTTCCTTCCCCGCCGATACGCTCGATCATCGGAGTATCCAACCACACACCACTTCCCAGCGGAGTTGTCACTCCCTTATGTCTGTCTGTACATTCACGGATGATCGATGCTGCGGATACATCACGTGTTTCCAGCGGATGCATAAACGCTTCGCCGTCTACGTTAACTAACATGGCCCCTAAGGAACGTACTTTTTCCGTTACAAGCGCTCCGTAGATCTGAGATGGAAATGCCACACCGGTCGGGTGATACTGAATGGTATCCTGATACAAAAGAGGTGCTCCTGCACGATATCCAAGGATCAGACCATCTGCTGTCGCTCCATAGTGGTTGGATGTCGGGAAATTCTGATAATGAAGACGTCCTGCTCCGCCAGTTGCAATGATCACTGTCTTTGCCTTTGCAACCATGTAATCTCCAGTCTCCATATTCAAAAGAACTGCGCCTGCTGCCTGTCCTTTATCATCTTTGATCAGCTCCACTGCTGACGTAAATTCGATCACTGGGATCTGTCTGTTCAACACTTCATCTCTGAGCGTACGCATGATCTCTGCCCCAGAGTAGTCTTTGCACGCATGCATTCTTTTTCTGGATGTACCGCCTCCATGTGTAGTGACCATATTTCCATCTGCGTCTTTATCAAACTCCACTCCCAGATCATTCAGCCATAAAATCGCATCCGGTGCTTCCATGACTAGTCTTTTGAGCAATTCTGGTCTGGCTGCAAAATGTCCGCCGCCAAAAGCATCCAGATAATGCTGAACCGGTGAATCATTCTCTTTGTCTGCTGCCTGAATGCCTCCTTCTGCCATCATTGTATTGGCATCACCGATGCGGAGTTTGGTGACGATCATTACTTTTGCCCCTGCATTGTCTGCCTCGATCGCTGCAGAAGCGCCGGCACCGCCGCCACCAATGATGAGCACATCCGTCTCATAATCTACTTTTTCCAGATCCACCTGTTCTTTCAATAAGCGGCTGTTGGAATGCAACAGATGTCCCAGCTCTGCCGGCACTTTCTGTCCTTTGTTCGGTCCGATCTTAATCTCTGTAAATCCATCTTCTCTGTAATCCGGGTGATATGCTTTCAGAAGGGCATCCTTTTCATCCGCGGTCATTCGTCTTGGCTCCATACCCATACGTTCTTCACGGGTAGCCTCTACTCTCTTTACAGACTCCATCATTTCCGGTGTAAACATGGTCTTCCCTCCTATTTCTCAATCTCTCTGGTATTGTAAAGTTCCTGCATCTGTGTGATCGGTTTTTGCATGATCTGCTCAATGAGCTCATCATATTTTCCCTTGTGGATCTCCTCCACTCGATTTTTCAAATGTTCACTCTCCGGTGCGATATATTTTCCTGTAAGTCTTCGCGCAAGAAGTCCTACCATCGGATGGGAAATACCAGCCGGGCATCTCACAGAACAGCATCCACAGCTTACGCAGTCAAAAGATTCTTCTGCACATTTTTCCAGTTCACCTCTCTGCGCATAGGCAATATACTGCATCACATTCAGATCCTGTGTGCAGGCTTTCGTACAGGCATTGCATCCGATACAGCTATAGATCTCCGGATATAATTCCATCACCACCTGCTGATCTGGCTGGAGTTCTTTCAGATCATAAAGTCTCTTATCAGTAGGGAAAAATGGAATACTTGCCACATACATCCCTTCCTGTACCTGTGTCTGACAGGCCAGACAAGTTTTTAATTCATTTTTTCCCTTGATCCTGTAGATCGTTGCACAGGCTCCGCAGAAACCATGCCTGCATCCACAACCTCTATTTAATGTATAACCGGCATATTCCATAGCAGTCATAATTGTAAGTTCTGCAGGTACGGTGTATTTTTTACCGAAAAAATATACATTTACCATATTGTTTTCCATTTGTGATTACCAGTCCTTTCTACTATCTATCTGCACTGCTGTTTTTCTGCTTTAATATTCATTCGGGAGTTCATCGAGCTCATCACATCGAAATACCGGCCCGTCCTTACAGACATATTTCGAACCAATGTTACAGCGTCCACATTTACCCACACCACATTTCATGCGAAGTTCCAACGTGGTATAAACCTGTTCTTTCGAAAATCCAAGTTCTTCTAATCCCGCAAGGACAAACTTGATCATGATCGGCGGTCCGCACACAAGCACGTTCTTATTGGTGTCAAATCCGATCTCCTTTAAGTATGATGGCACAAATCCTACGTGTCCGTCCCATCCTTCCTGTTCCCGGTCAATGGTCAGATAAACATTTACCCCTTCTGTGTTCATCCACACTTCCCGGATCTCTTTTAACTGGACCAGATCATCTGCGGATCTGGAACCATATAAGATATCTACTGTTCCATAATCTGCACGGTTGTCCAGAACATAATTGATCACAGAGCGGAGCGGAGCAAGTCCGATACCGCCGGCGATAAATAACAAATTTTTTCCTTTTAACTGGTCTTCTACAGGAAAATGATTTCCGTAAGGTCCGCGCACTGTGATCTCATCTCCCACCTGAAGACTGTGAAGATAATCCGTGAGCGTTCCACATTTTTTGATACTAAATTCCTGATACTCCTTGTTTGTCGGAGAAGAAGTAATGGAAAACATACCTTCACTGACTCCTGGCGCACACAACATAGCACACTGGCCAGGCATATGTTCAAAAAGTTTTCCACCTTCCGGTGCATTTACGCGAAAGGTCTTCACATCCGGCGTCTCCTGACGGATATCTGTGATCACACCGACCTTTGGGATCAGTGTGTCTAATGTATAATTTTTATGACAGGTACATTCACTCATGCTTTTCCACCTCCCAGATTTTCAAAGGCTTTGATCACTTTTACAATATTTAAAGACGAAGGACATTTCTCCACACAACGTCCACAGCCTACGCAGGAAAACATTCCATCGTTGTTCAGCGGATAGTAAACCAGCTTATGCATAAATCTCTGGCGGAAACGCTGCATCTGACTGCTTCGGTTATTTCCGTGAGCCATCATCGTAAAGTCTGAATACATACAGGAATCCCAACAGCGATAGCGCTGCACTCTGTGACCCGTATCGTAGTCTTTGATATCATAACACTGGCAGGTTGGGCAGACGAAGGTGCAGGTGCCACATGCCAGGCATGGTTTATACAGTTCTTCCCATACGGAAGAATTGAATCGCTCCATATAATCTTCTTCTCCCCATCCGCTTAAAGAGAGGTTTGAATACGGCAGTCTCTCTACGATGGAGCGGATGGATGTTTTTTCATCCTCTACTTTTGCGTCTTCTGTCTTAGTAAAAAGTTCTGCTACCGCCTGTGTAAGGATCTCACCCTTTTTTGTCAATGGTTTCCAGTAAAGCTCCTCATCGATCAGCCATGCCGCCACATCCGCTGCTGGATCTGCACAATCGATCCCAAATGCTTTGCAAAAGCAAGTTTCCTCCGGCTCATGACAGGCAAGCACTACCATAGTTGCGTGCTCTCTTCTTGCTGCATAAAAACTATCCACAGGATCATTCAAAAATACCTGATCCAGCACTTTCACTCCCTGCACATCGCAGGCTTTCATCCCAAAGATCACAAAATTCTGTTCTTTTAATTTTCCCGGCTCGATCTGGATCTTATGATCCTCTTTTTTGCAGGTATACAAAGTTTCACTCTGCGGAAAAAAAGCATCTTTTGGTGATTTCACCGTTTTTAATGTATCCAGACAAACATCCGCATCTTCGCTCCATGCTTGGAAATTCACCTGTCCCCCCATCTTTACGGGTAAATATAATTCCTGTTCTGCAGCAATCCTGCGAAATAATGCCTGCAGATCTTCCACTGCTATCTTATACATCATTATCCCCTTTCTGCCACAACACTCGGCTCAACATCGTCAAATGTAAAGTTTGTGAGAGGTCCTTTGGAAGTACTGTCCTCTCCCGCCTGATACTCTCCATAAAAGGTATCGATATCCTTCATAAACTTTCGGTTAAAGAGATGCAATGGGATTCCCTGCGGACATACTCTGCTGCATTCTCCACAGTCTGTGCATCTTCCTGCTACGTGAAAAGCCCGGATGATATGGAACATCTTTTCTTCAAAAGAATCCGCATTTGCTTTCTGTGCACTGTCAAATTTATTGCTGTCAAAAATGCATTTACGACAGCTGCAGGCTGGACAGACATTGCGGCAGGCATTACAGCGGATGCACTTGCTCAATTCGCTCTTAAAAAACGCAAATCTTTCTTCCGGAGTCATGGCTTCGATCTTCTCCACCTGTGCAAAGCGTTCCTGATCCTTCGTATCCTTGGATGTACCGATCAGCTCATCATAGATCTTGTGCTCTTTTCCTTTGCATACATGGCATCTCTCCAGCATAGCCTCCGCATATCCACAGGTCTTTTCTCCATAGAGAGTCTGGATCGTCAGAGATTCCGCTGCATCCGTCATCTCTGCACCAGAGATATGCTGGATTCCTTTGATCCCCTGTCTGCGGATCTTTTCAATGTCAAGCTTTCCATTGCACCCAACACCCACGATATAGGCTTTTTCACGGTCCACACGGTGTTCTTTTATCAGCTGATTAAAACTATAAGTATCGCAAGGCTTTAAACACACCAGCGTCTTTCCTTCTAGCTTGGAAGCCTCGATCATGTATTTACTCAGATTCGCACCGCAAAATCCATTGTATACAAAATCTTTCAAAGATTCTTCTGTCTCAAAATATGCCGGCTGTGGATCATAAGGCAGTTCTCCGGCTTTCCAGCCAAAAACTCTTGCCACAGTCTTATCCGCAAGCAGCTGTTTTGCTCGATCGATCAGTTCCTGCATCTTAAATCCTCCAATCTTACGTTTTTACCAAGGGAATAGATCTTTTCTACAAATTCATTCATCGTCTGTGAAAATTTCACGCCCTCTGCCGCAGATACCCATTCCACACGCGTTCTTCCTTTTTCCACACCAATATAGTCCAGCATAGAAAAGAGAAGCGTCATGCGCCGTCTCGCATAATAATTTCCTGTACTGTAATGGCAGTCTCCTGGATGACAGCCACATAAGATCACACCGTCCGCACCCTTCTCAAAGGCACGCAGGATAAACATTGGATTCACGCGGCAGGAACATGGAACACGGATGATCTTTACATCTGCAGGATAGGAAAGACGGCTGCTTCCTGCAAGGTCTGCACCTGCATAACTGCACCAGTTGCAGCAAAACGCCACGATCTTAGGTCTGAATTCTTCGTTTTTCTCTATCGACATATTGCATCTACCTCCGCGATAATTTGTCTGTTGGAAAATCCCTGCAGATCCATCGCACCGGATGGACACGTAACTGTGCAGGCACCGCATCCCTGACAAAGTGCTGTATTTACGACAGCCAACCTTCTTGTCTCACGGATGCCATGGTCATTTACTTCTTTATTCTCATAGGAGATCGCTCCATACGGGCAGACATTTGCACATGTGGAACATCCATTACACAAAAGCTCATCTGATCTGGCAGTACATGGATTGGTCATCAGCTTATCTTTTGCGAGAAGCCCGATCGCTTTTACTGCTGCCGCACCTGCCTGTGCAACAGTCTCTGGGATATCCTTTGGTCCCTGGCATACACCTGACAGGAAAATCCCTGCTGTAGGAGATTCCACCGGACGAAGTTTCGCATGTGCTTCTGTCAAGAAATTGTTAGTGTCAATACTTGCAGTCAGCATAGTCGCGATCCTGCGAACATCCGCATTTGGCTCGATCGCAGTTGCCAGAACTACCATATCCGCTTTTTTCAAAATCTGTTTGTTGTCAAGCAGATCTGAGCCCTGAACCAAAAGGCTTCCATCTGGCTGTGGGATCACTTTTCCCACTTGACCTTTGATATAATCCACACCGTACTGTTCCACAGCTCTTCTGTAAAATTCATCAAAGTTTTTGCCAGGTGTACGGACATCGATATAAAATACTGTGACATTTGTATCCGGATATTTATCTCGGATCAGCATGGCGTGTTTTGCCGTATACATACAGCAGATCTTAGAGCAATATGGTTTTCCTCTGTCATCTGCGCAGCGGCTTCCAACGCACTGGATAAACACGATCTCTTTTGGTGCTTTTCCATCAGAAAGTCTCTCTAAATGCCCCTTGGTCGGACCGGCTGCATTCATGATACGCTCCAGCTCCAGAGACGTGATCACATCTTTACTCTGGCTATAAGCATATTCATCATATCTATCCAGTTTGATCGTATCAAATCCTGTAGCAACCACGATCGCTCCATATTTTTGTGTTACGATCTCATCCTTCTGCTCATAATCGATCGCCCCTGCCTGACAAACCTTAGAGCAAACACCACATTTTCCAGTCTTAAACTTAATACAGTTTTCACGATCGATCACTGGAACATTCGGGATAGCCTGTGCAAAAGGAGTGTAGATCGCAGTTCTGTTGTTCAATCCCCGATTAAATTCATTTGGAATTTTCTTGGACGGGCATTTTTCCTGGCAGACTCCGCAGCCTGTACATTTATCCATGTCTACGCTTCTTGCCTTTTTTCGGATATCAACCGTAAAATCACCTACAAATCCGCTCACCTTTTCAATTTCACTGTATGTATAGATATGGATCTTTTCATGAGAGGCAGCTTCTACCATTTTCGGGGTGAGGATACACGCTGAACAGTCCAAAGTCGGGAAAGTTTTGTCTAACTGTGACATCCTTCCTCCAATGCTTGGCGTTTTTTCCACAATATCTACTTCATATCCTGCATCCGCAATATCGAGTGCCGTCTGGATCCCGGCGATACCACCTCCGATGATCAGCGCTCTCTTCGTAACACGGCTTTCCCCCGGCTGCAGCGGTGTGTTAAGATTAACCTTTGCGATGGCAGCTCTGGCAAGGATCACTGCTTTCTTCGTCGCTTCTTCCACATCCTTGTGTATCCATGAACAATGTTCGCGGATATTTGCGATCTCCACCATATATGGATTAAGGCCCGCTCTTTCTGCTGCTTTTCTGAACGTCGCCTCATGCATACGAGGAGAACAGGAACAGACTACCACTCCTGTCAGATTCTTTTCTCTTATCGCGTCCTGGATCTTAGCCTGTCCTGCTTCTGAGCACATATACTGGTACTCTTCTGCATGGACAACGCCTGGCTCCTGGATCACTGATCCAACCACTTTTTTCACATCTACCGTAGCGGCAATATTACTTCCGCAATGACAGACAAATACACCTATTCTCTGCACGCTTTCTACCTCCTGTATCTTCTGAATGCACTTACCAAAAGCTGCTGTGGCAAGTCTGGATCGAGCATCTGCGGAATCTCATCTGCTGTCAGATGATCGCCACCTTT
>CAZSTD010000092.1:0-7108 GCA_964609645.1 uncultured Blautia sp.
CAGGAAGAAAGATTACGATCGAGGTTTAGGACAATAAGCGAAGATCTTTGGTTATAAATACGCGGCGAAAACCCGTAGACTTGCCTGTGGGATGAAAGTTGTTCTTCTTTTATTCAATTGCAGCTATAGTCCGCGATAGAAAATGTAACATATCTTCCCCAGCAAATACATGGAGTATGATCTGTGCTATAGTCCGCGATAGAAAATGGACATATCTTCCTCAGCAAATACATGGAGTATGATCTGTGCTATAGTCCGCGATAGAAAATGTAACATATCTTCCCTAGCAAATACATGGAGTATAGTCCCTGATAGAAAAATATAACGCTTGGAAAAGACAGCTGTGCAGCTACAAACAAGTACGTAGGGACCTTTGCGAGGCTTTCGTCGCGAGGGCACGCGCTAATTTCCGCCACCGAGCGAACTGTCTGAGCCGAAGGCGAGTTTTCGCGAATGGCGGATAATGGATGCGCGCCCCGAGCAGAAAACGAAGCTGGTCACAAGACTTGCTTGTAGCTGCACAGCGTTCATAAATTTTTGACATAGCACTACCGCAGACATTTTGCAGCATACCCCTAACAAATGTTCCATCCGTAGAAAACAGCAAGATTTTCTATATTTTCGGTGGAAAAATAACGCAGCCACCTTGACACACTCCTTTATTTCGCATAAAATGAATACAAATGCGAAAATATTACGGCGATGATGAGAATAGTACATAAGGAGCAATCCCAGAGAGGAATCCATGCGGTGGAAGGATTCTGTGCGCAAGTTATGGAACCGGCCTCGGAGCCCCGTACAATTGAAGTACGGCGCTTTTCCAGCGTTATCGGAAAAAGAGCGAGTATTGTGCAGGCATTTGGGCACAATGCTAACTAGGGTGGTACCGCCGAAGCTTTCGGTCCCTTGTGAGGGATGCGGGGCTTTTTTTATGTTATAGAAAAATGCAGCCGATCCCGCAGCGACTTATCTTGCACTCTTTGTGGCAGGATTCACACAATCACAAAAAAGGAGAAAAACAAATCATGGCAAACAACAAAAAACTGGTAGAAGCCATCACATCCATGGAAGACGATTTCGCCCAGTGGTATACTGACGTAGTAAAAAAAGCAGAACTCTGCGGATATACAAGCGTAAAAGGCTGTATGGCGATCAAACCTGCAGGCTATGCGATCTGGGAAAACATCCAGAGCGAATTAGACAGAAGATTTAAGGAAACAGGCGTACAGAACGTGTACATGCCAATGTTCATCCCGGAATCTCTTCTGGACAAAGAAAAAGATCACGTAGAAGGATTTGCACCGGAAGTTGCATGGGTAACTCACGGTGGACTCGATCCGCTTCAGGAACGTCTCTGCGTACGTCCGACATCTGAGACATTGTTCTGCGATTTCTATGCAAAAGAGATCCAGTCACATAGAGACCTGCCGAAAGTATACAATCAGTGGTGTTCTGTAGTTCGTTGGGAAAAGACAACACGTCCATTCCTCCGCTCCAGAGAATTCTTATGGCAGGAAGGTCATACTGCTCATGCGACAGCAGAGGAAGCAGAGGAACGTACGATCCAGATGCTCAACCTCTATGCAGATTTCTGTGAGGAAGTTCTTGCGATCCCGGTTGTCAAAGGAAAGAAGACAGATAAAGAAAAATTCGCAGGTGCAGAGGCAACTTACACGATCGAATCCCTGATGCACGATGGAAAATCAATGCAGTCCGGAACCAGCCATAACTTTGGCGATGGATTTGCAAAAGCATTCGGCATCCAGTATACTGATAAAGAAAATAAACTGCAGTATGTACATCAGACTTCCTGGGGAATGACGACACGTATGATCGGTGCTATCATCATGGTACACGGAGATAACAGCGGTCTGGTACTTCCTCCAAGGATCGCACCGGTACAGGCAGTGATCATTCCGATCCAGCAGAGAAAAGAAGGCGTTCTTGAAAAAGCAGATGAAATGTTTGCAGAATTAAAAGCAGCAGGTATCCGCGTGAAAGTGGACGACACAGACAAGAGCCCGGGATTCAAATTCTCTGAACAGGAAATGCGCGGTATCCCGATCCGTATTGAATGTGGTCCGAAGGACATTGAGAACGGACAGGCTGTGATCTGCCGTCGTGATACAAGAGAAAAATACACAGTTAAATTTGAAGAATTGGCTGTAAAAGCACAGGAAATCCTGGATATGATCCAGAAAGACATGCTGGAGCGTGCTCGTGCGCATAGAGAAGCTCACACTTATGTAGCTTTAAATTATGATGAATTCAAAGAAACGATCAACAACAAACCAGGCTTTGTAAAAGCAATGTGGTGCGGTGACCGTGCATGCGAAGATAAGATCAAAGAAGATGTTCAGGCAACTTCCAGATGTATGCCGTTTGAACAGGAACATCTGAGCGATGTCTGCGTATGCTGCGGAAAACCAGCTAAGAAGATGGTTTATTGGGGAAGAGCATACTAAAATAAAAAAGAAAAAGGATGGTCATATGATTCTGGAAATACCAAAAAACGCGGAAACAATTTTGCATATCTTGGAAAGCGCCGGATTTGAGGCTTATGTGGTCGGCGGCTGCGTCCGTGATTCCATTCTGGGCAGAAAACCAGATGATTGGGATATCACTACATCTGCGAAGCCAGAGCAGGTAAAGGCTCTGTTTCACAGGACTGTGGACACAGGTCTGCAGCACGGAACTGTGACCGTCCTTATGGAAAAAGAAGGCTATGAGGTTACCACCTACCGGGTGGATGGTGAGTATGAAGACGGCAGACATCCCAAAGAGGTCACCTTTACAGCTAGTCTGGAAGAAGATTTAAAACGCAGAGACTTTACGATCAACGCCATGGCTTACAATCCTTCCAAAGGACTTGTTGATCTTTTCGGTGGGCTGCAGGACATGGAACAAAAAGTGATCCGCTGTGTGGGAGAGCCTTTGGAACGTTTTACAGAAGATGCTCTGCGTATTATGCGTGCTGTACGTTTCAGTGCGCAGCTTGGATTTACCATAGAAGAACATACACGCAAGGCATTGGGCGTTATTGCTCCCAATTTAAAGTATGTCAGCGCCGAGCGAATCCAGGTGGAATTGCTCAAACTGTTGGTGTCACCTCATCCAGATCACCTCAGGATCGCTTATGAGGCGGGTATCACCGCAGAATTTCTGCCGGAGTTTGATCTGTGTATGAAAACTACGCAGAATACCCCTCACCACTGTTATACAGTCGGAGAACATATCCTGCACACGCTGACTAATGTGCGCGCAGATAAAGTCCTGCGCCTGACTATGCTTTTGCATGACATTGGCAAGCCAGTGGTAAAGATCACCGATGAAAACGGCAGAGAGCATTTTAAGACACACGGGGACGTGGGCGAGAAAATGACCTCTCAGATCCTGCGCAGACTGAAATTTGATAACGACACTATCCGGAAAGTGACCCGCCTTGTAAAATGGCACGACGACAGACCGGAAGGAAGCATGAAGTCGGTGCGCAGAGCGATCAACCGCATTGGGGAAGACCTTTTCCCTTATTACTTGGAGGTGCAGCAGGCAGATCTTTTGGCGCAGAGCGAATATCAGCGTGAGGAGAAGCTGGCGCGTTTGGAGAGAGTGAAGCAATCCTATGCAGTCATTGTAGCTGAAAATCAGTGTGTTTCTCTAAAAACGCTGGCTGTGACAGGTAAAGATCTGATCGATGCCGGATATCATCCTGGCAAGGAGATTGGCGAGACATTAAACTGGCTTTTGGATATCGTTTTGCAAGATCCAGACAAAAATAAAAAAGAAGTTCTCCTTTCTATGTTAAAGGAGAGATGATAAGAATCCGAGGGTATATCCTTCGGATTTTTTTCATATGTATAGAGAGTACCAAAACAAGAGGGGGATATGTCATTGTATGATTACGGACTTGGCACTCTGGCTCAGTATGAACTGACTGCGCAGCGCTCTGTGCGGACAAGAGGCGCGCTGCTTTGTTATACAGAGCAGGGGATTTTGATCCTGAAAGAGTTTCACGGTTCGGAAAAAAAGCTGAAAAAACAGCAGGAGCTTTTGCTTTTGCTCCAGGAGAAGGGATTGCAGGTAGATTATTTTCTGGAGAACACGAATAACAGTCTGATCAGCCGCGATAAAGATGAGCTGGCATTTACACTGCAGCATTGGTATGAAGGGCGGGAATGCGATACCAAATCCCGCGAAGATATCCTAAAAAGTGTCCGGACACTGGCAAAGTTACATATTTTTATGAAAATGGAGCCTATGGAGGAATACAGAGAAAAGTCCCTGAGAGACGAATATATCCGGCATAACCAGGAGCTTCGCAAGATCCGCAAGTTTATCCGCAAAAAAGGAGCTTCCTGTGTGTTTGAGAAAGATTTCCTGGCAAGTGTGGAGTGGTTTCTTCAAAGAGCACAGCTTGCACTCAATCTTTTGGACGAGACACGATATGAGGTGCTCCGTGAGACATCCTGGCAGGAAGGATGTGTCTGCCATGGGGAATACAACCAGCATAATGTGTTGATCTTAAAAGGTGGCACTGCAGTGACGAATTTCGGCCATTGGAACTTTGATATCCAGATGGCGGACCTTTATCGTTTTATGAGAAAGATTCTTGAAAAATATAACTGGGATCTGTCTCTGGCGCAGGAAATGCTTCGAGAATATCATAAGATCCGGCCAATCTCTTTTATGGAATGGCAGAATCTAAGAGTCCGCTTTACGTATCCGGAAAAATATTGGAAATTGGCGAATCATTATTACTCACACAAAAAGGTGTGGATCTCTGAAAAAAATGTGGAAAAGCTTGAAAATCTTATCAGACAGAAAGAAATGTGGAAAAAATTTGGAGAGAATTGTTTTCGCTTTTATCCATTCAAAACCGAAAATTGAGAATTGACCGAATCTTTTGAAAAACCTTGACAATAAAGGGAAAAAGGTATATATATAGAAGATAGAGCTCTGTCGCTTTGGGCAGATGCCACCAAACTAGAAAGAGATCATTAGAGGAGGAAACACCATGAATAAAACAGAATTAGTAGCAGCTATGGCGAAAGAGACAAATTTATCCAAGAAAGATGTAGAAGAAGTTCTGAAGTCTTTCGTTGATGTCGTTTCTAAAGAACTGAAAAATGGCGGAAAAATTCAGTTAGTTGGATTTGGCACTTTCGAAGTAAGTGAAAGAGCTGCTAGAGAGGGAAGAAATCCTCAGACTGGTGAAACAATGAAAATTGAAGCTTCTAAAGCACCTAAATTCAAAGCTGGAAAAGCTTTAAAAGATATGGTTAACGGTAAATAATCAAACATACGATAACCAGAGAAGGGGGAACGGAAGTTCCCCCTTTTGTTAATATCAGGGATGATCCATATAGCTTGCAAAGAATAACAGAGACGCTTTGCAATAAAAAGGAGAACGATTTATGAGATTGGATAAATATCTGAAAGTTTCTCGTCTGATCAAACGCCGCACAGTGGCGAATGAAGCCTGCGATGCGGGCAGAGTCCTCGTCAACGATAAGCCTGCCAAGGCTTCGGTCCAGGTGAAGACAGGGGATACCATTGAGATTCAGTTTGGAAGCCGGAATGTAAAAGTAGAAGTTCTGGAAGTAAAAGAAACTGTAAAAAAAGACGAAGTAGAGAGCATGTATAAATACCTTTAAAAATCATAATGATTTGTTGTCTATTTAGAGAACTTTCTACATAGACTACTGATAAGGGGAAATATCCGGATCGGAGGGTGGATTTGGAAGAAAAGAGAAATTTTTCTACACATAGCCTGATGATAAAAGACCGCCAGGGCGGTAAGATAACCGGAGTCAAAGATGTCAGTTCTTTTGATGAAAAAGAAATCCTGCTTTTAACCGGAGCAGGAAAATTGGCGATAAAAGGAGAACAGCTTCATGTGAAGCAGTTGGATCTGGAAAAAGGAGAAGTAGATTTAGAAGGAAAAGTGGACAGTCTTACCTATCTGTCGAAAAACACAGATAAAAAAGAGGAGCCTCTTTTCAAAAGGATGTTCCGCTAGGATGAGTACATTTATCCATCATGAATTGCTTCTTTTGATCCAGGCCGCTGTGACAGGAGCGGTTCTCCTTTTGTGCTATGATCTGCTGAAAGCTTTGCGGATGGTAGTTGTGCATTCCGTAAGAGTGATAGGGATGCAGGATCTGTTGTACTGGCTGTGCTGTACATTTTTTGTGTTTGCACAGATTTACAGGATGAATGAAGGGATCCTGCGTCTTTTTATGTTCATAGGATATTTGGCAGGGGCGTGGCTTTGCTATAGAACGATCAGTCCGTTTTTTGTAAAACTTTGTGCGAAGATCATGGGACTTCCTGTAATTATGATCAATTTTTTGATAAAATGGTTGCTATTTCCGGTCAGAAGATGTAAACTTTTTGTGTATCAATATGTAGTAAAAGAAAGGCTGGCAAATTGGGTAATTCTAAGAAAAAAAGAAAAAAGAAAAAAATAAAATATGAGTCTCTTGGAATGATCGCTATTGTGCTGGTTGTTTTGGTTCTCCTGGGAGGACTGATGAGCAAGACTAACGATCTTCAGGAGCGTCTCGCAGTATACGATGCTAAGGCAGCTACACTCCAGGAAGAAATTGAGGAAGAACAGGCCCGTACGGAAGATATCGATAAATTAAAGAGATATATGCAGACGGATGAATATGCGGAGGAGGTTGCCAGAGAGAAACTGGGACTTGTGAAGGATAATGAAACTGTCTTTAAGAAAGAGCAATAGAAATCCCGCTGTTTTTGTCGAAAACTTTTGGGATTTCTTCGTCTGTGTTTGACAGATATTTTAGTTTCCTTTCCTTATAATATTTCTCGACATGAGCGCAAGGGGAATATAGCTGTAAAGTAACAGGGGAGGGGAGAATATGCAGGAATGGATGATTGCCATGCTCGTGATCAGTGTTTTACTGATCGCACGGGACATGGCAAAAACTATTTTAGCAGGAAATATGCCTGACACAGAAGAAATCTTACCGTTGTATGAAAGCCATCCCCAAAAGGAAAAGGTAGAGCGGTATGCGGCATCTTTCCGGAAACTGGCAGATACCTTTTATGGGATGCCGTATCGAAAAGAATTTTTGAGCAGCGG
>CAZSTD010000092.1:7208-10100 GCA_964609645.1 uncultured Blautia sp.
TGCGAAAGCCCGATGGTTCCGGCAAATGGCAGCAGATGTATTGTAAACGGGGAATATCATACGGTACATTTTGTTGAGGATGTCAGCTATCAGGTGCTTTACGGGGTTGCCAGGCTGACCAGAGAGCAGGAAAAGGTTTCTGGAGATAACTATATCTGCAGGCAGGAAGACGGAGGCAGATTTGTGATGTGTCTTTCGGATGGTATGGGCTCTGGGATGGAAGCATGCCGGGAGAGTGAGACTGTTGTGGAACTTCTGGAACAGTTTTTAGAATCCGGTTTTTCTCAGGAGACGGCGGCGAAGATGGTAAACTCTGCGTTGGTTCTCAAAGGTCAGGAGGGCATGTTTTCAACAGTGGATATGTGCGCCGTGGATCTCTATACCGGGATCTGCAGCTTTCTGAAAGCAGGAGCAGCTTCGACCTTTATCAAAAGAGATCATTGGGTTGAATCGATCACTTCGGAAAGTTTGGCAGCAGGATTGGTGCAACAGATTGACTTTGAGACCGCATCCAGAAAACTTTACCACGGAGATTATCTGATCATGATGACAGATGGCGTATTGGATGCTCTGCCAGCGCAGAAAGAGGAAGAAACTATGAAAGAGATCATTATGGATGTCCATGAGGATTCTCCTAAAGATTTCGGAAGAGGTATTTTGGAGAGAGTGCTGGGATACAGTGATTATCATGCGAAGGATGATATGACAGTCCTGGTTGCAGGAGTCTGGAAAAAATAGCCGAATAGATAAAGATGCAAAGAGACAGCATAGTGATGTGCAGATGAGAGATGGAGAATAGAAATAAGAGAGAAGAACAGAGATGGAAAAAGAAGTTCTGGACTATATAAGAAAAAACGAGATGGTTAAAGAAGGTGAGGTCGTTCTGGCTGGGGTTTCCGGCGGAAGTGATTCCATGGCCATGCTCCATATATTGAAACAAATTCAAAAGGAGATTGCTTTTACGTTGCAGGTTGTGCATATTCATCATGGAATACGTGGACGAGAAGCTGACAGAGACTGCAGTTTTGTGGAAAATATATGTAAAGAATGGGAAATCCCGTGCATGGTGTACCGCTATGATGTTCCCAAATTAAGCCGGGAGTGGAAACTCGGAGAAGAAGAAACTGGACGAAATGTGCGCAGGGAAGCGTTTCGAAAAGAGAGAGAGAAATGTGAGGGTGCTGTGGGAGTGAAGACAGCGCTTGCGCACAATCAGGAAGATCTGGCGGAGACGATGCTCCATAACCTCTGCCGAGGGACAGGAGTGCGCGGTCTTTGCACGATGCGGCCGAGCTCCGAGGGGATCATACGGCCGGTGCTTTGTCTTTCTAGAGCGCAGATCGCGGATTATCTAAAGAAAAATCAGATCCCTCATATCTTTGACAGTACCAATCAGTCGGAGGCATATACCAGAAACCGGATCCGCCATCATATTCTGCCTTTGCTTGAAAAAGAGATAAATGAAAAGGCTGCAGCACATATGGTAGAGACTGCATCACGCCTGGCGCAGGCGGAGGACTATCTGGCGTTGCAAGGGGCACAGCTTTTGCAGAGATTCAAGACGGCACAGGGGTATTTGTTTACGGAAGATTTTTTTGCCCAGCCGCAGATTTTGCAGACCTATGCGCTGCAGACAGCAATGGAAATACTTGCAGGGCGCAGAAAAGATCTTCTGGCCGTTCACTATGAAAAAGTTCTGGCACTGTGGAATATGCAGACTGGAAAAAAGATCAGTCTTCCGTATCAGATGGAGGCTCTTAGAGATTATGAGGGTGTTCGGCTTGCACTACAGGCTAGGGAGAAGTCAGAAATAACTGAGGGATGTCGAGAATGGAACTTGCCGATTCCGGGAATGCTCTGCTGTCCTTTGGGAGAGTTTCGGACAGAAATATTTTTATATGAAGGTCAGAAGATTGAAGAAAAAAAGTATACGAAATGGTTGGATTATGATAGAATAAAAAAGGATTTATGCGTTCGTACCAGAAAAAGCGGAGACTATCTTGTGATCAACGGGCAGGGGAATACGAAGAAAATAAACCGCTGTATGATCGATGAGAAGATTCCGGCAGAGAAAAGAGAACAGATCCCTCTGGTTGCCTGCGGGGATGAGGTTCTATGGATGGTAGGCAGCAGGATCAATGCAGGATATAAAATTAACCCCAATACCCAAAAGGTATTAATATTAAATTACCAAGGAGGACATAAAAATGAGTGAGAAGATTAGAGTTTTACTCAGCGAGGAAGAAGTGGATTCCCGTATCAGACAGATTGCAGCAGAGATAAGCAGGGATTATGCAGGCAAAGCGGTGCATCTGATCTGTGTGTTAAAGGGTGGTGTATTTTTTACCTGTGAACTTGCAAAGAGGATCACAGTGCCGGTATCTCTTGACTTTATGTCTGTATCCAGCTATGGAGACGATACGAAATCAAGCGGTGTTGTAAAGATTGTCAAAGACCTTGATCAGCCGCTCGAAGGCAAGGATGTACTGATCGTGGAAGATATCATTGACTCAGGAAGGACTTTGAGCTATCTGATGGAGATCCTGAAACAGAGAAGACCTAACAGCCTTCGTCTGTGCACATTGCTGGACAAACCGGAGAGCAGGGTGAAGGATGTGAAGGTAGATTACTGCTGCTTTAACATTCCGGATGAGTTTGTAGTCGGATATGGTCTGGACTATGCACAGAAATATAGAAATCTTCCATTTATCGGAGCTGTGGAACTTGTGGAAGACTGAAAGGAGATTTGACTAAGTGAATAAACAGCCAAGTAAGATTGGTCTGTATCTGGTGATGGTAATTGCTCTGATCGCTGGCTACCTGTATTTGAATGATCAGGTGGCGGTTCAGAGCAATTATACGCAGAAACAACTGGAGCAGGCTCTTGAGGAT
>CAZSTD010000093.1:0-3788 GCA_964609645.1 uncultured Blautia sp.
TATGAAAATAAAACATAAGAAATTACTGGCATCCGGAACCGCACTCGCTCTTGTGGGAGTCTTAGGGTTTGGTTCTCTACTTCAAAGCAGTGTTTCTGTACAGGCTTCTTCTGAAATGATGCCAGGGATCGAACAGATCATAGGGGAGGCTTCTGAGAGTCAGCCATTTCGTATTTTGGAGATCGTGGACTCTTTGGATGAAGCACAGATTGGATATTATGTATCTGGGCAGGAGCCATACATAAAGTTATATGAATACACAGATAAAGATGGAAATAAGTTTTCTTTTTCTAATCTGGAGGAAGGTCTGAGCAGATTACCCCAGGCACAGCGCAGGGAATTTGCTACAAACCAAAAGCAGGACGCAGAAGGAAATATTTCTTCAACAGGGAAAAATATAGAAGGGATCTGTGGCGATACAGTGGCGGAATTTCCGCTGTCGTATTCGGAATATCAGGAACGGTATTTTGCGAAAGAAGAGGATGGGTGGAAAAGGATCGACTTTGTGGACAGCGAGGGAGATCCAAGAATAGATTCTGTGCAGATCAAAGGCTCTTATCAGGAAAATGCCACAGGGACTGGAGATTACACGAAACAGGAGCAGATGTACTATCCGATCCGAAGAGATGTGACAGAAGATGAAGCTAAGACAGATCAGTACCGTGAAAATATCAAAACCTTTTATTATTCGGATGGGGAGGAAGCGCAAGCTCCTTATAAACTGATCTTTCGAGAAGTGGAGAATGAAGAGGTAAAGCAGGCGCTGAGTGACCCTGCAGATCAGGGAAAAGTGACGATCCTTCCGGAATATGACTATACAAATGG
This sequence comes from uncultured Blautia sp., assembly GCA_964609645.1. Lineage (GTDB taxonomy): Bacteria > Bacillota > Clostridia > Lachnospirales > Lachnospiraceae > Blautia_A. The sequence continues at coordinate 826 of CAZSTD010000093.1, forward strand.
AAAGTATGGATATTATGAGAATGTCTATGCGGATCTGACAGAAAAGATCGCAGAAGATATTGCAGCTCAGGTTTATCTGTTCCCGGGAGAAAATCCATCCGTGGAGGAAGCACAGGCAGTTTTGATCCAGGATAATACACCGCAAGATAAAAAGGCGTTCAGTGCTGGAAACGAAGAAGAATTTTCGGCGGTGGAGGATGGAACCGAAGTTGTAGAACCACAGGTTGTAGATGTTGCGGCTGATGCAGCGTTTGGAAGCGGCACGGATGATTCTTTTTCCACAGAGGTGTTTTCTGCGGGCGAATTTTCATCAGAAAGCGCAGATGTTCCAAACACCGGGGAGAGTGACTTGCCGATGCAGGAGGAAACATTTGAACTTTCGGAAGTCAACGAGCAGGTGGATGCGGCTGAGGCTGTGCAGCCGAAAAAAGAACGGGTCATTTTGATCGGATTTAAAGATGAGGCGACAAAAGGAAGCACAGCAAACCCATATATTTATTTGGGAGAGACGATAGAGGCATATCCTTACTATAAATATACATTGGTTGGTGACTTGGAGAAGATAAAGGAGCTGGCAGCTGATACTCAAAAGAAAGATGAACAGAATATTGCTTCGGGAAATCCTATCACACGTGTGGAGAAAGATATCACGCTTGAGGATGGACAGTACTGGTATTGGCAGATCGATCCTGTGAGTAAACAGATCGCAAGATATCCGCTTTCGATCGTGACAGGACGTCAGGCAGTAGAATACAGTGATATCCGGATGATAGATGAGCGATTGGATTATAATTATTACTACACGGTGGAAAAAGCGTATTTTTGCTGCAAGTCTTCCGTGGCAGATCCGCAGCTCTCGACAGATTATCAGTATGAGGGTTGGTATTATGCAGCATATCCACAGAATGAGGATGAGTATCTGAAAGTGGATCAGGCTGATGGCAAGACAGCGACGCATTATATTTCGAGTGCGGAGTATCGCTTGACACCTGAGATCGGTGATCATGATTTTCTTCTGGATGAAAGCCAGGAAGAACACACTGTGGAAGTGGATCATATGTATTATCAGGGCGGGTATGTGAACCATGACTGGCTAAAACGTTATGTGTTTCATCTCGATCCGATCAATGAGAAAGAGGAATTTGAGAAGTTTGCGATACAGGTAGATACGGTCACAGCAACACAGTTCAATGAAAAATACAACGGCTTTGAACAGGAAAATATAGAGGCGCAGGCAGCCGGATTTGATGATCCGGAGGAGAATTTTAGTGACGGCGAGGTATCTGAAGTAACGCCAATGATCAGTGAAGCTGGAGCGGAGCTGGTTTCGATCAGTGATGCGATCGAGGTGGCTGCAGAGTCCGAAGACCCTGGTTTTACGGACGTGGCAGAGTCTGAGAGTGATGCTTTTGCAGATATAGTCGAAGATCAAGAAGATACTTTTTCAGCGGGCGAGAATGAGAGCGTAAAACAAAGTTCTACCAGTACAGCGCTGGCTGAGTATGATCTGATCTATCTGAATACTTCAAGGATGGGCAGCAGTGCAGCCAATGTGCTGATATCTTCGGAGCTTCCTTGCGTGATCCATGCATCAAAAGCTGCGCAGGATCCGGAGTTTACACAAAAATTTGCCGGTTTTGTAAAAGAAGATGCCGATGGACACTATGTGAATACCTATGTTTACTTTTTCAAAAACAGCGATCCGTCCGTGGATGATCTGGTGAATATGAATTTCCATACAAATTTTTATACAGGTGAACAGATCGGAGATGGAAGTGCATCTGAAACTGAAGGATTTGAGGAGATCCTAACTTACATAGAGACGGAAAATCAGTATCGTCAGATTGGAACGGCAGAGATTGGTGATGGCACAGAAGTGCCATTGCTGACAAAAGAGCTCTCGCAGGCGCGCGCGATCGAATATATCATCAACTATAAATATAAACGAGAGATCAGCTATAAGGATAGTGTTAAGGTGCTGGAGATCACGCCGGACAAAGACTGCTCACAGATCACAGTGCAGGATGTCTCACAATGGCTTGGAGAGGGCAACACTTCCAGTGAGAAGGCTATCTCGATCGAAAGTGTTTCCGCCTGCCATTCACACAGCGGACAGGGCGGAGAGAAACTGTTAAATGATGATCGAAATGATATCTGGCATTCTCCTTATCAAAATGAAAGCAATTGGCAGGGTAGGCAGGAAAACATAGATGGGTATCAGGGACATTATCTGGATATTGTCTTTCGGTCGGCATCGAATGTCAGTGGTTTTACCTATCAGCCACGTCAGGACAGCAAAAATGGAGTTCTAAAGAAATATACGGCAGTTTTTTATGACAGCAGCGACACACAGCTTCAGGTGGTCACAGGTGAGACTGGGCTGGTGGACAATGCTTGGAATCGGGAGATCACGGCTGCGTTTGGGACAACGGTATCCAATGTGAAAAGGGTTCGTCTGTATTTTACAGAAACACTGGCGCAAGATGCAAACAATAAAAGTCAATTTGCAAGTGGTGCAAAGATAAGTTTTTTTGATACTTCGGATATGGAGTGGCGTGAGATCACAAGTGTGACGGCATGTGATCATGAGCAAGGAACAGGAGAAGAACCTGCGAGAATGCTTGACGGTAATCCCAATACTTTTTGGCATTCTGCATATAATAAGAATGGAAATAGTGAAACGAACAACGGACATCGGGGACATTCGATAACGATCACATTGTCACAGGCATGCAAAGTGAATGGATTTATCTATCAGCCGCGTCAGGACAGTGGAACGAATGGCGTTTTGACTGAGTATGCGGCGGAGTTTTATGACGAAAATGGAGTATTGCTTGACACGGTTCTAAATGGCCGTACAGGTTTGACAAGCAGTGATTCTAAGAGAACCGTGGAGCTTATGTTTGGGCGAACGATCGATCGTGTAAAGACTATCCGATTATATTTTACAAAGACATTATCCA
>CAZSTD010000093.1:3888-9833 GCA_964609645.1 uncultured Blautia sp.
GAATCAGTGCAAGAAGCTGCTCGATTTCGTAAAAAGTGGTTATCCGGTGATCTTAGCGACAGGGCTGGTCAATGGAAATGGAAGCATCAATGCATCCGAGGTGGATACTGCTTCCTACTACTATGAATTTATGAATAAGGCGATCCAATATGACAATGTGGTCACAAAAGAGGAGCTGGATACGAAGCGAAAAGACATTACTTTTTTCTCAAAACTTGCCAAACCGATGATCATTTTTGCTGCAAATGGAAAGCCGAAAGAGCCAGCGCGCGCAAATGACAGTGTAAGTGATCCGCAGCAGTATGGAAATATTTCTGGGGAGCTGAAATTTGTCTTTTCTGTCAAAAATGATTCCGATGCACTTCCGGCTGTCACCACTTATGATTGCAATTTGTATCTGGATTTGAATTTTGATGGAAATCTTTCGACAAAGGAAGTGCAGGATCAATATGCACAGATCATGGACGAGCAGGGAAATGTTCTGACGCAGGAGGATTATGGAAACGGAGATATGCGCTACGAACTGAAAGCGGGAACGACTTATACACTGACCAGAAAGATACCAGCGGATTACTATAAGCTGATCACCTGGAAACTGCAGATTTCCAGTAATCGAAATGCGCATATCTATACATCGCAGACCGGATATGCAAAGCAGGGCCGAAAAGAAGGCGAAGCAAAACAGACGATCAACGTGCTGCAGCTTACGCCGGAGAAATTATTTAATTGGGATCTGAAGAATAGTTCACTGTTTCAGCAGAAGATACAGCAGCTGGAGGATTTTGAGATCCACATCACGCAGCAGACGGTGAGCTCGATCAATAGCTTTACTTCAGCAGAACAGACGCAGCAGTGGGTGCAGGATACTTTGAATAAGCAGCAGATGCTGATCTTAGGATTTGCAGATGTATATCAGGACATTTCCAATAAATACGGACAAGTGGATGAGATCCTTAAGTTCGTAAGAACTGGAAAGAGTATTATTTTTGCTCACGATACCACTTCCTATGTAAACTATGATTACAATGAAATGTGCAAGGATATTGTTCAGACGACGTACGGGGAAGGCAAAGATAAGATCGCAAATGTGTATACAGATACTTATCTGCTTTATACGGTCTCTAATCCAACATGGGGGCTATCTTTGAATCAGGTTCTTCGTTCTATCGTAGGAATGGATCGATACGGAATTACTTCAGATCAGCCAATTTTGTCAGAGGGAGGAGATCGGACGATAGGAGATATCCTTAAGCAGGGAAATGAATTGCACGTGCAGAGTTCTTCGGTTAGTTTTAAAAGACTAATGGAGGTTGCGGGAGATATTGCTTATCAGACAGGTGGAGATCGGACATCCAGTTATGCACAGACACAGTCGTATACAAATAATCTGCTGAACCGAAAAAAAATGGGAATGGGGGATACGCTGGTCACAAGCGTAACGAAAGTAAATGATGGAGCGATCACTCAGTATCCATATCGGATGGCAGACACGATCACGGTAGCCCAGACACATGGACAATATTATCAGCTTGCTCTGGAGCAGGATTATGACAGTAATAACCGAAGCGACGGAGAAAGTGACATTGTGGTGTGGTACTGTCTGGGTGGAAATAATGGTTCGAGCGTTTATGATTCTTCCCCGAACGATGCGAGAAATAATTATTATCTGTACAGCAAGGGAAATGTGATCTATACAGGTGCCGGACACCACCAGGTAGATGGTGAAGAGGAGATCAACCTGTTTATCAATGCGATCGTTGCAGCGGCTAACGTAGCGGCGGCGGCTCCGGAAGTTGAGTTTGTAAAGAGCTTAAATCCGGCAGCAGAGGTAGAGCAGATCAGATATTATATGACGGATCAGATGAACTGGACTTCCTCAGAGGCGAATGTTGTGAATGCAGATATGGATTTTTATGTGAATGTAAAAGATTATAATATGGTCAGTATGGATCTGACGCAGGGAGATTTAGACAGTCAGGAGATGACACTTGATTTTTATATTCAAAACGAAAATTCGCAGGAAATGATCGCCCCGGATGGATCCGCTCAGGTTAAAGTTACAAACTTAAATCAGGAGATATCTTCTTTACAGATCTATGGAAAACAAAATGAAGCGATCCAGATCGGTGAGGACGGAAGTTTCCATTTTAAGGATAACAATGCGTATGGGCTGCGGATCGCGGATATCGAACGTTATCTGAAAGCACAGGATCAAAGTGGCTATCGTGAACAGTGTAAGATCTATGTGAAGGTGACCAGTAACGTCTCTCTATATGGAACTGTTACCAAAAGAACTTCCTGGACTTCGATCGATCTGAAACAGCGTCAGCTCTTTGATCTGGACTGACATAGAGTATATCCCTGTCAAATTTGGTGTTTGATGCCGATTTGACAGGGATTTCTTCATGCTTGTGTGAAAAGCTGGACAATTCGGTGTTTGCAATTGTATGACATCTGAGATATAATGTGATATCAGGATAAACGTGAGAGAAAATAAAGGAGCTGCGGAATGAAGAAAAGACGAGTTTCTGTTGTCAAGAGATTGCTTTTTTTGGCATTGGTATTTTTGGCGGTGCGTGGATGGGATCTTGGCAGAGAAGTTTTTCAAGAGCCGTCCGAGGTGCGGGAGCTTCGCCGGCAGGAGATCGTGCAAAGTGACGAGGGACACCAGGAGTATTATTTTGGACTTTTGAATGAGAAGGAGCAGAGAGGCTATCGGGAGATCCTAAAGGGAGTTCGAGATCTGGAAGAAAGATTTTATCTCTCTCTTTCGGGAAATGAGGAGATTGACAGAGTTTACCATGCAGTTCTTAAAGATCATCCTGAGCTATTTTGGGTACATAATCGTGAAAAGGTATATATGACCACCTATGAGGGGAAAGACTATTGCCAGTTTTCACCTGGATATTCTTATACAGAAGAACAGAGAACGCAGATCGAGCAGTCGATGGAGATGGCATATCAGTCTGTACTTGCGCAGATCGCAGAGGGTGCAGATGACTATGAGAAAGTCAAAACCGTGTATACATATTTGATCGATCATACGGATTATGTGGCTTCGGAGGATGACCAGAGCATTGCGGGAACCTTCTGGAAGGGAGAAGCTGTGTGCGCTGGATATGCAGGAGGACTGCAGTATCTTTTAGAACGTTTGGGAGTTTTTTGTATTTATGTGGAAGGGGATACGAAAAACAGCACTCAGGGACATGCATGGAATATCGTAAGATTGGATGGAGAGTATTACTACGTAGATGTTACTAATGGCGATCAGCCAGATTTTTTGGAGGGAGATGCTGTTCAGCTTGCAGAGCATAAAACTACGATCTATGATTATCTTTGTCCGTTTCCGTGGGAATATGAAGAAAATTATACGGCATCCGAGGAATTTGAGGTTCCAGCTTGCACAGCGACAGGCAGGAACTTTTATGTGATGAATGGAGCTTGTTTTGAAAGCTATGACAGGGAGCTTGTCTATGAACTGTGCAGGCTCAGGATCGAGAACAATGCGGCAGTGCTGCGCTTTAAATTTCAAACGCAGGAGGCTTATGAGGAGGCTTACATGGATCTGATCGGGAATAATGCGATCCAGGAGATGGCCAGATATTATCTGAATTTCCATGGATTATCCCAAATATCATATCATTACGGGATCCTTGAGAATATGAAAACAATGTATTATATGTTTTAATGTTATTGGCATTTGGATACATAGTCAGGGCACAAAGAATGTTTACAGCAGGAAGAAAGGAGTAAGAGATTATGAATGAAATGACAGATATCATTGGCGAGGTGCTGAGTCTGACGGAAGGACTTTTGGATTCAAACCTGATGGATCGGTTTATGATGGGGATCTTTGCAGTGATCTTGGTTTTTGGAATCTTAAATTGCATCCTAGGATACCGGCTTTTGCGCTTCTGGATGATGCTTGGCGGATTTTTGGTTGGTGCAGGGCTTGCCTTTGTGACCGTGCATGGCATGGGTGTGGAGGAGAAGACTACATGGCTGGCTGCGATGGTCATCACAGGTATTATTTTTGCAGTGATCGCATTTTTGATCTATAAAGCAGGTGTATTTATTCTGGCAGCAGGAATTGGGTGGACGCTGAGTATTTATTTTTTACATCCTACCACTTCAGCAGCGTTTTTTGCCTGTGTCCTGATAGGGGTCGCATTGGGGACTATGGCTGTTAAATATTGCAGAGAAGTTCTGATCGTGGCGACAAGTCTGATCGGTGGCCTGATGTCCGGGATATCTGCAGCCAAACTTGGAAATTTGGCAGATATTCCTTACGGACTTGGCATGAGTGTGGGCTTTGCCATTCTGGGAATCTTGATCCAGCTTGCGATCAATAAACCGCAGGTGGAGGAAGATGAGATGGATGAGGAAGAAGAACTGGAAGATGAGAGAATCGTGAAGTACGAAAGGATAAGTGGAAAAAATGGCAAAAGAAGCAAAGACAAATGCGATGAGGATGCTTGACAGGCAGAAAGTAAAATATGAAGCGTTTTCCTATGAATGTGAAGAATTTATAGATGGACTTCACAGTGCAGATAAGATTGGTGCGCCGTATGAACAGTCGTTTAAAACTCTGGTCATGGAGGGGAAAAGCGGAGGTTACTTTGTGTTTGTAGTGCCGATCGAAAAGGAAGTAGACAGAAAAGCGGCAGCGAGAGCAGTTGGAGAAAAAACTGTAGATATGATCCATGTAAAAGATATCACAAAGATCACAGGATATGTGCGCGGGGGATGCAGTCCTCTGGGAATGAAAAAACCATACCCGGTGGTGTTTGATGCGTCGGCTGAAAATTTTGAGGAGATCTATGTGAGCGGCGGAAGGATTGGATTGACTTTAAAAGTATCTCTTGCAGAATTGTTGAGAGTGACCGGCGGAAAATTAGCAGAGATCACAGCATGAGAAAGATAGAGAAATAAAAAGTCCCTGACAGGGAAACCGTTTACTGCGGGCCTTGTCAGGGATTCTTTGTATATTTATATATTAGTTCTTATTGATTTATGGGATTAGTTATCAGAAGCGTCCTCTTCGTTTACGCTGAATACGTGACGTTTCTTAGCCATCTCATCACTTGCCAGATACTCATCGTAGGTAGTGATCTTGTCGATCATAGTACCGTTTGGAAGGATTTCCATAATACGGTTGGCAGTTGTCTGTACAAACTGATGGTCATGAGAAGTGAATAAGATCACGCCTGGGAATTTGATCAGACCGTTGTTCAATGCAGTAATGCTCTCCATATCCAGATGGTTGGTCGGCTCATCGAGAAGAAGGATGTTTGCGCCGGAAATCATCATCTTAGAAAGCAGACAGCGAACTTTCTCACCACCGGAAAGGACACGTACACGTTTTACGCCGTCTTCTCCTGGGAAAAGCATACGTCCAAGGAATCCACGAACATAAGTTGCGTCCTTGATCTCAGAGTACTGTGTCAGCCAGTCCGTGATCGTAAGATCGTTATCAAACTCTGCTGTGTTGTCTTTCGGGAAATATGCCTGTGAGGTGGTAACGCCCCATTTATAATTTCCTTCATCTGGTTCCATCTCGCCCATCAGGATGCGAAGCAGAGTAGTGATCGCCTGCTCGTTCGCGCCGACGAATGCAACCTTATCTTCACGTCCAAGAGTAAAAGAGATGTTGTCCAATACTTTTACGCCGTCGATCGTCTTAGAAAGACCTTCCACCATAAGGACTTCGTTTCCGATCTCGCGATTTGGACGGAAGTCGATGTATGGATATTTACGGCTGGATGGACGCATATCGTCAAGCTGGATCTTCTCGAGTGCACGCTTACGGGAAGTTGCCTGTTTGGACTTGGAAGCGTTGGCACTGAATCGGGAGATGAACTCCTGCAGCTCTTTGATCTTTTCTTCTTTCTTCTTATTTGCCTCCTTCATCTGTTTGATCAGAAGCTGGCTGGACTCAAACCAGA
>CAZSTD010000094.1:0-9785 GCA_964609645.1 uncultured Blautia sp.
ACGATACGAAGCACATCGCTTCCGGCTGAGATCACCAGCAGACCTTTTGCCAGAGCAGCCTTCACAACCTCTCCAACCGGACGGCCTGCGATCACGATACCCTGCATAAAGCCCATGCCTCGTCTTGCGACCGCGCATTCATGCTTTTCTACCAGTTCGTCCAGCTTCTGCTCCAGATAAGGAGTCAGCTCCTGCACATGCTCAAGGATCTTATCCTCTTTAAAGATGTCGAACACCTTGCTCACAGCCTCGCACACAAATGGGTTTCCACCGTAGGTCGTGCCATGATCACCCGGCTGTAAAGATGCCTTCGCAGCTTTCTCATTGAGCACGAACGCACCGACCGGAACACCGCATCCAAGAGCTTTCGCGCTTGTCATGATATCCGGCTGTACACCGTATGCCTGCCATGCAAAATAATTTCCAGTCCTTCCCATACCGCACTGGATCTCGTCGAAGATCAGGATGATATCTTTTTCATCACAGATCTGGCGAAGTCCCTCTAAGAACTCTTTTGTCGCAGGGTAGATACCGCCCTCTCCCTGTACTGTCTCTGTGATGATCGCACAAGTCTTGTCTGTGATCTGTGCCTTTACGCTCTCCAGATCATTGAAATCCGCGAACTTCACGCCGCCCATCAGCGGTTCAAACGGTTCTCTGTAATGTGCATTTCCTGTCACAGCAAGAGCTCCGATACTTCTGCCGTGGAAAGAATGGTTCATCGCAATGATCTCATGGTCTGCATGTCCATCGCGTGTATATGCATATTTTTTGGCAGCCTTCAAAGCTCCCTCGATCGCCTCTGTTCCACTGTTCGTAAAGAACGCTTTGTCCATGCCGGAGGCAGCTACGATCTTCTCGCCCGCTGCGATGATCGGCTCATTATAGTAAAGATTGGAGATGTGCATCAGCTTGTCGATCTGTGCTTTTAAGGCTTCATCATACCCCGGATAATGATAGCCCAGCGCATTTACTGCGATCCCCGCTGCAAAATCAAGATACTCTTTTCCCTCGGAATCATACAGGCAGCAGCCCTTTCCATGTTCAAACACAACCGGAAAACGATTATATGTATGAAGGATACTTGCCTCAGATTCTCTCATCTGTTCATTCATGCTCATGATAATATTTCTCCCCATCCTCTCTTAAAATAGCAGTCCCGATGCCTTTATTTGTAAAGATCTCCAGCAGTAAGCTGTGCGGGATCCTTCCATCCAGAATGTGCACACGGTTTACACCGTTCTCGATCGCATCGATACAGTTTTTCAGTTTCGGGATCATACCGCCGCCTACATAGCCTTCCTCGATCAGCTTATGCGCATCGTGTACGTGCAGCTCAGAAATCAGGCTTGACGGATCATCTTTGTCCTTGTAAACACCTTCGATATCAGAAAGGAACGCCAACTTTTCTGCGTCAACCGCTTCCGCGATCGCACAGGCAGCATCGTCCGCATTGATGTTATAGGTTGCTCCATCTTCGCCGTATCCTACCGGGAAGATGATCGGCAGGAAATCTTTCTCCAGAAGATCATAGAGGAGTTTTGGCTCTACCTTTGTGATCTCACCTACAAATCCGATGTCTCCGCCTTCGATCTGTTTCTTCTGGCACTTGAGCAGTCCGCCGTCCTTACCGCTGATGCCCACCGCATTGACACCAAGAGATTCCACCATTGCGACCAATTCTTTATTTACTTTCGCAAGAACCATCTCTGCGATCTCCATAGTCTCCTTGTCGGTCACACGAAGTCCGTTGATAAATTTCGGTTCTTTGCCCACTTTCGCTACCCAGCGGCTGATCTCCTTACCGCCTCCATGTACGATGATCGGTTTAAATCCAACCAGCTTCAGAAGAACTACGTCTTTGATCACGTTGCGTTTCAGTTCCTCATCCAGCATAGCACTTCCGCCATATTTTATCACTACGATCTTACGATTGAATCTCTGAATATATGGAAGCGCTTCGATCAGCACCTCTGCCTTGTCCAAATATTTCTGATTTACCATCTTTTCTCTCTCCTCGTACGCTTTCGCATCTTTTATTTTAAACCTGTGTTTCCGAAATTTCCAACTTAGGAACGATAATCTGCATTGATCTTTACATAATCATAAGTCAGGTCACAGCCCCATGCTGTCGCTGTCGCATCACCCATCTTGATATCCGCGATTGCTGTCACAGCCTCCTCAGAAAGGATCTTCGTTGCTTCCTCCTCGCTGTATCCGGTGGAAACGCCGTTCTCGATGATCTTGATCTTTCCTGCCTTGCTCTCAAAATAGAGATCTACCTTTTCCGGATCAAACTGTGCACCGGAATATCCCATCGCGCAAAGGATTCTGCCCCAGTTTGCATCATGTCCATAGATCGCAGCCTTTGTCAGGGAAGAAGTCACGACAGATTTGCTCAGTGTCACGGCCTGCTCCTTGGACTCTGCACCGATGATCTTCACCTCGAACAGAGCGGTCGCACCTTCACCGTCACCTGCTATCTTCTTTGCCAGGCAAGTGTTGATGTAGTTCAAAGCAGATTTAAAGATCTCATAATCCGCACCCTTCTCTTTGATCTGCGGGTTCTCTGCTAAACCGTTTGCCAGCAAAAGGACCGTATCGTTGGTGGAAGTATCTCCATCCACAGAAACCATATTGTAGGTGTCCTTCACATCCTCACTCAGCGCTTCCTGCAGCATCTCTTTGGAAATGTTTGCATCCGTTGTGACAAATCCAAGCATTGTGCACATATTCGGGTGGATCATGCCGGAACCCTTACACATACCGCCGATCGTCACAGTCTTACCGCCGATCTCCACCTGCACTGCGACTTCCTTTTTTACAGTGTCTGTAGTCATGATCGCTTTAGCTGCCTCTGTACCTGCTTCCAAAGTGCCAGACAGCACCGGAGCCATCATTTTTACACCGTTTTTGATGCGGTCAATCGGCACCTGCATCCCAATGACACCTGTGGAAGCCACCAGCACGCTGTCCGCTGCTATGCCAAGAACTTCCGCCGCCGCATCTGCGGTCTCCTTACAGTATCCGTATCCTTCTTCTCCCGTACATGCGTTGGCGATCCCGCTGTTGCAGATCACTGCCTGTGCATAAGGGTGATTGTAGACGATGTCCTGATCCCATTTGACCGGAGCTGCCTTCACCACATTTGTTGTAAATGTACCGGCTGCCACGCATGGAACTTCGCTGTACACCATCGCCATATCTGTTCTGCCTTTATATTTGATCTGCGCTGCCGCTGACGCTGCCTGAAATCCTTTCGCCGCTGTAACGCCGCCTTCGATAATCTTCATCTCGCTTCATCCTTTCTACGTATCCTATCCTGCTGTCTTTCGTCCAATCGCTCTTTTTATTTACGGGCACATCGGAACCTGGAGCAGACCTTCGGATTCCTTGAATCCAAACAGAAGGTTCATATTCTGGACTGCCTGTCCAGCCGCACCTTTCACCAGATTGTCCATCGCTCCCATCATGATCACTCTGTGTGTTCTCGGGTCGATCTTGAAGTTTACATCCACGTAGTTGCTTCCTTCCACGCATTTCGTCTGCGGGCAAACATCTTTATCCAGCACACGCACGAAAGTTTCATTTTCATAATATTTATCATATACAGCCTTCACTTCCTCATAGGAAACGTCCTTGGTGAGGGAAGCATACGCTGTGATCAGGATACCTCTGTTCATCGGGATCAAATGAGGTGTAAAGTTAAGAAGCACTTCCTGTCCGCAGGCATATCCAAGCTGATCCTCGATCTCCGGTGTATGTCTGTGTGTTGCCACACCGTAAGCCTTGATGTTCTCATTTACTTCGCAGAAAAGGTTCGCTACCTTCGCTCCTCGTCCAGCTCCGGAAGTACCGGATTTCGCATCGATGATGATCGTGGACGGATCGATCAGCCCTTCTTTGATCAGCGGATAGATTGAAAGTGTAGAGCAGGTCGGATAGCATCCCGGGTTTGCGATCAAACGTGCTTTTTTGATATCCTCACGGTTGATCTCGCACAGTCCATACACTGCCTCATCGATAAACTGCGGAGATTTATGCTCAATGCCATACCACTCCTCATATTTCTTTACATCCTTGATACGGAAATCCGCACTCAGGTCGATCACCTTTACTTTGGAAAGGATCTCTTCATTGATCAAAGAAGCACAAAGCCCCTGCGGAGTCGCTGTGAAAATGACATCCACCTCGTCAGCCAACGCTTCCATATTGTCATCCATACATTTCGCATCTACCAGTTTGAAAAAGTTCTGATAAACATCTGAATATTTCTGGTCAATATAGCTTCTTGAGCCATACCATGCGATCTCTACCTCTTTATGTCCAAGCAGCAGTCTGACGATCTCGTTACCTGCATATCCTGTGGCTCCGATAATTCCTGCTTTAATCATAGTAATCTCCTCCATCTTCTGCGATCTGGACCTTCGTTCCTAAAAACAGCCATCTCCTGATCGCGGTTCACTCTGTTTTTCCAGATATGCACTGCATATCGTAGTGTTGCTCTGAAACTCTACTGTATCAGAGCGCTGGACTAATTATACATCTTACTTGCATAATATGCAATAGTGATTTTCTGATGTTTTTTCGATGATTTTGCTTCAACCTGTACATTTTCCCCTGTTTTTTCCTATTTAATGGTGCATATTTATGCAAAAATGTATAAAACTTTTTGGCATTTTGGTATTGCATATTTATAAAAAAAGGTGTATATTATCACTTGTTAAACAAAAGCACGGGAAAACATCCCGGTTTCGATTGAATATTTATTCACAAAACCAAGACACAGATACACGATCTGCCCATCAGACCATTACTATTTATTCATATGGGCAATTGATTTATTCTGTGATATGATTAAGAAGAAAAACTTCTCCTATATTCTGATCCCTCACACAGATCATCCGGATTACGAAAGTCACACGGACTGCAGATCTGCTGTAGGGATCTTATAAAAAGATTATAATAGAAAATCGAAGAAAAATTAAGAGAAGATTAAGATCAAAAACATTTTCAGGAGGAATACAAACATGAAAGAAAAAGTCGTTTTAGCATACTCAGGCGGTCTTGATACTACAGCCCTGATCCCTTGGTTAAAAGAAACATTTGATTACGAAGTTGTATGCTGCTGTGTAAACTGCGGACAGGGAAATGAGTTAGACGGACTTGACGAGAGAGCAAAACTTTCCGGAGCATCCAAATTATATATCGAAGATATCGTAGATGAATTCTGCGACGATTTCATCGTACCATGCGTACAGGCTGGTGCTGTATACGAACACAAATATCTCCTTGGTACTTCCATGGCTCGTCCGGTCATCGCTAAGAAATTAGTTGAGATCGCACGTAAAGAGAACGCAGTTGCGATCTGCCACGGTGCTACTGGTAAAGGTAACGACCAGATCCGTTTCGAGCTTGGTATCAAAGCTCTCGCTCCAGACATCAAGATCATCGCTCCATGGCGTATGACAGACAAATGGACTATGCAGTCCCGTGAAGACGAGATCGACTACTGCAAAGCTCACGGAATCGACCTGCCATTCGACGCAAGCCACAGCTACAGCCGTGACAGAAACTTATGGCACATCAGCCACGAAGGTCTGGAACTCGAAGATCCTTCCCTGGCTCCAAACTATGACAATATGCTCGTTTTAGGTGTGACACCTGAAAAAGCTCCTGATAAAGTGACAGAAGTAACTATGACTTTCGAAGCTGGTGTTCCGAAAACAGTTAACGGCAAAGAGATGAAAGTTTCCGAAATCATCACAGAGCTGAACAGATTAGGCGGCGAGAACGGAATCGGTATCGTAGATATCGTAGAAAACCGTGTTGTTGGTATGAAATCCCGTGGTGTATATGAGACTCCTGGCGGAACGATCCTGATGGCAGCTCACGAACAGCTCGAAGAACTGACACTTGACCGTGAGACAATGGAAGCTAAGAAGAAACTTGGCAGCCAGTTCGCTCAGGTTGTTTACGAAGGAAAATGGTACACACCACTTCGCGAAGCGATCCAGGCATTCGTAGAGTCCACACAGAAATATGTGACAGGTGAAGTTAAATTCAAACTGTACAAAGGCAACATCATCAAAGCTGGTACAACATCTCCGTACAGCCTGTACAACGAATCTCTTGCATCCTTCACAACAGGTGACCTCTATGACCACCACGATGCAGACGGATTCATCACTCTGTTCGGACTTCCGCTGAAAGTTCGTGCGATGATGTTAAACGAAGTAAATCAGAACAAAAAAGAGGTTTGATCTTAAATGATCCCAATAAAAAAGCTGCCCGTCAAACGGCAGCTTTTTTGTTGCATTTTTTGTTATGACTTTTTGCTTTTTAATTCAATCCGTTTCCGATCCAGAATGTCCTGAAGCTGTGCCAGCTCCTCCTCTGTGATTGCATCGGACTCCAAAAGTGCAGCCATCATTTCCACTGGGCTGATCTTCCTGCTCTTTGCATTCCCCTTCAGATAGTCCTCTCTAGAAAGGAGCGGTGTGTAATTTCGTGCATAGACCTTGCCGTTCATGGAAGTGCCCGCTACCTCGATCAGGTTCTCCTTCAAAAGAAGTTCCAGACATCTTCTTACTGTCGGCATTTTCAGCTCCGGTGCAATGTCATTGATCTCAAAAGCAGACAGTGGTCGTCCTTCTTCCCACAGCACATTCATAATATCATAACGTTTACCTTTTAATATGTCCATCTCAAGATCCCCTTCCATCTTAACCAGATAATCTTTTCTGTTCCTCCGCATCGTCCCGCAGACGGTAACAGATATTACTATAATAAAGAAATATCAGATTAATTACAATTACAGAGACCTTACACTCATTTACAGAGCCTTTACAATTTTATCTCATTCTGTTGATACTTTTGTCACAAAACGACATTTTTTCGTTCCAGACGCTCATACACCCACTCTCTAAAAAGCGAATAGAGCACAGACACCGTCGGGATAAAGATCAGCATCCCCACGATTCCCATCAGACTTCCGCCGAGCGTCACTGCGACCAGCACCCAGATCGACGGCAGGCCCACGGAATTGCCTACCACATGAGGGTAGATCAGATTTCCCTCGATCTGCTGCAGGATCAAGAACAAGATCAGGAACATCACCGCCTTAAACGGATCATTCATAAGGATCAGGAAGAATCCGATCCCGCATCCGATAAAACCGCCGAACACAGGGATCAGCGCTGTAAAAGCGATCAAAACGCCCACCAGCATCGCATACGGGAAGCGAAGGATCGTCATGGACACGAAGAACATACTTCCAAGGATCACCGCTTCGATACACTGTCCGGTGATAAAACTTGCAAAGATCTTATTCGCCAACTTGCACACGTGTATGATCTGATCCACAGCCTTGTTCGGCAGCATCGCATACAGAGCCTTTTTCACCTGTCTTTGCAGCTTCTCCTTCTGCAAAAGGATGTAGCACGCAAACACAAATCCGATGGACACGTTCATCACGGTGCTGAGTATCCCCATCGTGATCGTCACCGTCGAAGATACGATATTGTTCATTCCGTTTTTCAGTACACCCAGTACAGAATCGATCAGCTCCTGCGGATTTACCTCCAGGGACTGCGCCCACTTCACGATCTCCGGATTATCTCCAAAGACTTTGTCGATCCACTGCTGAAATATCGGGATATTCTGTTCAATGCTCTTGCCAACACTCACCACCGTTGCTCCAAGCTCCGGCAGCACCACAAGCAGCACCACTGCGACCACAAAGACCACCAGACAGATAGAAAGCAGAAGGCTGACCGGTCTTGCCATCTTCTCTGCTGTCTTTTTCCTCTGCTGGATCGCTTTGCCAAACAGGTGCTTCTCCATAAACTTCATAGGAACATTTAAGATAAATGCGATCCCGCCACCAATGATAAACGGGAACAAAAATCCAAGTATGATCTGCGCAGTCTCGATCACCACATGCAGGTTCCTCACCCCCACATACAAAAGGACCGTAAACACGATCAGCCAGCGCAGGTTTTTCATCGTCTCTTTATTCAATTCCATTTCGCTTCATCCTTTCTCAGATATTTTTCCAGACATTATACCACATTTTGCTATATTGTACACGCACTCTTTGAAAAGCAGAACGACCACAAAAACGCTCTGGATAATTTTAGCATTTTTTCACGAAAATACAGAAGCATTTTTGTAAGAATTTCTTCCATTGACACCACACGCAAAATATCCTATAATCAGCTTGTCAGGACGAAGCAGTTCTGACACCGATAACTGAATAAACTACCAAACTTATATATGTCCATAATCGGGTGGATGTTTCTACCAACTACCGTAATAGTTGTCTATAAGTTCATTTTTTTGAGAAAACATGAATGAGGAGAAGGCAGCATATTCTGGTAGTTATTTTTTTGCCTTTTCCGCCTAAAAGAAAGAGGGTATTTGATTATGAACAACAAAACATTTGTATTAAAAGGAACGATCTGTCACAGCATCACCCCTACAGAGCTCTCCATCACAGAACACGGATATTTAGTCTGTGAAAACGGTCTCTGCGCTGGCGTATTCACCGAACTCCCAGAGAAATACGCAGCACTTGAATGTACAGATTTCGGTGATTCTCTGATCATCCCGGGTCTGACAGACCTTCATCTCCATGCACCGCAGTACACCTTCCGCGCTACTGGCATGGACCTTGAGCTCCTTGACTGGCTGAACACGATCACATTCCCGCAGGAAGCACGCTATGAGGACCTTGATTTCGCAAAAGAAGCATACTCTATCTTCGCGGATGACATGAAAAAAAGCCCGAATACCCGTGCCTGCGTTTTTGGTACCCTTCACGTACCTGCCACAGAACTTCTGATGGATCTTCTGGACAAGACAGGCGTGAAAACTTTAGTCGGAAAAGTAAACATGGACAGAAACGGTTCTGAGTTCTTAGAGGAAAGCAGCGCACAGGCTTCTGCTGAAGCGACACTCTCCTGGATCGAAGAGACTCTGAACAAATTTGAAAATGCAAAACCGATCCTCACCCCAAGATTCACTCCATCCTGCTCCGATGAGCTGATGCAACGTCTCTCCGAGATCCAGAAGAAATATCATCTTCCGATGCAGTCTCACCTCTCTGAGAACTTCGGCGAGATCGCATGGGTCAAAGAACTTTGCCCTAACACAAACTTCTACGGAGAAGCATACAGCCAGTTCGGAATGTTCGGCGGAGACTGCCCTACGATCATGGCTCACTGCGTACATTCCCCAGAGGAAGAAGTTGCACTGATGAAAGAACAGGGCGTTTACATCGCTCACTGCCCACAGTCCAACACAAACCTTTCCTCCGGTATCGCTCCAGCAAGACGTTATCTGGACGAGGGTCTGAACATCGGTCTTGGCTCCGATATCGCAGCAGGCGCTTCCATGTCCATCATGCGCGCAATGGCAGATGCTATCCAGGTAGCCAAACTGTACTGGCGTCTGGTTGATTCCTCTGTGAAACCGCTCACACTGGAAGAAGCATTCTACATGGGCACAGAAGGCGGCGGTTCCTTCTTCGGAAAGGTCGGAAACTTCAAGAAAGATTATGAATTCGACGCTGTCGTTTTAGATGATTCCAACATCCGCACTCCTCTGAAACTTTCTGCGAAAGACAGACTGGAGCGTCTGGTTTATCTCTCTGACGACCGCAACATCACAAGCAAATATGTAGCAGGCAAAAAAGTCCTGTAATCACCTTCTCTATTTTCATTATGTAAGCACGAAGCACCCAAGGTCAGGTTTCGCATCCCTGATCTTCGGGTGCTTTTTTC
>CAZSTD010000095.1:0-9753 GCA_964609645.1 uncultured Blautia sp.
CGCATCTACTTCCGGCCATGTCTGCATCAAACGCTGCATCATCAGACATTCCTGCGCAAGGTACCGATTCGTGCGAAGATAATCTTCGTAGATTGCTTCCTCCGGCACTCCCAGAAGGCTTAAAAGCAGAGCCGTTCCGACTCCCGTGCGGTCCTTGCCACTTCCACAGTGCCAAAGTACAGATCCTGTCTCCTGGCGCAATAAAATATCAATAAATCTGGCATACTGTTTCAGAGCAAATTGATCCTGGCAAATGCTCTCATATTGCTTTTTGATATAACTCTCTGCATCGTCCGGCATTTTCTCCAAAAATCCCAGGATATCTTCCTTACTTCCAAAACCACTCACTTCCTCATCCAAAACTGGAACATGGTAGTATTCAACTCCTGCCATGATCATATCTGGTTTTTGTTTTCTCTCCTGTTCAGAGCGCAGATCGATCACAGTACGCAGATTATATTCCGCCGAAAGAATATGCTTATCACCTGCACAGACATGATACAGTTCCCCGCTGCGCAGCAGCTTCCTTGGCAGGATATGCCGTCCATCCTTCGTCGTGATCGCACCCAGATCTCTGGTGTTTGGAAGGCTTTGCAAAAAAACGCGCCCGCCTTTGGGAAATCCGGAAGCCATATCCGGGTTGAGCATGCGCAGCAGTCGGATACACTCCTGCACTTCTTTTTCCGTCATATCAAATTTATATCTCTTTTTTCTTTTCGTGATGATGACCAGATAATTGATGCTGAGCTGCCTGGTCCCATCTGCATCCGCTCCCTCTTTTCTCATGTATGCCCACACAATATCCTTACATGGAAGGCTGTTGATCATCATATGTCTGGTAAAGACCAGACACCCATCTTCAATCCTTATCTTTCCGTATCTCATACTGTTCCCTCCATTATCCACAATCTTGTTTTTCAGAATACCACAAAAATCATTATTTGACAATTCTGGTCAATAGTTTATAATCGTAGGAAGTGAGTCTCACAAAGAAGGAGTATCGATCATGGAAAATCTTATTTATTGTCTTAATGCCACCATTCCTATTTTTCTCACACTGATGCTGGGACTAATCTTCCGGCGCATCGGTCTTTTCGACGATGCTTTTATCAGCCGTATGAATAAATTCGTATTTAATGCAGCCCTGCCTGCACTTTTGTTCCTGGATATCGCGGAATCTGATTTTTACAGTGTATGGAACACCAGATTTGTGCTGTTCTGTTTTTTTGTAACCTTGATCAGCATTGGGATCTCCACTGGGCTTTCCTATCTTCTTCGTCCACGCAACATCCAAGGCGAATTTATACAGGCATCTTACCGAAGCAGTGCCGCGATCTTAGGGATCGCGATCATTCAGAACCTGTATGGCAATTCCGGGATGGCACCGCTGATGATCATCGGAAGCGTGCCGCTCTACAATGTGATGGCTGTCACCACCCTGTCACTGTTTGCACCAGGAAACGAAAAGCTAGATTCCAAAAAGATCCTAAAAACATTAAAAGGGATCGCGACCAATCCCATCATCCTGGGAATCTTAGTTGGAATGCTCTGGTCACTTCTGCGCCTTCCTCTGCCAGCGATCTTAAAGACCACCGTCAACAACCTTGGAAAAACCGCAACTCCACTGGGCTTGATGGCTATGGGCGGTGCTTTAAAATTCGGCAAAGCCTTTGCCCGACCAAAGCCAGTGATCGCCTGCACCTTTTTAAAGCTGATCGGATACGAAGCAGTCTTTCTCCCACTGGCGATCGCGCTTGGTTTCTCACACGATATGCTGGTCGCGATCATCATCATGCTTGGCTCTGCCACCACAGTCAGCTGCTACATAATGGCCAAAAACATGAACTATGACGGGGACTTTACTTCCGGAGTCGTGATGTCCACAACGCTCCTAAGTTCCTTCACCATGACGATCTGGCTTTATATATGCAAAAGTCTGGGACTGATCTGATATCAGTATCCCAGACTTTTTTAATTACGCTGCTGCATATTCAGCAAACTATTTTATGATCCTTACGCAAACAGAACTTCTGCCGCCTTGATCAAACTTTCGGTATCTTTCGTACCGGTCGTTTCGTAGGTGGAATGCATCGCAAGCTGCGGCAATCCGATATCTACCGTATTCATCGGCACCTGTGTATTGGAAATATTTCCAAGGGTAGATCCGCCCGCTATATCTGAGCGATTGACAAATGTCTGATATGGCACATCCGCTTTTTCACAGATATTTTTGAACATAGCGGCAGAAATGCCATCCGTACAGTATTTCTGATTTGCATTATATTTGATCACGATGCCACCGTTTAAGACTGGGCGGTTGACCGGGTCTGTCTTATCCGTATGATTCGGATGCAGGGCATGTGCATTGTCCGCAGAAACCATAAAGCTCTCCGCTAATGTCATCAAATATTCTTCCTGCGTTCTTCCAAGTCCCATATTGATGCGCATCAGAGTATCTTTCAGAAATGTGGAGGCTGCTCCCTGCTTCGTTCCGCTTCCCACTTCCTCGTTGTCGAGCACACAATGCACGGCGATACATTTTTTGCGGTCTGCCTGCAAAAATCCTTCTAAAGATGCAAAGGCACACTGCAGGTCATCCAGACGCGGCGCAGAGACAAATTCCTCATTTGGGCCCCAGATCATTCCCGGTGTCCTGTCATACAAGAACAGATCATGTCCCAGGATATCCTCAGCGTCCACATCTGCCTCTTTCGCGATCATCTCCATGAAACTTCCTTTTCCCTCATAGTCGCTGTAGAGCGGAAGCATATCTTTTTGTACATTGTACTTGTATCCGTCATTGACCTCTCGGTTCATATGGATCGCCAGATTTGGGATCAGAAGAAGGTCTCTGTCCACACTGACCAACTTCTCCTTGATACCATTTTCTTTTCGCACGATCAAACGTCCTGCCACGGATAGCGGTCTGTCAAACCATGGTGCAAGCAGCATCCCGCCATAGCGCTCCACATTCAGCTTCACATATGCCTTCTCGACTTCCATCTCCGGATTCTCTTTGATCTTCAATGCCGGAGAATCGCTGTGGCTTGCCATGATGTGAAATTTCCAAGCCGGTTCATCTGGGATTGAAAATGCAATGATCGCAGAATTGTTTCTGGTCACATAATAATTTCCGCCTTCCTGCAGCTCCCAGTGTCTATGCTCTCTTAACTCCTCAAATCCTGCTTTATCCAGTTTCTTTTTCATTTCCTCCACTGCCTGAAATGCAGTCGGACTTTTCTGAATAAATTTCAGTAATTTCTTCGCTGTCTTTTTACACATAGTATCAGTCCTTATCTCAGTCTTTGATGATCAACGCCATAAATACCAGGTCAGTATCTCCGGTGTTTGCAAGCCCATGTCCGTGATTGTCCGGTGTAAAAGTCATATCGCCAGCCTGTACCGGTCGTTTGTTTCCATTGTCGTTGTATTCTCCCTGTCCCTGAAGAATATAATAAGTTTCACTCTCTCCATGATGTTCATGGTAACCCAGGGAACATCCCGGTTCGATCGTCACCTGCGCATACAGACCACATTTTCCATTTAACTGCTCTGCATTCAGGATATCTTTGATGATCACATGGCCTTCTCCGCCTGCCATATTTTCTACACGTCTGATATTCATTTTTTCATCCTCCTGTGTATGAACTCCTGTTGTATGCAGGGATGTTCTTCGTTTTCCCAAAAACAGCCCTGCATTTGATCCAGTTCCTATCATACCACCATTGTGAAAAAATAGCCATTCCTTTTTATAGCAGATAGTCCTGAAGCATTCAAATCCTGTTTTACTTATTTTCACACACTTCCAAAGCCACATCCGGATAATTAGTGATCACCGCATCCGCCCCGGATTGTTTTACCATTTGGATATCCTCTCGTCTGTTTGCTGTCCAGACGTGCATCTTCAATCCATTTTGTTTTACCTGCTGCGTAAACTCAGGATACTGCAAATGATAAACTGCCGGATGCACAGCATCAACTCCCAGTTTTTTCGCATATCCTGCAGGGTCCACCCAGCCATCTCCAAATAAGATCCCTGTCTGCACATGTGCATCTAATTCCTTTAATCTCAGCAAACTGTGATGATTGAAAGAAGAATAGATCATCTGCTCCTGCATCTGCATTTCTTTTACAAGCGCAAGGATCTTCTCTTCCATTCCTGGATAAAAGCAAATGCTGTTCTTTAACTCAATGTTCACCATCATCTGTGTGGTGCGCATCAGATCCAAAACTTCTCCCAACGTCGGGATACGATAGATTCCTTTCGGTTCTGCCGGCGTACTGACTTTCATTTTTTTTAGCTGTGCAAGTGTCAGATCTTGGATCAGACCGTGCTCTGCTGTGACACGGTCTACCGTCTCATCGTGCATAACGATCAGCTCCCCGTCGGCTGAGAGATGCACATCCAGCTCAATGCCGTCCGCTCCCTGTCTGATCGCAAGCTCAAACGCTTCCATCGTATTTTCCGGTCTGTATCCGCTGGCACCTCTGTGCGCCCATACTTTTATCGCTCTTGTCATTTCCATGATCCTTTTGCTCCTGTCTGGTTAAAATGCAACCTCTTTTTCTCGTATTATAGCATCTGCCTATTCGTTGAGCAAATTATAATCTTCGATGGATGCGTTCATCTGAGAAGCCATCTTGCCCACTGCTTCCTCTGCAGATTCCTTGCCATTTAACATATTCTCTATCTCTGTCTCCACGATCGCACGTGCCTCTGGAAATACACTCAGAAGCGCTCCTGCATACTCTGGTGCAGAATCATGAAGCTGATCGATCGCTGTCTGGAACTGTGGATACTGTGCAATGTTTTCCTGAAATACCGGTTCCTCATGAGCAGATGTTGTCACTGGGAAATATCCAGTCTGTGCATTCCAGTATGCCTGAGACTCTGCAGATACCAGATATTTTACAAATTCCCATGTTGCCGCTTTCTTTGTGTCATCCTCATTGTCAAGCATCCACAGGGAAGCACCGCCGATGGACACACCACCCTGATCTTCTTCTGTGACAGATGGGAAATATGCAGTTCCCACCTCAAAAGTTCCATTGACATCCTGAAGGATCTGCTTGAGGGAAGCGGTAGAGCCTAATGTGATCGCAGCTTTTCCTGCGGAAAAATCAGCCAGACCAGAATCTCCGCCTCTGCCCACGTTTGGCGCATATCCTGCATCGTAGAGTTCTTTCCATTTGTTAAGGATATTTAAAGCTCCGTTGTTTTCGTCAAATACAACCTTGGTGGCTGCTGCTTCTCGTCCATTTTCCTGATCTACATAAGCCAATCCCTGTTTGCACATGAGCTCCTCGAAGAACCATCCATAGATTCCCATAGATAAGGCTTCCCCTGCGCCGCCTTTTTCTACCAGATCATCTGCAATCTGCGCGATCCCTTCTAAGCTGCCCGGCACTTCCGCGATCCCAGCCTTCTCAAACATATCCTTATTATAGTACAGGATCGGTGTAGAGGAATTGAACGGCATAGAATACAGCTGTTCATCTATGGTGTAATAAGCAGTGATATTTTCTTCCAGATCAGACACATCATATCCTTCGCTGTCGATCATCTCCTGCATAGGAATCACCCAGCCCGAATCGATCATAAAACGTGTTCCGATATCATAGATCTGTACCAGATCCGCACCCATGTTTCCAAGCTGTGCGCTCTTTAATTTATTGATGGAGTCATCGTAAGAACCCTGATACTGGGAATCTACCACGATCCCATATTCATTGTTCTCATTAAATTCTTTTACCAGATGGTCGAGTGCCTCTCCGTTCACACCGCCCATCGCATGCCAGAATGTAATGGTCGTTCCCTCTGCAATATCCGCAGCCATACAATTGACCGGCATCACCGCGCCAAATACTGTTGTTGCTGTCAATAAAATCGCAAGTTTTCGTCTCATACTTTAACTCTACCTTTCTTTTGTCTTGTCGTATTTTTGTTACTCTATTTCTCAGCCTTTTACGGCACCTGAGAACATACCACGGATCAACTGCTTCTGTCCGATGATAAATATGGAAATGGACGGAAGGATGATCAAAACAACTCCGGCGATCATCAGAGTGATCGACTGAGAGTCCACACTATCCAGCATACCGATACCAATCTGGACAGTACGCATCTTATCAGAACCTGTCACAAGCAAAGGCCACATATACATGTTCCAAGCATTGATAAAGGTATAAACTGCCATAGCTCCCATCGCAGATTTGGTCAGCGGCATTAAGATCTTCCAAATAAAGCGAAGATTGGAACATCCATCTATTTTCGCTGACTCGTACAGCGAGATCGGAAAGCTAAGATAAAACTGGCGGAACAGGAAGATTCCCATCGCTGAGGTAAGATACGGTACGATCAATACCTGATAAGAATCCAGCCAGTGCCAGCTGCTGACCGTCAGATAATTGGAAATGATCGTTGCCTCTCCCGGGATCATCATGGTCGCCATTACCAGCATAAATAACACATTTTTCCCCTTGAACTCCAAAAAAGAGAAAGAAAAAGCAGCCAAGGAACAGGAAATGATCTGTCCCAAAGTGATCAGTCCTGCCACAAGGAAAGAGTTCACCACAAAGCGCACAAGCGGAACTTTCTGCAAAGCCTGCTTGAAATTCTCCAGCGTAGGATTCTTCGGCAAAATGTTCAATTCCAATGTAAACAATTCACTCGATGGCATAAATGCAATGCTTACCGCATACAAAAGCGGCAGAAGTACAATCAGCGCCACCACTACATTTACCGCAACGCGGCCCGCTGTCCTGGCAGTTTTTTTATATTTCTGCCGAGCCAGCATCTTCGCTTTTACTTCCTGAAACTTCTGGCGTTCCAAAGCCATCTGCTTTTGTTCTTCCACAGAGATATTGCCTGTCTGTAACATCAATATTTCACTCCTTTTTTCTCTATCTTAAACATGATCAGGGTAAGCACCAGCACGATCAAAAACAGCACTACAGACCATGCAGCCGCACTTCCAAAACGGTAGTTAAAGAATGCGTCCCTGTAGATGGAATATACGATCAGGTTTGTAGATTCCCCTGGACCACCCTGCGTCAGGATCTTTACCTGGCCAAAGGACTGAAATGCCTGAATGATATTTACCACTAATGTATAGAACATGATAGGTGCCAATCCCGGAAGTGTCAGGCGATAAAATTTCTGAAATGAACTTGCACCATCCACCGAAGCACGTTCGTAGATCGTCTCATCAATATTGCTCAAACCTGCGGAAAAATATAAAAAATTGATCCCACTGTTAAGCCAGGCTGTCAGAACTGCCACACAGACCAGCGCGTATTTCGGATCGCTGACCCAGTTGATATCCAAGTGAAAGATCTTATTGATGATCCCCACCGACGGGTGGAGCATGATCTTAAAGATCATTGCTGCGGAACTCGATGCGATCGCCATCGGCAGTGCATACGCAGTGCTGAAAAAGCGAATGCCCGGAAATGTCTTATTGCAAAGCACTGCGGTCGTCAGTCCCAAGACCATGCTGATCGCCACCACGATCACAACAAAGATCAGCGTAACCGCAAGACTGTTCCAAAATGAAGGCGACTGTAGAAGATCTTTATAATTTCCAAGTCCAACGAATAATTTTGCCTCTCCCATCTTATTTGTCTTAAAAAGACTCAGATATACCGTCTTAAAAAACGGATAGAACAAAAAAATCCCAAAGATCAAAAATGCCGGCAGCAGATATGCGTAGGCACCTGCGGATTTTAACTTTTTCATCAAATCAAACTCTCTTTCTTTCTATTTTTTCAACAGGATATTTTCCTGCGTCTCCAGATCAAACACGCAGATAGATGACAGATCGATCCAAAGCGTCGCTTCCTCACCTCTGTCAAGAAGCGTATCTCCGGAAAGTCTAGCACAAAAATCCTGTCCACAGTGATCAAAATGCACGATCACTTCTGATCCCAAAAGTTCTCTTGCTGTAACTGTCACATTTATCTTCCATTCCTGAAGGATATCATCCTTCGCCGGACGCTCCAGAAAGTGTTCCGGACGGATTCCTAATTCCACATACTTTCCTATGTATCCTCTCGTTTTCAGTGCTTTCCATAAAAATCCCGGAATCGGAATCTCCATATCATTTTCTGTCAGAAAGATTTTTGCTCCCATCTTTTCCATCAGCAGCCCCTTCATAAAATTCATAGAAGGAGAACCGATAAATCCCGCCACAAAACGATTTACAGGATGATCGTATAATACTCTTGGAGCGTCTGCCTGCTGGATCACCCCCTGATCCATAACCACGATTCGGTCTCCCAAAGTCATCGCTTCTGTCTGATCATGCGTCACATAGATGATAGTATTTCCAAGCGAATTATGGATCTGCGCCAACTCAGCCCGCATCTGTGTGCGAAGTTTAGCATCCAGATTGGACAATGGCTCATCCATAAGGAGAACTTTAGGATCTCGGATGAGTGCATTTCCAATCGCCACTCTCTGACGCTGCCCGCCCGAAAGATTTTTAGGTCTTTGCTTGAGCAGGTCTTCCAGTCCCAAAAGCTGTGCCACCTGATGCACTTTCCGGTCAATCTCTTTCTTCGGAGTTTTTCTTACCTGCAGAGAAAATGCGATATTGTCATACACGTTCATCTGAGGATAAAGCGCATAGCTTTGGAATACCATCGCCAGGTCTCTCTCCTTCGGCTCCAGATAATTCACCAGTTTATTTCCGATCCAGAGCTCTCCGTCACTGATCTCCTCTAGCCCAGCGATCATTCTAAGAGTTGTAGACTTTCCGCATCCGGAAGGCCCTACAAAGACCACCAGCTCTCCTTTTTCAATTTCCAGATTAAAATTTCTGACTGCACGAAATCCATTCTCATAAATTTTACAGACATCTTTTAACACGATTTCTGACATGCGATTTCCTTCCTTTTACCATTTCTTATACTTTCTTTTTTCATAATTTCCCTTTCCACTTATTATTTTCTGACCACAAGCATAATTATAAGCAAGTTTTCTCTGTTCCATCTATCACATTTTGGTAAAACCATTGTTAAATGTAAATTAAAAAAATCCCCCCTTTACCAATTTTAGGTAAAGAGAGGATTCTCATTTCTCTCATTATTTATAGTTTTTTACTCTCTCGGTGAGAGCCTTGGCAGATTCCAATGGTAGTGAGCCGCCAAATACCGAATCAGCACCACTGCGGCAGATGCGACTACCATCGCCTCCACATTGCCTGCGATACGGTTCATATATACGCACACGATCGCCCCGATAATGGAAGCGCAGGCATAGATATGTTTTACAAAAATATACGGCGGAACACTCGCCATCATATCCCGGAGCAAACCTCCGCCAACTCCGGTGATCGTTCCCAGAAATACCAGCAGGAAGATGTTATCCATGTAGCCCTGGCGGATCCCTGTATTTACTCCAACCACAGTAAAGATCCCAAGTCCCACAGAGTCCATCACCAACATAACTTTATCGTAAGTTTCTCGTCTGTGTCCTTCGAGAAGCTCCCTCTTAAAATAAAAGATAAAGAATACTAAGCAGGAAGTCAACACAGACACCAGTGCATATACCGGATTGACAAACACATTTGGCGGAATGATCCCCAACACCACATCCCGGATCATCCCACCGCCAACTGCGGTCGCAACTCCCAGGACACTGACACCAAAAATATCCATGTTCCTCTCAACTCCTACCATTGCTCCTGATGCAGCAAAAGCTACTGTTCCTGCCATTTCCATAAGAAATGTTATAATTGACTGATAGTCCAT
>CAZSTD010000096.1:0-1791 GCA_964609645.1 uncultured Blautia sp.
CATATCAACACCTGGAATGTGTTTCATATCCGGATGTCCCTGTAAGTAAGATCCGAGGTGACGAAGTGTCTTTAAGTCTTCTTTCGGGAAGAATCCTCTTTCTGCAAGTGCAGAATAGTATCCTGGTGCTGTGTGGCCTTTGGAAAGTACGAAACGGTCACGATCTGCTTTCTTAGGATCTTTCGGATCAATGTTCATTTCTTCAAAATATAAATATGTGAATACGTCTGCTGCAGACAGGGATCCACCTGGATGTCCTGCTTTTGCAGCATGAACTGCTGTAACGATACCTTTGCGGACTTCGTTTGCAACTTTCTGAAGTTCTAATTTTTCCATAATGGTAGGTTCTCCTTAATTATTCGCCAAATACAGCTTTGTAGTCTGCCTGGAATTTCTCGATACCAGTATCTGTCAGAGGATGTTTTGTCATCTGTACGATTACGCTGTAAGGTACAGTTGCGATGTCAGCACCAGCAAGTGCACAGTCTGTTACGTGGATCGGGTTTCTTACGCTTGCTGCGATGATCTCTGTGTCGATACCAGCTACTGCAAAGATCTCTGCGATCTCACGGATCAGATCTACGCCTCTTACAGAGATGTCATCAAGTCTTCCAAGGAACGGAGATACATAAGTAGCGCCTGCTCTTGCAGCTAAGAGTGCCTGGTTAGCTGTGAAGATCAGAGTTACATTTGTTTTGATTCCTTCTGCAGAAAGAACTTTAACAGCTTTCAGACCTTCTACTGTCATCGGGATCTTTACGATCATGTTCGGATGGATCGCTGCGATCTCGCGTCCTTCTTTGATCATTCCTTCAGCGTCTGTTGTAGTAGCTTTTACTTCACCGCTGATCGGTCCGTCTACGATAGTTGTGATCTCTTTGATAACTTCGTTGAAGTCTCTTCCTTCTTTTGCGATCAGAGATGGGTTTGTAGTAACACCACAGATCACACCCATATCGTTAGCTGCTTTGATATCTTCTACTTTTGCTGTGTCAATAAAGAATTTCATGTTTTAGACCCTCCTGTTTTTGCTTTTGCTAAGCGTTCGTTTTGCTTTGGTTTGTTTTGATAGTTTCATTATATCAGACTTTACTGGCAGGTCAAGTGCCCCAGGAATTATTAATAATTTTCTAATTAATAATCATATCTTTTTATTAATGCTTTGCCGCCTGTAAAGTACAAGTGTACGGCATATCTGAAATTATTGTGCCAGTACACGTGATACCTTCGTTTCCCCGCTTATCTTTCCCGCGGGATATCCCCCGAAAATTATTAGTAATAATTTTCATTCCGCGTATTTATTTAATTTTTTTCTGAAGCCTCGTCAGCACCCTTGTTTTCCCTTGCATCCCGGGCTTCTTTCTGTGTTTTTACATAGCCAGTTGTACGTCTGGCTATGAGTTTTGGCTTATATTCTACATTGTAAAGACTGATCGGTTCCGCATCCATAAGGAAGCGTTCCTTGGCATCGATCTTACGCATGATAATATCGCAGGCATCCCGCCCTTTCAGTGCTACAAAATGATCAATGGTCGTAAGAGAAACCTTCCCTATCCCAGAGTAAAAGATATTGTCACATCCGATCACCGATACATCTCTAGGCACATGAAGTTTCGCTTCACGCAGAGCGTCCATCGCCCCGATCGCCATCATATCATTCTGGCCTGCGACAGCTGTAAACTTCCTGCCTTCCTTCAAAAGTTCCATGGTCAGCTCGTATCCCATCGAATATTCAGAATCCATTCTTGGGATCTGCGAATCAATACTCTCATCCGCAGCCTTGATGATCAC
>CAZSTD010000096.1:1891-9501 GCA_964609645.1 uncultured Blautia sp.
CCCTGCAGGAGCAGTACATAATAAGGGCTAGTGAGCGTTGGGCAAAAAACAACGATCAGCTTCTGTTTTTTATTGTCTTTTTTATGCTTCCGACCGGGCAGCTGATATCCCAATTCCCTGGCTGCCTGTTCCACTTTCTCCACGGTCTCCCTGGAAAAAGAAACATTATATTTCTTATTCAGGACCATCGACACGGTAGCCTGTGAAACACCGGCTCTTGCCGCCACATCAGAAGACGTTGCTTTCTTTTTAGGCAAAAGGATTCCTCCTCTGCATTAAAGTTCCACTCGTCCTTCCAAAGCGCGGAGTAAAGTGACCTCATCAATATATTCCAGATCTCCGCCAACCGGGACTCCGCTGGCGATCCTGCTCACCTTGATCCCTGTAGGCTTGATCAGCTTGCTGAGGTACATCGCTGTGGTCTCACCCTCCAAGCTAGAGTTTGTCGCCACAATGACTTCCTTAACCTCCTCTTTGGAGAGGCGCTGCATCAATTCTTTTAATTTAATATCATCCGGTCCGATCCCGAGCATCGGCGAGATCGCACCATGGAGCACATGATATACACCGTCAAACTTGCCAGTCTTTTCATACGCTGCCAGGTCTCTGGTATTCTCCACCACCATGATCGTAGAATGGTCTCTTTTATCGTTGCTGCAGATCGGACAGATCTCTTTATCTGTCAAAGTATAACAGCATTTACAATACTGGACATTCTCTCTGGCATTAGTGATAGAGCCTGTGAGCTGCTCCACCTGCTCTTTCGGCATATTCATAATGTGAAATGCCAAACGCTGTGCCGACTTCACACCAATCCCAGGAAGATGGGAAAGCTGCTCGATCAGTCGGTTAATATGAGTGCTGTAATATTCCATTAGAATGGAAAGCCTCCTCCAAGACCACCGCCCAGATTTCCTGTCAGTTTAGACATCACAGCTGTGGACTCTTCTTCTACTTTGCGCAGAGCTTCATTTGTCGCTGCTACGATCAGATCTTCTAACATTTCCACATCATCCGGATCTACTACTTCTTCCTGCAGTTTTACTTTTGTCACTTCTCTCTTACCGGAGATTGTCACTTCAACGGCTCCGCCGCCTGCAGTTGCTGTAAATTCTTTTTCTTCGAGTGCTTTCTGGTTTTCTTCCATCTGACGCTGCATTTTCTGCGCCTGTTTCATAAGATTATTCATATTTCCCGGCATACCCATTCCCGGGAATCCTCCACGTTTTGCCATTTTTGATTCTCCTTATTCATTCTATAATTTGTTTTATTTCTGGATCTTTTATAGTTCCAGCCATCTTATCGCTGTCGCGCCCACAGAGTCTTATAGATCTGCTGGATCTTCCTCTGTGATCACATCCATGTGGATGTTCGCACGGATCGCCTGATCCACCGTGATCTGCGACAGATTGCTGTGCGCATGCTGATCCGCCATAATCATCCGGATCTCCACCATCTTTCCAGTCTGCTCCGCAATAATATCCTGCAGTTCTTTGACAGCATCCTGGTTATCAATATAAGACTGTCCCAGGAAATCTTGAAACTCCACATAAAGGATAGATTCCCCGGTCTCTTTGTCATACTTAGGAATTGCTTTCTGAAGCATCTGCTTAAACATTCCTGTAGCCTGTCCTGTGATAACTCTCCAGCCCGCTACGATCTTCTGCAGATCTTCCGGCGCTGCCTTTGCAGGTTCTTCCTGTTTATAAGCATCCGCCTGCAAATCATCCGTCATCTGCTTACCCGCTGCCTGCTGCACATCAGCACTCTGAACGACCACCTGCTGTACAGGGCGCTCATCCATACGCTGTTCCAAAACACGGATGCGATCCAGTACAGAATCCAAATTCATCTCCATGGCCGGACGGCACAGCTTGATCAGTGCGATCTCAACAAGCACTCTTTTTTGTGAAGCATAACGGATCTGATTGGAAAGATCCGAAAAGATACGGATATAGCGCATCAGAGTCTCGACATCCAGCATGGCACTTTCTTCTTTCAAAAGCATCATGTTCTCAGAGGAAACATCGATCGCGTCCTCCGGATTTTCCGAAGTTTTGACCAAAAGCAGATTTCTCAGATACCAGGTGAAATCTCCCACGAACTGGTTCAGCTCTCTCCCGCCTACGATCAGTTCCTCGAGGATATGGATCGACGATGTCACATCCCCCTGGATCACCCTGCGCAAAAGTTTGCTGAACACCTCTGTGTCCACTGCGCCCAGCACATCCAGCACTTTATCATAAGTCAAGGTCTGCCCCAGATAAAACGCGATACACTGATCCAGAAGGCTCAGCGCATCTCGCATGGAACCGTCTCCCACTTTCGCGACATAGCGGATCGCTTTCTCCTCTGCTTCCACACCTTCCACCTTCAGAAGTTCTTCCAACCGTGCGGCAATGGTGTCGATCGTGATCCTGTGGAAGTCATATCTTTGACATCTGGATAAGATCGTGATCGGAATCTTGTGCGCTTCTGTTGTCGCCAGGATGAACATCACATAGGACGGCGGTTCTTCTAATGTCTTTAAAAGTGCATTGAACGCACCCGTCGAAAGCATATGAACCTCGTCGATGATGTATACCTTATATCTGCCTTCCGTCGGTCGATACGAAACTTCCTCCCTGATCTCGCGGATGTTATCCACACCGTTGTTAGAGGCAGCATCGATCTCAATCACATTCATGGCGGTCCCTGCCTGTATCGCCTTACACATCGCACATTCATTGCAGGGGCTTCCATCAATAGGATTTTCACAGTTGACCGCTTTCGCCAGGATTTTGGCAACGGTAGTCTTACCGGTTCCTCTTGTTCCGCAGAACAAGTATGCATGACCAATGCGATTATGTTTGATCTGGTTGGTCAAAGTTGTCACTATATGATCCTGACCCTTGACATCTGTAAAATTGTCTGGTCTGAATTTTCTGTAAAGGGCAGTATAACTCATGAACAAACTCCTATCTTATCATTACTCTTATCACTGACATCCGCCGGACCTCTCATTTACCCGCGATCGACATTATCACAGCCGCCGCGGAAAGTAAGATCCCGCGGCGGTTTTGACTGCAATCTCAGTCAGCAGTAATGATAATATCATAAATGAAAAAACATATACCAGTCAAGCATTGTTTTCACGATCAGTCACCGAAGCTGATACCGATCTGTTTCGCTGCAAGCACAAGCTGGTCTTTCGGAGAAACCATCTTTAATTTACCCGCACATTCCTCTAACGGAACCTGTTTGATCCTTCCGTTAGAGACACCGATCATGATGCCATATTTACCCTCAATGATCGCCTGTGCAGCGCCTGCGCCGATCCTTGTGGAAAGAACACGATCATACGGGCAAGGCTCTCCACCTCTCTGTGTATGGCCAGGAACTGTCACGCGGACTTCGCTTCCGAGTTCTTTGGTGATCTTGTCTGCGATCTCATAGGAAACGGACGGATATTTCTTCGCTCTGGAAGCCAGTTTCTCTTTATATTTCTTCTTTGTAAGTTCTGCATCTTCTTTGGAGATCGCACCTTCCGCAACTGCAAGGATCGTAAATCCTTTGCCTTCGTTCGCGCGCTTGCGCACCGCATCTATAACCTTATTGATGTCATAAGGGATCTCAGGGATGAGGATGATATCTGCACCGCCTGCAACTCCAGCATGTAAGGTCAGGCTTCCAACCTTATGTCCCATAACTTCCACGATAAATACACGTCCATGGGAAGAAGCCGTTGTGTGGATGCAGTCGATCGCATTTGTCGCAATATTTACCGCACTCTGAAAGCCGAATGTCATATCTGTACCGTAGATGTCATTGTCGATCGTCTTTGGAAGATGAATGACGTTCAGTCCTTCCTCTCTCAAAAGGTTCGCTGTTTTCTGAGTTCCATTTCCGCCAAGGATGACCAGACAGTCCAAGCAGAGTTTATAATAAGTCTGCTTCATCGCCTCCACCTTGTCCAACCCGTTCTCATCCGGAACGCGCATCATCTTAAACGGCTGTCTGGAAGTTCCAAGAATAGTGCCGCCCTGTGTGAGGATCCCTGAAAAATCTCTGGCTGTGAGCATACGATATTTCCCGTAAATGAGACCTTTGTATCCATCATCAAAACCATAAACTTCCAATTCGCTCACATTGTTTGTCAAACCCTTTACTACACCGCGCATGGTAGCATTCAGGGCCTGGCAGTCGCCGCCGCTGGTAAGCATACCTATTCTTTTAATCATGAGAATACCTCCATTTCTTGTATCTGCCACTGTACTTTTACCGCCCGACAGCAACAGCCTTCATTCTTAATAGTTACATTATATAATATTTCTTTTTTTACCACAATAGAGTTCCACAATTTAAAAAAATTATGTTCCTTCTCAGACAGCAACTTAGTATTGACAAATCTTCAAAAAACCTCTATAATAAAGTCCGCGCAGCCGGGGAGATAGCGGTGCCCTGTACCTGCAATCCGCTACAGCAGGGGTGATGCCAATCCGAGGGTTGTATCCTGTGGAGCTGCCCTCTATAAGTGGCGTTGACGTTTGGGTCTTACGCAACAGGAATCTGTGAACCGTGTCAGGACAGGAATGTAGCAGCACTAAGCAGAAGCTCTTGTGTGCCGTGAGGGTGCCTGGGCTGAGTTAACTGTAGAGGTAACGTCTGTGGGAGCAATTCGAAGTGCGGCGCGCAAAAAAGAAAATAATAAAGCATTCAGAAGATCCATATCTTAGATCCTGAATGCTTTTTTTGTTTCCATTTTTATTGAGTTCTTTATTCCTGACTGCCGTCTTTTGCAGCCTTTCTCGCTGCTTTCTCAGCTTTTTTCTTTTCGCGAAGCCTCTTAAAAAAATCTGACAGCATCGCCGAACATTCTTCCTCGCAAACGCCCTGTGTGATCTTCACCTGATGATTAAATCCTTCTACCTGTAAAAGATTCATCACAGACCCTGCGCATCCCGCCTTGGCATTCATGCACCCGATCACAACCTCATCGATCCTGGACTGTACTAAAGCCCCAGAACACATCTGGCAAGGTTCCAGCGTCACGTACATCGTGCATCCTTCCAGTCTCCAGTCCCCCAACTTTTTGCTCGCCTTACGGATCGCATTCAGCTCTGCATGGGACAAGGTATTTTTATCCGTATTTCTCCTGTTATATCCTCTTGCAATGATCTTTCCATCACAGACGATCACACATCCAATCGGAACTTCCTCCAACGCTTCCGCCTTTTTTGCCTGACGGATCGCTTCCTTCATAAAACGCTCTTGATCTGTCATCTCTTTCAACCTTTCCTAACCGTTATCCATCTTTCTTTGGTTTCACTGCAACTTTCATTTGCGCGGCATCCTTTGCCTGCAAAAAAATGCAAAGAAAAAGCCCGGAAATAAATATTTCCAGGCTTTCTTGTGCGTAGTCGAAGCGACGGGATTCGAACCCACGACCTCTGCGTCCCGAACGCAGCGCTCTACCAAACTGAGCCACGCTTCGTCGATGCAAGTGATAGTATATTCGAATTCACTCAGTTTGTCAATAGAATTTTTTAAATTTTTTAAACTTTTTTATTTTTTTCATCAAAAGGGAGCCGAAGCTCCCTTTTTTTGACTATCGTACCTTTACTGTTTTTGTTGTCCACGGACCTACGCATTTTACCTTTCCTACCTCTGAGACTGCACGAGCTTTGATCGTACAAGTCTTCGGCAGACCAGCTTTCGTACATGCAGCAGAAGTTTTCGCAGTTCGATCTCCTACCTTTGTTTGCTTTTTGTTTTTGAGCGATTTTGCATAATCCGTAACATAATCTGCGTTAAGGTTATAGATTTCATATCCTGTCGCACCTTTTATCGTTGGAGCCTTCACATCTACAAATGCTGTCAGTGAGTAGTGATTTTTGGAGGAATCTTTATACCTGATCCATTTATTTAAAATTTCACTAAAGTAAGAACTGTAACCCTGGCAGAACGTCGGCCCCTTATATCTTACACTGCTCACAGAAACCTTCGGTTTCGCTGACGGTGCTGTCTTTAATTTGATCACTTCGGATTTCTTTCCCGCATATTTCTTGCCATCAGCTACTTCCACCAAAGCGATCGCATACTGGTAAGATGTGCTTGGTTTCAGACCAGTGATCTTAACTTTGTTGCTCTTCTTTGGATTGACCGTTTTTACCTTCTTCCAGCTGCTTCCGACCTTCTGATAAACATACAGATAATCTGCATTGCCCTGATTTTCCAGAGTAAAGGTCACGGAATTATGAGTTCCTTCTCCTGAGAATCCGTAAAGATTGTACTGCTCCGGCACCGCAGAAACTTTCGTCTGTGCAACTACCCGATCAAGATCATCGTAGTATTTAACCTGATAGCTTCCAATCTCTCGGAAAACAATACTTACTCCTCCGGAAGATCCTTCTCCAAAATCTTCTCTTTGGATCTTTCCGTTATCATCTGTATATGTCATATAAGCGACCCTGCTGTCCGTATTTGCTGGACTTACAGATTTAACCTCAAAGTCGATTCTCTTTCCTGCCTGAACAGAAGCTGTCTTTCCATGATTGAGCGTTACTTTCTCAATCTCAACATAATCCCTAAAGTCGCAGCTAAAGCGGTAAGCACCCTCATAATAGTAATACATAGCATTTATTTCAAGATAATAGGTTCCTGCACCTAAAGAGAATGTTTTCTCTTTTACAGCCGCACTCGGAATAAACTCTACTACTTTTTTACCGTTCTTATCCACAACATCAAAAATCATATTTGACTGTCCCACAGTGCCTTCAAGCGGAGGCAGGCTCTTTAAAGTTGTGATACTTCTCTCAGCAAGTGTAAACTTGTAATATCTTTTATTTCCGTTTGTAGGCAATGGACACCAATCGTCGCCATCGTACCCACCAGTAATGTCTACCGCTGTATCTTTGCTGAGATTATTTGTATTTGCATTTGTAAATTTTAACTGTATAGTCTCAGTCACAACACTCTGACCAGTCCCAGCTCGCGTCTCCATTTCGAGCACATCATCCCCATACTCCCAAGATCCATTCACATAAGCTGCCGCCGGACGATCCAAGATCAGATTAAAATATATCTTTCTGTTTGGATAATCCTGTCTTTTATTCAGAGTAATAGTATTTATCCCGTCCGTTAATCCTCGAACTTCGTAAGGATCTGTTTCTGAACCACTTCCTGTTATCCTGATGGAAGCAGCTGCCTCCTCTGTCATGGTCTCTTCTGTTTCTTCCACAACAGGAACTTCTTCCTGTTCCGCTTCCGGCAAAGCAGTCTCTTCCTGTTCTGCCTCTCCTGTTCCAAATACGTCCTCATACGGCGCAAACTCTGTTGCTTCTGTCACTTCTGCAGCGCCCGAACTAAATTCCTCTGCCCAGACAGCATTTGACGTAGAAAGCATCGCCATGATGAGCGCCAGGGATATCCCTTTAGAAATCACTTTACGTTTTTTCATACCATCACTTCCTCCTTTTTTCTGGAAATAAACCTTTTCTTATATATATTATCTCATATTACATATTCGAAGTCAATCATATACAGAAACACTTCTCATTCATTACATTAATATCTCGCACGGGAGTTTGACAGTTGAATATTTAAAAAAGTGTTCACAGGTCGCATAAAAC
>CAZSTD010000097.1:0-9402 GCA_964609645.1 uncultured Blautia sp.
TATTTTGTGTTAAAATACATAGGAAGCTATCTTTTGCTGAAGGGGAAATATTATGGAAAGAAAAAAGGTTTCAGTGTTGATCAAAAGAAGTGCACTGATTTTTGACAAATATGCCAATCAACTGCTTGCGCCGTATCAGCTGACAAGCAGCCAATTTCGAATCTTAATGATCCTATATAAAGCGCCTGTTTGTTCAGTCAGACAGGCGGATATAGAGACAGCGTTTTCCATGACAAATCCGACGGTTACAGGTTTGATCCATAGGCTTGAAAAAAGTGGTTTGGTAGAACGGGTTGAAAATCCAAAGGATAAACGCAGTAAATTGCTTGCTTTGACGGAGTATGCGGAAAGTAAAAGATCTGAGTTTATTGCTTTGGCGGATTCCATTGAAAAGGAAATGACAGATGGACTTTCAGAAGCGGAAGCAGAAGTTTTGACAGAATTATTAATGAAGATTATCAAAAAACATGATCGAGGAGGTAAAATATGAGTAAGACATATGAATTTTTAAAAGAGTGCGGTGTTTTTTATGTATTGACTATGAATGGTGATTACCCGGCTGGAAGACCATTTGGAGCAGTGATGGAGGTGGGAGACGATCTGTATCTGTCTACAAACGATTTTAATCAGGCGCACCGACAGATGCGGGAGAATAGCCATATCCAGATCATTGCGAAAAAACCTCAGGGGCGTGAGTGGATCCGAATTACGGGACTTGCCAGTGAGTGCAATGATCCTGCTTTAAAACAGAAAATGTATGAGGAAACACCTATCTTGAAGAAGCATCATGAATCTTCAGAAGCAGAGCATTTTTTGATGTTTAAAGTAACAGTTGAAAAGGTTGAGATGAAATAGGAGGCAGATCATGACAGCTATCAATAGACTTGGTCTTGGTACTATGGGTATGCGCTTTAGCAATAAAGAATCATCCATTCAAACCATCCATGCGGCACTGGATTCCGGCATCACATTATTTAATACGGGCGAGTTTTACAATGGCGGCGAAAGTGAGATGGTGACGGGTGAAGCTTTGAAGGGCATTGACCGTGATCGATATTTTTTGTCGGTGAAATTTGGCGTGCTGCCATTGCCAGGCGGCGGGATTTATGGATTGGATACTCATCCATCTCATGTAAAAGCACATCTTGCTTATTCGCTGCACCGCTTGGGCTTGGAATATGTGGACCTCTATCAGCCTGCAAGACAGGACACAGAGATTCCGGTGGAAGAGGTCGTAGGTGCGATCGCGGAACAGGTAGAAGCCGGTTATGTACGCCATATCGGACTTTCTATGGTAGATGCAGACACATTGCGTCGTGCCTGTAAAGTGCATCCGATCCATACGGTTGAGATGTCATATTCGCTCGTTGATCGCAGTATTGAAAAGGAACTTGTCGATACTGCGAAAGAGCTCGGAGTAAAAGTGCTGGCGTTTGGAACGATAGGACATGGATTGCTTTCTGACCGTGTACTTGAAAATACCGGAAATCCTCAGCTTGGTAGAGGAATGCTTGGACCGGAGCACAGAGAAACAAATCTTCCTCTTATTCAGGCTGTAAAGGATATTGCAGATGAAAAAGGCATTACTTTATCGCAGCTTGCTTTGGCGTGGTCTTTGGCGAAGTACGATCATATACAGAGCCTTATCGGAACGACAAATCCGGAGCACTTGATGAGTGCGATCTCAGCATTAAATATTGAACTTACGAAGGAGGATATTGCTCGGATCGAAACAGCATGTCCTGCTGATAAGATCAGTGGAAGAGGAATGCGTAACTTTGTTTTCACAAACGGCCGCATGTCTTTGGCTGATTGAAAGGTATATGTTGAGAAGCAAGGGAGAATGGTATGCATAGAAACGAAGAACTTAAATTTTATCCCAAGCATCCTTCTGGGATGAAAACACATCAGATTGAAACTACGGCGATGCCAGCACTTGAACAGGATGCACCTTTTGAGGTAAGAAGACTTTATGATGAGTTTACAGCAGATGCAGATGTGTTTTTGGCGAAATATGCAGATAAACGTTTTGAAGTTACAGGCATTGCTAAGAAAGTGGGACCTGATATTCATAACAAGCCATCCATTGAAATTTCTGATAGTATGAATGGTCAGACTTATGCGCTTGTTATTTTTCCGACCGACGACCACTACAGTAAAGTTAAAATTGGCGATACGGTGGTTGTTTGTGCAAATTATCTTGTGATGAGCAATCATTATGGCACTGTTATGAAGTATAGTGAACTTGTATCTTCGGGAAAAGAGGATGATTTTGTAAAACAGGAGCAGATGATACTGAAGTATCCATTTTTTGATGGAGAAAAAGTAGTAGAAAACGCCGCTGTTGTGATCGAAGGCGGTATGATCACGCAAATTACAGCAACAGAAATGGTTGACGCTGAGCATTTTCTTATGCCTGGCTTCATTGATGCACACACATATGAGCACAATGGAACAGGTAAACGCTATGTTGAGAAATGGTGTCACAGGTACTTGTGATGTGGCGGCATCTGCATCTTTGATCCAAAGTGCGGAACCATTTACGATCATTTCCTCAGCTGGAATGACAATGGGGACGCTGAATGGTAAATCTTATGTCCAAAAAGCAGTAGATGCAGGGGCGAAATATATCAAAGTATTGCTTATGGAGCCAAACTTGATGTTGAAGGGAGTTCTCAAAGACATTTGTAAAACGGCTCATAACATGGGAATGAAGGTTGCAGCCCATGCAGTTTCAGTAAAGACGGTGCAAATGTCGGTGGACTGTGGTGTTGATATTTTGCTCCATGTTCCTATGAAAGAGGAATTTCCTGAAAAGCTTGTCAAGGAGATAGCTGAAAAAGGGATTACGGTGGCCCCTACGCTCGTCATGATGGAGACTTTTGCAAACAGTGGAAGAAATGGTTATAGACCTGAACATTACCAGAATGCTGAAAATGTTGTAAGACGGCTTTATGAGAATGGCGTGCAGATCCTTGCAGCTACTGATGCAAATCCGGGACACTATGCGCCGGAAGTGGCATATGGTACTTCTATGCATCGTGAACTAGAACTTTTAGTACAAGCGGGTATGTCACCAAAGGATGTATTAGCCAGTGCTACGAGCAGGGGTGCGGATGTGTTTAATATAGAAAAATTGGGAACGATCAAAGAAGGAAAACGAGCAGTTCTCATACTTGTGGAAGGCAGACCGGATAAAAATATCAAAGATACAACGAAGATCAAACAGATATGGATCGACGGAAAGCCGATCATGTGAGGTATAATATGAAGATCATTACAATAGAAGAACATTTGGCGGGGGCTCCGATCAATCATTATCTTGCAAAATATGCAGAGGAAGATGCACCGTATACAGCAATGGCTCACGGAAAAGGACGGCCATATGATGCAGATCCGGAATTGTTTGGTGATTTGGATAAACGCCGCATTGAAGATATGGATAAATATGGGATTACCATGCAGATTTTGTCTTGTCCGGCAAAATCTCAGCTTCTCCCAGCAAATGAAGCTCCTGGAATCGTAAGAGAAACGAATGATCATATTGCGCAGGTGGTGAAAAAACATCCGGAACGATATGGTGCTTTTGCGCTTTTGCCTTGGTCTGCGCCAGATGAAGCAGCAAAAGAAGCGGAACGGGTAAAGTCTTTGGGGTTTCAGGGCATTCTCCTTGCGGGAAGAGCATCTGCAGGAAAGGAATTTCTTGATGATAAACAATTCCTTCCGGTTTTAGAAGCTTGTGAAGCACTTGGTCTTCCGATCTATGTACACCCAGGTGCACCGTTAAAAGCGGTTCAAGAGCCATATTATGGTGGTTTGGGTGACGAAGTCAGTGCGAGATTGTCTTTGCATGGCTGGGGATGGCATAACGAAGCTGGAATACAGGTTTTGCGTACCATTCTTGCCGGTAGGTTTGA
Organism: uncultured Blautia sp.; assembly: GCA_964609645.1. Taxonomy (GTDB): domain Bacteria; phylum Bacillota; class Clostridia; order Lachnospirales; family Lachnospiraceae; genus Blautia_A. The sequence continues at coordinate 3,918 of CAZSTD010000097.1, forward strand.
GCAATTTCCAAAGTTGCAATTGATCGCAGGACATTGGGGAGAAATGCTGCCGTTCTTCCTGTCACGGCTCGACCAATCAATGCCGATGTCCGTTACAAAGTTGGAACGTACTGTTACGGAAACTTTTAAACAAAATGTATACGTGACACCTAGTGGGATTTTTGATTATCCTCAGTTAAAGTTCTGTGTTGAAGTGGTTGGTGCGGATCGTATCATCCATTCTGTAGATTGCCCGTTTATCAGCAATGAGGGTGCAAAACCATTTATAGAGAATGCCCCGATCAGTGATGTGGAGAAAGCACAGATAGCATATAAGAATGCGGAGCTTTTATTCGGTTTGAAATAAAATTGTTTTTATTTAGGACAAGAAAATGGAATGATAAAAGAGTTTGAGGGCTCTCTGATATCCATATAAGATTTTGTGGAGGAATAGATCATATGCAAAATACAGAAATTGACAAAGCAATACCTTGGAATCCGTGGCATGGATGTAAGAAAGTAAGTCCAGGATGCAAAAACTGTTTTGTCTATAAAATGGACAAGCGTTATGGCAGAGATACAACGATCATTGCCAAGGGAAAAACAACATATGAGTTGAAAAATAAGGATTGTCCGCCACATTCATTAGTTAAACTTTGCTTTTCATCTGATTTCTTTATCGAAGAAGCAGATGAATGGCGGGATGGATGCTGGGACTTTATCCGGCGCAGAAAAGACTGCATTTTTGTTGCAACTACGAAACGACCGGAAAGGATAAAGAACTGTCTGCCGCCTGATTGGGGTGAAGGATGGGAACATTTTCATTTGAGTATTTCTATCGAAAATCAAGAGATGGCAGATAAGAGATTGCCATATTTTCTGGACGCACCATTAAAACATCGAGAGGTTTTTTGCTCCCCGCTCATTGCGCCGATGACTTTGGGAAAATATCTCGATACAGGACTGATCAAATGTGTGAATGTAGGCGGCGAAATGGCACCGAAGGCAGATGTTCGACCGATCATGTACGAGTGGGTAAGGGATCTGTATATGGAAGCTAAAGAAAGGAATATAGAGTTTTATTTTCACCAATGTGGTTCTATGTTCTTGAAAGATGGTGTAAATATCGGCAAGTGGAATTTAAAAGAGCAGATCAAGCGCGCAGAAGAAATTCAGCATGAGCTTGAAGAGATCTATAGATGACTTTTACGTTGGATGTTCAGCGGTATACTTAATCTAAATGTTCTTCTCCCCACTTGGCTAGCTCTGTAAAAACAGGAAGTAATGCCTTTCCCTTTTCAGTGAGAGAATATTCAACATGAGGCGGTATTTCATTAAATTGTTCACGGTGAACGATTCCCAATGCTTCTAAATCGCGCAGAGTATTAGTGAGCATAGTGTTTGTGATCCGCGGCATTGCTTTTTTTAATTCACCAAATCGACAGGTGGGTTTTTTGCACAGCTCATAGATGATATGTGTACGCCATTTACCGCTGAGCAATTCTAAGGTTCTCCGCATGGGACAATTGTTGCTGACTTCGGCAGTCATAACTTTATTGAGATATTCTTCTGGGGTTAAGTCCTTTCTCATGAGAGCACTCCTTTGCTGCTGTGATGATAATAATAGGTATAAAAAAAGATACTAAGTACATTTGAATTGCGTACTTGTGTATTTTTATGATACATAGTATATTTTATGTACCATAACTTGTCAAGGAGGAAAGACATGAAAACGGCTATTGTATACTATTCAAAGCATCATGGAAATACAAAAAAATTGTTAGAAGCGATCGCTCAGAAAAATGAGGTGACTTTGATCGATATCACAGCAGATCCGACAGTTGACCTTTCTGCATACGACAGCATTGGATTTGCGTCAGGCATTTATTACTCTAAATTTCATAAAACGTTACTGACATATGCAAAGGAGCACATGCCAGAAGGTAAAAAAACATTTTTTATCTACACGTATGGAGCTGAGAAAAATGGATACACAAATGCCATTTCAGAAGCGGTAAGAAAACATAATGCGAAGATCCTCGGTGAATTTGGATGTTATGGTTTCAATACTTTTGGACCGTTTAAATTGATCGGAGGTATTGCTAAAGGACATCCAGATCGTACAGATATTAACAATGCAGTATCCTTTTATGAAGGATTATGAGAAAATATTTCAATAAAAATTAAAAAATAGGCAGTTTTATGCGTCAAAATGAAGAATCAATAAGCAGAAAAAATTGACTTTTTTAGTCCGCTATGGTATTATGAATCATAAACAAAAAAATCGTTGATTTTTCACGGCAAAACAATCGAAAGGTTGCGACGCAAAGCTAAAGGGCCTGTAAAATGGCAGCCAGTTGCAGTTAGTTGCGCAAAAGTATTGTTATTTGTTTATAACAATACTTTTTTTGCGTATCAAATATTTGCACACGATCATACAAATAATAGTGCAAATATAAAAAATTTGCAATTTCGATAGAATAGTCAGAAGAAATATCAATGCTTTCGGAACCAGGTAGAAATATTGGACGGATAGGATGAGGAACATATGAGTATGGTCATGACGATGCAGGAAGCACGGGAATGGATGAGACAGCTCAGAGAAGTATTTGATGTTGTTCGTCTGCTGGATGCAGAAACAATAGAAAGGATAAATAATACGGAAGACTTTGTTGGACAAAGACTGGAAAAATCTGCCCAATGTTTTGCATTTTGGCATAAAGATGCTCCTTGTCAGAATTGTGTGTCCATTAAAGCGTATCGAGAAAAAGGGAAGAGGGTAAAGATTGAATTTTTTGATTCAGTCCTTTATCAGGTGATCGCAAAATATGTAGAGATCGATGGTGTACCCTATGTGATCGAGATGATCAATTGCTTGGATAATGATTTAATGCTGGATTCCGAAGGAAGGGTTCGTCTTCTTAGAAAACTTAGCGGTTATGACGATGAATTGTATACAGATGCTCTGACAGAAGTCTTTAATCGGAGATATTTCGAAGATCGGATCAAAAAAATGAAGATATTTGCTGGTGTTGCCATGATCGATCTGGATGACTTTAAATGTTATAATGATATGTTTGGACACAAGGCTGGTGATATGGTACTGAAAACAGTAGCTCAAGTGGTCCAGAGTTGTGTACGCAAAAGTGACATTTTGATACGGTATGGCGGAGATGAGTTTTTGCTCGTGATGCCAGATATTCCTGAGGAAATATTTACACAGAAGTTGAGAGAAATTTGTAAAAAAGTGCAGGATACGAAGGTACATGGGTATTCTCAGATTCGTTTATCAGTCAGTATCGGAGGTGCGTTATCTGCGGGCAGCAGTGTCGAAGAAGCGATTGTTTTGGCAGATCAGTTTATGTATCAGGCAAAGATGCATAAAAATATGGTAGTTACACAGGAGAGTCTGAGTGAAAAGGCCAATGAAGAAGGGGCGTCAGATAGCGAGAAGTTTAGACAGAAGATTTTGATCGTGGATGATTCGGAGATCAATCGTGCAATCTTAGCGGAAGTCCTTAAGGGAAGCTTTGATATCATAGAGGCGGAAAATGGTCAGGAGTGTATGCAAATCCTGATGAAATACGAAAAGATGATCTCACTTGTACTTTTGGATATCCTTATGCCTGTGATGAGTGGATTTGAGGTTTTGACTGCCATGGCAGACAAAAATCTGCTGGATGATATCCCAGTTATTATGATATCCAGTGAAGATTCAGATGCGTTTGTGCGAAAATCGTATGATATGGGGGTTGTGGATTATATCAATCGCCCATTTGATGCGCAGATCGTTTTTCGACGTGTATTTAATACGATTAAGTTATATGCGAAGCAGCGAAGGCTGATTTCACTCGTAACAGATCAGATTTATGAAAAGCAGAAAAATAACCAGATTATGATCCGGATTTTAAGCCAGATCATGGGATACAGAAATGGAGAGAGCGGTCACCATATCATTAGGATAAACAAAATCACGGAGATTTTATTGGAACAGCTTATGAATAAAGATGAGAAGTACGATCTAACATGGTCGCAGTGTGTTATGATCACGATAGCGTCTGCGCTTCACGATATCGGTAAGATTGGGATCAGCGAGGAGATTTTGAATAAACAGGGAGAGCTGACAGAAAAAGAATGGGACATCATAAAGACGCATCCACTTATTGGAGCATCTCTTCTTGAACAGATGGAAGCTTATCAGAATGAAGAATTGGTACAAACTGCTTATGAGATTTGCCGCTGGCATCATGAGAGATATGATGGAAAGGGATATCCGGATGGACTTAAAGGTGATGAGATTCCGATCTCCGCACAGGTGGTATCTCTGGCAGATGCGTATGACTCGCTTGTGAGTGAACGGTCATATAAATCTGAGATTTTCCATGAAGATGCAGTGGAAATGCTGCTCAATGGAGAGTGTGGCGTTTTTAATCCGTTCTTGATACAGTGTTTCATGGAGGTGGAAAAGAAGATAGAGAGAGAACTAAAGGGCAAAGAAATGTGCGAGAGTAATCTCGATTGCTGTCCTAGGTTGTTTGAATTTGACGAAAAAATTAAATAAAGGAAAAATCAGAGCTTATTAGGTCGATAGAAAATAAGTCTAAAATCCGTATTTTATCTTGATTTATCACTGTTTCAGATACTATAATACGTAGTGTATCGAACGTGCAGAAAATCTGTAATCTGTATGTTGACAGCAGTATGAGATCAGGAAGGAGACAGCCCATGAAAAAATTAAATGTGGCAGTTGCGGATGACAATGAGAAAATGGTTGAAATACTTGGTCAGATTATTGAAGAAGACAAAGATCTGGAATTGGTAGGAAAAGCACATAATGGAGAAGAACTTTGCAGCTTGATCCAGGAGAAAGAGCCGGATGTTGTGGTGTTGGATATCATTATGCCAAAGATGGATGGTTTAGCAGTGATGGAGCATTTTGTACACAAGGAAGACATCCGAAAAGTTCCGTCATTTATTGTGGTTTCAGCGGTTGGGATGGAACGGATCACAGAAGATGCGTTCAGTTTGGGGGCAGATTATTATGTGCTGAAACCGTTTGACAATAATATGTTGCTCAACAGGATCAAACATGTGCGCCGGATGGGTGAGAAAAGGGTGCGCGAAATCAGTCGCCAACCGATGAAAGCACAGGAACATAGCATGACCATGGGAAATCTGGAGACAGATGTGACGGATATCATCCATGAGATTGGGGTTCCGGCGCATATCAAAGGATATCAGTATTTAAGAGACGCCATTATCCTCTCTGTAAATGATATGGAAATGCTCAATTCGATTACGAAAATCCTGTATCCAACCATCGCAAAGAAGTATCAAACGACTTCTAGTCGTGTGGAACGCGCGATCCGTCATGCGATCGAGGTGGCATGGAGCAGAGGAAAAATGGACACAATAGACGCTTTGTTTGGATATACAGTGAGTACAGGCAAAGGAAAACCGACCAATTCGGAATTTATCGCACTGATCGCGGATAAAATAAGGCTAG
>CAZSTD010000098.1:0-9381 GCA_964609645.1 uncultured Blautia sp.
AGGTGAAGAAAAATCAGAATGAAAAATGCATATTCTGTAGGCCAGGTGAACCGTTATGTAAAAAATATGTTCTCCCAGGACTTTTTCCTGCAGAAGATCTATGTAAAAGGTGAAGTGTCCAATTGTAAATACCATACAAGTGGACACATCTATTTTTCCCTGAAGGATGAGACAGGGACAATGAGCTGTGTCATGTTTGCAGGAAACAGACGTGGCCTGGCGTTTGCTATGAAGGATGGGGATAAGGTGATCGTGGGCGGAGCCATCGATGTATATGAGAGAGATGGACGCTATCAACTTTATGCGAAAGAGATCACCTTGGAAGGTGCTGGTGCATTATATGAGCGCTTCCTTGCACTCAAGCAGGAGCTTGAGGATATGGGAATGTTTGCGCAGGAGTATAAGCAGCCGATCCCGCGTTTTATCAAACGGCTCGGTGTGGTGACCGCTCCGACAGGCGCTGCGATCCAGGATATCCGAAATATTGCTTTTCGAAGGAATCCTTATCTTCAGATCATCTTGTATCCAACATTGGTGCAGGGAGCAGGTGCGTCTGAGAGTATTGTAAAGGGGATCCAAGTGCTTGATGAGGCAGGAGTGGATGTGATCATTGTGGGCAGAGGCGGCGGATCTATCGAGGACCTATGGGCGTTTAATGAGGAGACTGTGGCAAGAGCGATCTTTGAATGCCGGACACCGATCATCTCAGCGGTTGGACATGAGACAGATTTTACGATCGCAGATTTTGTGGCAGATCTAAGAGCGCCGACTCCGTCAGCAGCCGCAGAACTTGCGGTGGATGATCGCAGGAGTGTGGTGGAAGCTACAGAGCTTTACAGACAGAGGATCAGCCGTGCGATGAGCAGCAGGATCGATCTTTACAGAAGTACGCTAAGGCGTTTTGAGACAAAATTTGAATATCTCAGCCCACAGATCCGGCTTAGGGACAACCGTCAGCGGTTGGCAGATCTGGAAAATGCGGTCATTTCCGGAATGGAAAATAAGATTCGGGATGATCGGCATCTTTTGTCGATCTATCTGGAGCGCTTTGCAGGATTATCCCCGCTTCGGAAGCTGAACCAGGGATATTCCTATGTGGCAGACCGCGATCAAAAAACATTGACAAGTATCGAGCAGGTGCAGACAGGAGATGAAATCTACGTGTCTGTGACTGATGGAACTATAAAGGCGAAAGTTAGCAGCATAAAGAGAGAGGAGAGAATCCATGACGAAGGACAAATGCAGTGATCAGGTACAGGAAGAAAAGTCTCTGGAGGAGGTATTTGCAGAGCTGGACATTCTGGCTGAGAAGCTGGAGGACAGGGAGACATCGTTAGAGGATTCTTTTCGTCTTTACAGGCAAGGAATGGAACTTTTGAAGTTCTGCAGTGAGAAACTGGATACTGTAGAGAAGAAAATGCTGCAGATAAATGAGGATGGGACATTTCGTGAATTTTCAAGATGAACTGAAAAAGAAAACCAATGAGATTGAGAAGATCATCGCTTCTTTTCTTCCGAAGGAGGAAGGATTTGCGAAGACTATGGCACAGGCGATGAATTACAGTATGCTTGCCGGTGGAAAGCGGCTGCGTCCTCTGCTGATGCAGGAGACATATCGGCTTTTTGGCGGAACTGAAAATGTGGTGGAACCGTTTATGGCGGGGATGGAGATGATCCACACACATTCTTTGATCCATGATGATCTTCCAGCGCTGGATAATGATGATTACCGCAGAGGAAGATTGACCACACATAAAGTTTACGGAGAAGCGATGGGAGTGCTCAGCGGCGTGGCTCTTTTAAATTATGCATATGAGACGATGCTGCAGGCTTTTTCCATGACAGAAGAAAAAGACAAGGTGATCTGGGCACTGTCTGTGATGGCAGATAAGACAGGGATCCACGGAATGCTTGGCGGTCAGAGCGTAGATGTGGAAAATGACGGTAAGCCGATGGAAAAAGAAATGCTGGATTATATTTACCGAAATAAAACTTCTGCGCTGATCGAAGCTGCTATGATGACAGGTGCGATCTTAGCAGGTGCAGATGAGGAACAGGCAGCAGTGATCGAGGAAGCTGCCAGAAAGATCGGACTTGCTTTTCAGATCCAGGATGACATTTTGGATGTGACCAGCACAGCTGAGGAACTTGGCAAACCGGTGCACAGCGATGAGAAAAATCATAAAGTAACGTACGTGACACTTTTTGGAGTGCAGGAAGCCTCCAGACAGGTAGAAAAACTTTCAAGGGAAGCGATCGCTCTGCTGAAAGGGTTAAACAAAAATAATGAGTTTCTGTATTTATTGGTGGAACAGCTGATAGATCGCAGAAAATAAAGGAAGGATACAAATGATTCTGGAAAAAATCAGGAAACCTAATGATATCCATCATATACCGCTGGCAGAGTTTGAGCCGCTGGCAAAGGAGATCAGAGATTTTTTAATTCAGTCCGTGAGTCAGACAGGAGGACACTTGGCATCCAATCTGGGTGCGGTAGAACTAACGTTGGCTTTGCACAATGTGCTGGATTTTCCGAAAGATAAACTGATCTGGGATGTGGGACATCAGGCGTACACACACAAGATCTTGACCGGAAGGAGAGAGGGATTTAAAAATCTTCGAAAAGAAGGTGGATTGAGTGGCTTTCCTAAGAGAAGTGAGAGTGACTGCGATGCGTATGACGCAGGACACAGCTCAAATTCTATTTCTGCGGGATTGGGTTATGTGCGCGCCAGAGATATACTGGGCCAGAAATACCACGTCGTTTCTGTGATCGGAGACGGAGCACTCACCGGAGGAATGGCGTATGAGGCATTGAACAATGCTGCGGAACTTAAGACGAACTTTATCATTGTCATCAATGATAACAACATGTCGATTTCCAGAAATGTGGGTGGTATGTCCACTTATCTGAGTGCGCTGCGGACAGCGCAGGCTTATACAGGAATGAAGATGGGCGTAACTAAAACGCTGAAAAAAGTTCCGAAGGTAGGTACTGCGTTGGTTGATACGATGCGAAAGACCAAGAGTAGCATTAAGCAGCTGTTTATCCCCGGGATGTTGTTTGAAAATATGGGACTGACTTATCTGGGACCTGTGGATGGACACGATACGGTCCAGATGATGAAACTCTTTAATGAAGCGAAACGGGTGGAAGGACCTGTGGTGGTCCATGTTCTTACAGAGAAAGGGAGAGGATACGGACCTGCAAGTGATCATCCGGATCGTTTTCATGGGACTGGACCGTTTGATATTTCGACAGGCGAGAGCCTGCAAAAAAAGCAAAAACCTGCTTATACGGACGTTTTTGCCGAAAAAATGTTAGAGCTTGGATCTAAGAATAAAGATTTGGTGGCGATCACGGCAGCTATGCCGGACGGGACTGGGCTGATAAAGTTTTCCAAAAAATTCCCAAAAAGGTTTTTCGATGTGGGAATTGCAGAAGGTCATGCAGTCAGCTTTGCAGCCGGACTAGCGCTCGGTGGGTTAATTCCGGTCGTTGCGATCTACTCGTCGTTCCTCCAAAGATCTGTAGATCAGATCGTGCATGATGTCTGTATGCAGAACCTTCATGTGATCTTTGCGATCGACCGAGCTGGTCTGGTAGGTGCAGATGGAGAGACACACCAGGGATGCTTTGATCTTTCTTATCTATCGATGATCCCGAATATGACTGTGCTAGCGCCGAAGAATGACAGTGAACTGGAAGATATGCTGGATTTTGCGGTTGCGCATGATGGTCCAGTTGCGATCCGGTATCCGAGAGGAAGCGCATATCAGGGTTTGCAGGAGCATCGTGCATCTGTGGAGTATGGCAGAAGCGAGGTTCTTGCACGGGGCAAGAAGATCGCAGTCTTGGGTGTAGGAAGCATGATCCCATCCTGTGAGGAGATTTGCAGAGGATTGCGCGAGGATGGATATGATCCGACGCTTGTGAATGCCAGATTTGTCAAACCATTGGATGTGAAGCTTTTGGATGAACTGGCGAAGGATCACAAACTGTTTGTGACCGTGGAGGAGAATGTAAAAAGCGGCGGATATGGAGAACATGTATCCGCATATATGGAAGCCTGTCATCCGCAGACAGGAGTTTTGTGCACTTCCGTGTGGGATCAGTTTGTCCCTCAGGGAAATGTGGACAGTCTGCGTGCGAAGATTGGTCTGGGAGTGGCTGATATCCGGCAGGCAATTGAGGATAGTGAGGTTTTAAAAGAACAATGAAGAAACGTTTGGATATGCTTATGATGGAACGTGCGCTCGCTCCTTCCCGCGAGAAAGCGAAAGCTTACATCATGGCTGGAAATGTATATGTAGATGATCAGAAGGAAGACAAGGCAGGCACGATGTTTCCGGAGACTGTAAAGATAGAGGTGCGAGGAAATACCCTTCCTTATGTGAGCAGAGGTGGTTTGAAGCTGGAGAAGGCGATGAACAACTTCGATGTGACCTTAGAGGGAAAAGTGTGCATGGATGTTGGTGCATCCACAGGTGGATTTACGGACTGTATGCTCCAGAATGGAGCGGTGAAGGTCTACTCGATCGACGTAGGATATGGACAGCTTGACTGGAAACTGCGCAATGATCCGAGAGTTGTGTGTATGGAGAAGACAAACATCCGATATGTAGTGCCGGAAGATTTAGAAGGCCCTGCAGATTTTTCCTCCATCGATGTATCTTTTATCTCACTTACGAAGGTTTTGCTTCCGGTAAGAGAGCTTCTCACAGAGGAAGGTGAGATCGTGTGTCTGATCAAACCGCAGTTTGAGGCTGGCAGAGAAAAGGTCGGAAAGAAAGGCGTAGTAAGAGATCCGGCCGTTCATCAGGAAGTGATCGAAAAGGTGAGAGATTATGCGATGAGCATTTCTATGGAGCCGTGTCATCTTTCTTTTTCCCCGATCAAGGGGCCAGAAGGAAATATTGAGTATCTCCTTCATCTGAAAAAACATCCGCAGGGCAGTGAGGTGCCGGACAGTCTTCAGGTATCTGTGGAGGACGTAGTTGCCCAGGCACACGGACAGCTCGACTAAGGACGAAAAACTATGGACAAGTTTTATATTATTACAAACAGTGATAAAGATCCCAATCTTGACATTACCAGAAAGATCGTGGATTATCTGAAAAAACATCAGAAGCACTGCGCAGTACAGCAGGCAGAGAGAAAACATAAAGGCACTTATCATTATACAGACCCATCCAGGATTCCCAATGACACAGACTGTATCATTGTCCTTGGAGGTGATGGAACACTTCTTCAGGCGGCGAGGGATGTGGTATACAAAGACATCCCTCTTATGGGCATCAACCTTGGACATCTAGGATTTCTTGCAGAGGTGGATCAGTACTCTTTATACGGAGCACTCGACCAGCTTATGCAGGATGATTATAAGGTGGAAGAACGCATGATGCTGGATGGATGCGTTTACCGAAAAGGAGAACTGATCGGCAGGGATCTCTCCCTCAATGATATCGTCATTGGAAGATCCGGTGATCTGCGTGTGGTAAATTTCAAAAATTATGTAAATGATGTCTATCTGAATTCCTACAATGCAGACGGGATCATCATTGCCACACCGACGGGTTCTACCGGATACAGCTTATCAGCGGGAGGCCCGATCATATCGCCGAGTGCAGAGATGATGATCATGACACCGATCGCACCTCATACATTGAACACAAGAAGTATTATTTTTCCAGCAGAAGATGTGATCACTGTGGAAATTGGCGAAGGAAGACACTGTGACTGTGAAAAAGGAATCGCCTCTTTTGACGGAGACACCTTTATTCCTATGGTTACCGGTGACTGCATAAAGATCCGGCGCGCGGCTGCAAAGACAAAGATCCTAAAGCTGAATCATTTGAGCTTTGTGGAAGTGCTCAGCCGGAAAATGAGAGACAGTTAACTAGGGAGGGATAATGTGAAGGTTGCAAGACATGAAAAAATTATCGAATTGATCCATCAGTATGATATTGATACACAGGAAGAATTGGCATCCAGACTCAATGAAGCTGGATTTAAAGTGACACAGGCAACTGTTTCGAGAGATATCCGTGCCTTGAAACTGACAAAGGTGGCGGGCAAAGACGGAAAATCCCGTTACGCGATCATCAATCATGAATCTGGGAGCCTGGGCGCGAAATATACGAGAGTACTGGAAGATACCCTGCTTTCCATTGATGTGGGACAAAATATCATTGTGATCAAGACCGTTTCTGGAATGGCCATGGGAGTTGCGGCAGCTTTGGATGCCCTCAAATGGCCGGAGATACTGGGATGTATTGCAGGTGATGACACCATCATGTGCGCCGCAAAGACTGCAGATATGGCGCTGGGAGCAGCAGAGAAACTGAGAAGTTTTGTACGGCTGAATCAATAATGACTTGTTTTGGAGGCGATGAATGTTAGCTCATCTGCATGTAAAAAATCTTGCACTGATAGAAGAAATTGAAGTGGAATTCGGTCCGGGGCTGAATATTCTCACCGGTGAGACTGGTGCGGGTAAATCGATCCTTCTGGGATCTATGCAGCTGATCCTTGGAGCGAAGACATCCAAAAATATGATAAGAGAAAACGCACCATATGCGCTTGTGGAACTGCTTTTTCAGGTAGAAAATGAAAAGGCAAAGGAGACACTCAGGGCACTGGATATCTATCCGGAGGACGGACAAGTCCTTCTTTCCAGAAAGATCATGGAAGGACGAAGCATCAATAAGATAAACGGAGAGACAAGCACAGTCAGTCAGATGAAGGCAGCAGCGTCCTGCCTGCTCGACATTCATGGACAGCATGAACATCAGTCACTTCTTTATCAGGACAAACAGCTTGCGATCTTGGACATTTATGGGAAAGAAAAAATTTCTCCAGCCAAAGAAAAGGTGCGTCAGGCATATCGCGAATACAGTAAATGTAAGAGCGAATTAAATTCCATGACTATGGATGAGGAACAGAGAAACCGGGAAGCTGCTTTTCTGGAGTTTGAGATCAACGAGATTGAAAAGGCAGATCTTCAAAGTGGTGAGGACGAGGAGCTTGAGCGCCAGTATCGAAAGATGAGCAATGCAAAGCTGATCGTGGATTCTCTCAATCTGGTACATAATCTGACGGGCTATGACAATAAAGAAGGGGCTGGTGAGACGGTCGGGGAAGCGCTGCGGGAATTTTCCCGTGTCACACAGTATGACCCTGAGCTTTCCTCGCTGGCAGAAACGCTGACGGCTGTGGATGGATTATTAAATGATTTTAATCGTGAACTGTCGGCGTATTTGGATGATCTTACCTTTGATGAAAGTGAGTTTTATGCGACAGAACGAAGGCTGGATCTGATTAATGGGCTGAAAGCGAAGTATGGGCGCACTGTGGAAGATATCTATGCGTACAAAAAATGCCAGGAAGAAAAACTGGAAAAATTACGTAGATATGAAGAACATTTACAGGAATTGCAGGAGTGTCTGAAAAAACTGGAAGGTGTTCTCGAAGAAAAGTCGGATGAGTTGTCAAAGATCCGCAGAGAATATAGCAGGCAATTAGAGGAAAAGATCATTCAGGGACTTAAAGATCTGAACTTTTTGGATGTAGATTTTGCTATGGATTTTCAGCGAAAGAAAACATTTACAGAAAATGGTTATGACGATGTTCAGTATCTCATTTCCACGAATCCTGGAGAAACGCTCAAACCTTTGGGAAAGATCGTATCCGGCGGTGAGCTGTCGAGGATCATGCTTGCGCTCAAAGCGATCCTTGCGGATAAAGACCAGATAGAAACGCTGATCTTTGACGAGATCGATACTGGGATCAGTGGAAGGACAGCACAGAAAGTTTCTGAAAAGATGGCAGTGATCGGACAGCATCATCAGGTGCTGTGCATTACACATCTTCCTCAGATCGCGGCAATGGCAGACAGTCATTTTGAAATTGAAAAGCACTTAAATGGCAGTGAAACGATCACACAGATCCATGTGCTTGAGGAAAAAGATTCCATACAGGAACTGGCGAGACTTTTGGGCGGTGCACAGATCACACCGGCAGTTCTTGAAAATGCAAAAGAAATGAAAGAATTGGCACAGGAACAAAAAAATACAAGATTCAAATAAAATGATTGACCACATACTAAGAGAGGATAATCTTTTCGCAGATTGTTCTCTCTTATTTTTTGTTTTGTAGGAAAGACGCTTGACGGCGCTTTCTTGTAATGAGAAATCTACACTCCGAACTTTTCGCAGATATAATTCTAGAAAGGTGGGAGATTTATCGGTGAAAGTATAAATTTCAAAATACGAAAGGGTGGATCATAAGATGAACAGAAGAAAAAATTACAGGTGTTTTGTAGTGTGCTGTCTGGTGTTGGATTTACTGGCGATCGTGTTTTTGGGATATCGCTACCTGGATCGTAAGATTCCCTGTGAGATTCAGGTTTCAAGACATGCAGACACGGATCTATCGGAAGTTCTTGAAGCGCCTTTTGTTACCTTTGAGGAAGCGGTACCTGTTTCACAGGAACAAGGCTACACTTTATCATGCCAACTTTTAGGATGTATTCCCTTTAAGGAAGTGAAAGTCGTGCCGGTAGATGATCAGGAAATCTATGTTAGTGGAAGTATCATTGGGATCTATATGGAGACGGAAGGGGTTCTAGTGATTGATACGGGAGAAATACAGGATCAAAATGGAGAGATCAAAGATCCAGCAAGAGATGCAGTTCGTCAAGGTGATTATATCGTATCACTCAATGGACAGAAGGTCACGACAAAACAAGAATTGATCAATGACATAAAAACATTAGATGGAAGTGAGGTAACGCTTGAGGTTAATCGGGAAGGCGAAAGCATTCCTGTGTCTGTCAGCCCGGTCAAAGACAGCAAGGGTGATTATAAGCTTGGCATCTGGGTGCGGGATGATACACAGGGGATTGGGACTTTAACTTATATTGATGGAAAGGGAAATTTCGGTGCACTGGGGCATGGGATCAGTGACATTGATACTGCGCAGCTTCTTCGGATCCGTGATGGTTCACTGTATAAAGCACAGGTCCTTGCAGTGACAAAAGGCGCAAAAGGAAGCCCTGGAGAGCTGGCGGGATTTATACGATATGAGGATAAAAATATTTTAGGTACGATCCAGACTAACACCAAAAATGGGATTTATGGAGAGTTTGGGCAGGCTATGAATGCGGATATCAGTCTGAAGAAAATGCCGATCGCGCATAAGCAGGAAGTAAAGGCAGGGCCTGCGTCTATTCTTTGCTGCGTAGATGGAAGCGTGAGGGAATATCAGGCACAGATCAAAAAGATAGAGCTAAACCATGAGGATACAAATAAAAGCTTTGTGATCCAGGTGACAGACCAAGAACTATTGGATATCACAGGCGGCGTGGTGCAGGGAATGTC
>CAZSTD010000099.1:0-7669 GCA_964609645.1 uncultured Blautia sp.
GACAGATGTGACTTTGTGCTGTGGGTTGGTACAAAGCGATTGATTAAAAGAAAGCAGTTGGATAAATTCACGGAACAGTGTTACTCCATCTGATAGCTGTTAATATCTGAAGATTTCCATAGAAAAGTAGGCTCTGATATGATAAAATAAGGATGCGATGAAAACAAAGAGTACGCCAAATTTTGCGTTCGTTGCTTGTACGTCATATCAGGGCTCTTTTCTTATAGAAAGGAGATAGAATATGTCTGAGAAAAGAAGAGATAACAAAGGACGTATTTTACGTACAGGAGAGAGCCAAAGAAAAAACGGAATGTACGAGTTCCGTTACACAGATGCCAATAAAAAGCGTCGTTCCATTTATGACATGGATTTGATGAAGCTTCGCAAGAAAGAAGCTTTTGGTCAGTGAATCATTCGTGATATCAAGATGTCAGATGCAAAGCTGTTTGATGACGGTTATTCATAAGCACCATCGCAAGTATCCGTGGTGTGGTGAAACCAGCATTTCAGATGGCCTACATAGAGGATATTATCCGCAGGAATCCAAAACCTATGTAAAGAGACGTAGATTTATGAATTTTTGATCCTTAAAAATTATGTGAAATAAACAAAAAATAGAAATATAAAGAGGTAAAATTGTATGATAAATGTGCTTTTCGTGTGCCATGGCAACATCTGCCGATCCACAATGTGTGAGAGTGTATTCACCTACATGGTGAAGGAAAGAGGGGTAGCGGATCAGTTTATGATCGATTCCGCTGCGACCAGTACGGAGGAAATTGGCAATCCTCCTCATCGAGGAACGGTAAACAAACTGCGGGAAGTAAAGATTCCGCTCGTACCTCACAGGGCAAGACAGATCACATGGAGTGATTATGAGAAATTTGATTATATCATTGGCATGGATTCATGGAATATAAGAAACCTTAACAGGATGTTAAAGGGAGATCCGGATCATAAAGTGTATAAATTATTAACATTTGCCGGATCGCAGAGAGATATTGCAGATCCATGGTATACCGGGAACTTTGATGAGACTTATACAGATATTCTGGAAGGCTGTGAAGGTTTTTTGGCATATCTGAAGAATCTAAAAAAACTGTAAAATGTTTTGTCGACGAAATTTACTTTACAAATGGCTGTGAGTATTTTATACTTGGTCTACAGCGACTCTTAAGGGGGCTTTCTGCTCCCTTCTTTTTTATCTAACAGGGCCTTCTGCCCGAATTTTTTCAGTTTTGCTTAAATGAAAGGAATGCCGCAGGGAAAGAAAAGGAATGTTCTTAGGAAAGGAATGCGATATGCAGAGAGAATATGAGGATTTTATTGAGAAACTTGAAGCAGGTATTTGTGAGATGAGTAAAATTCCAAGAGAAAATATTCACTTTGAAGAGGAGGGCGGAAGATTTGCACCCGGAGGAGACAGACTTCTTGTGAAATTTGCGGAACATGAGGATGCCTGGGAGGTGTGTGGCCTCTACACACAGGAGCTTTTTAAATCCTATCAGAAAGGGACCGTGCTGGAGCAGATCATAGAAGAAATAGGGGAGGACCTGGAGCGGATCAGGCAGGCAAGGATCTATGAGAAAGCCAAGATGCTGAAGGATTATGAAAAAACGAAAGAACGATTATTCATCCGTCTTTTGAATGTGGAAAAATATGCAGAGGATCTGGAAGATGCTGTTTATAAGACGTTAGGGGATATCGCGCTTGTCCTTTACATGAAGATAACAGAATATAAAGGATGCGTCACGAGTACAAAGATCCGCCAGGGGATGCTGGATACATGGGGGAAAGACAGTGATGAAGTGCTTAAAGAAGCTCTTTTAAATACGTATTTTATGAGCCCGCCTCGCATTTATAAGTGGGAACAGATGATCTTTAACCCGGAGTATGAAGGAGAAAGTTTTATGAACCTGGGAGAGGCGTGCGAATTGAATAAAGATGCACTTGGGAATTGTCTGAGTACGTTTCAAAAAACCAATGGGGCGGTCGCAGTTTTCCTTCCGGGAGTGGCTGAAAGACTGGCGTATCTTTTGGACTCCGATTTTTATATGGTGTTTACCAGTGTCCATGAGGTGATGATCCATAATGATCAGAAAGTAGATCCTCATGATCTGGTATCTGTGCTTGCAGATACAATTAAGGAAGCGACACCAAAGGAAGATTATTTAACTTCCAGAATCTATCAGTACCGCCGGGACACCCATAAATTTGTCTGCGTGGAGCTGAATGATGAGGAAAAGTCTGAACCTACAGAAAGATAGAATCGGAAATGCCGTAAATGTCCTATAAAAAGATCAGGAGAACTTCTGCAGTTATAAAATAACTGAAGCAGAAATTCTCCTGATCAATACTATATATGAAGGAACTCTGATAAGCTTTGGATCAACCTAACAAAGCAGAATCATTGCTGAATTCTTTTCCACTTGCCTTTTCAAACTGGTCAAGCAGATCTTTGACGGTTAAGTTTTTCTTTTCTTCTCCCTGGATATCAAGGATGATCTTGCCTTCCATCATCATGATAAGACGATTTCCGTGTGTGATGGCATCTCGCATATTGTGCGTGATCATCAGAGTGGTCAGGTGATCACGGTTGACGATCATATCTGTGATGTTCAGAACCTTTGCGGCTGTTTTCGGGTCGAGCGCTGCTGTGTGCTCATCCAAAAGAAGGAGTTTCGGCTTTTGCAAAGTTGCCATAAGAAGCGTCAATGCCTGTCTCTGACCGCCGGAGAGAAGACCAACCTTGGAGGTGAGTCTGTCCTCAAGACCAAGATCGAGGATCTTTAACAATTCCTTGTATTCTTCGCGCTCACTCTTGGTGATCCCGGAACGGAGAAGACGAGGTTTTCCGCGGCGCTTTGCAAGTGCAAGGTTTTCTTCGATTCCCATGGTAGCAGCAGTTCCGGTCATAGGATCCTGAAATACACGGCCAAGATAAGCAGCACGTTTGTGTTCTGAGAGTTTTGTGACATCAACATTGTCGATCAGGATCTGACCTTCGTCAACCTGCCAGGTTCCGGCTACTGCGTTTAACATAGTTGATTTGCCGGCACCGTTTCCGCCGATGACGGTCACAAAATCGCCTTCGTTTAATTTCAGATTCAGGCCATTCAGGGCGCGTTTTTCGTTGATCGTCCCAGGATTGAAGGTTTTATAGATATTTTTGAGTTCAAGCATTTTTATTTTCCTCCTCGTTTCGCCGGTTTATTGAAATATTTGCCTTTCCAGTATGGGAACGCAAGGAAAAGAGCAACCACGATCGCAGACAGCATCTTCAGAAGGTCTGTGTCGATACCCAGCCAGATAACGATCTGGAGAACCAGATAATATAAAATAGATCCAAATATAACTGCTAAAAGACGAAGCGCGAAATTGCGGAAGATACGGCCAAAGATCGCTTCACCGATGATAACCGCTGCAAGTCCGATAACGATGGCACCACGTCCCATGTTGACATCTGCAAAGCCCTGATACTGTGCAAGCAGTGCACTGGAAAGTCCTACAAGACCGTTGGAGATCATGAGTCCGAGAACTTTGTTTCTGTCTGTGTTGATTCCCTGTGCACGGGACATATGTGGATTACATCCGGTCGCGCGCAAAGAACATCCGAGCTCTGTTCCGAAGAACCAATATAAAACTGCGATCAAAACAATACATAACACCGCTACGATAAAGATGGTGTTTTTGGAAAGAGAAGCATTTTTGATATGACGCAGGGAAACCAGAAGATTGTATTTATTTACGTTGATCGCCTGGTTTGCTTTTCCCATGATCTTAAGGTTTACGGAATAGAGGGATAACTGTGTAAGGATACCTGCAAGGATCGCTGGGATTCCCATAAAAGTGTGAAAGATCCCGGTTACAAATCCGGCCAGCATACCTGCGAGGATCGCTGCCAGCATGGAGATCCATACATTGTGTCCGGAAAGCATCATCATAATACATACAGCACCACCGGTACACATGGTACCATCTACGGTCAGGTCTGCAACGTCCAGGATACGATAAGTCAGGTAAACACCGATAGCCATGATGCCCCAGATCAGTCCCTGTGCCACAGCTCCAGGGAGTGCAGCGAATAATGTCATAATTTGCATCTTAAAATCCTCCTGTTGGACGCGAAAAGCGAGAGAGGTTATAAACCTTTCCCGCTGATCGCAGTTAGATTAAATTTTAGTGAGTCTTATTCAGCATCTTCTTCAGTTGTGTCTGTGTCATCACTTTCGGAAGCAGTATCATCAGAGGTTTCATCTGTGTCAGCTTCGGCTTCTTCACCGATCGCTACATAGCCATCCGGAATTGTGATGCCGAGTTCTTTACAGATTTCTTTGTTGTATTCTTTTGTAAAGTTCGGTGCATACTCGATAGGCATTGCGGAAATATCTTCGCCGTCTTTTAAGATCCTAGCAGCCATTTTTCCGGTTGTAACACCAAGGTCATAATAGCTGATGGAAAGTGTTGCCACACCACATCCCTTGCAGATTCCTTCTTCACCTGCAACAACCGGAACCTGTGCCGGGAGACAGATATTGTTGATGATCTCTGTGTTGGATGCTACTGTGTTATCTGTCGGTACATAGATGACATCGCTGGCGTCGGCAGCGGTTGTAACAACAGTAGAAAGATCGTTGGAATCGGAGAATGCATAATATTCACAAGTGTATCCGAGTTCCTCTAAAGCAGCTTTTACAGTATCAACCTGATACTGTGAGTTTGCTTCTGCGGAGCAGTAGAGCAGACCGACGTTTTTGGCATCTGGGAAAAGTTCCTGGAGCATAGCAGCCTGATCATCGAGTGGTGCAAGGTCTGCAGTACCGGAAATGTTTCCGCCTACGGTGCCGTCAAAATCTTCAAGATCAAGAGCTACGCCGTATTCTGTGACAGAAGTTCCAAGGATCGGGATATCAGCAGTTCCTGCGGCTGCTGCCTGAAGAGAAGGTGTTGCATTTGCGAGGATCAGATCTACTCCGTTGGAAACGAAGCTGTTGATGATCGTTGAACAGGTATTGGAATCACCCTGTGCATTCTGTTCATCAAAGGTTACTGCATCTTCGCCGAGTTCTTCAGTAAGAGCATCCTTGAAGCCCTGAGTTGCCGCATCGAGAGCTTCGTGCTGTACAAGCTGGCAGATACCGATATTGTAGGTGTCTCCGTCAGCCGCGCTTGCTGTAACTGCACAGGTACCGGTTGTCATGGCTGCTACAAGGGCGATTGCTAATGCTTTTCTTTTCATATTGATATATCCTCCTAAAAAATAATATTTATTTTCATTCACAGTTGAATAATAAATCTTCTGACTTTTGAAGTATACCGCTTTAACACGTAGAAGTCAAGAAGTATATGAAAAATTCTTGTAAAAATTTATTATATTATTGATAAATTTCTGACAAATAAGAGAAAAATATGGATATGATCATGACAAAACATGGTGAGACAGGGAGAAGTCAGTGACGCGAATCACAATCATATGCGGGGAAACATATCTTAATAGGGAAAGAATAAAAAAGGCTGAGTAAGATTATGGCATATTCGATCATGCTGGATGCTGGCCATGGAGGTCAAGATCCGGGAGCTGTATATAAAGGACGTCAGGAAAAGGATGATAATCTTAAATTGACACTTGCAGTGGGCGAGATCCTAAAAGATAATGGGATTGATGTTTCCTATACGAGAACGACGGATGTTTATCAGACTCCTTTTGAAAAAGCGCAGCTTGCAAATAAGGCAGGTGTGGACTATTTTATTTCTTTTCACAGAAACAGCAGTCCCACAGACAACCAGTATAATGGTGTGGAAGTGCTAGTGTATGATAAAAGCGGCATCAAATATCAGATGGCTGAAAATATTGTTGGAGCGCTTGGAGAATTGGGATTCCGCGAGATCGGTGTGAGGGAAAGACCTGGTTTGGTGGTACTGCGAAGGACCAGGATGCCGGCGCTTTTGATCGAGACGGGATTTATCAATTCCGATCAGGATAATCAGATGTTTGATGAAATGCTCGAAAAGATCGCACAAAGCATTGCAGATGCGATCTTGGGTACGCTGGATGAGGAGACGGTGGAGGAACCGCTTTACTATCGAGTCCAGACGGGCGCATTTCGGAACAAAGAAAATGCAGACCGAATGCTGTATGAACTTTTGGAAAAGGGTTATCCTTCATTTTTGCTCTATGAAGATGGTGTGTATAAAGTACAGACTGGTGCTTACCAACAGATTGGAAATGCGATCAATATGGAACAGCGGCTTCGCTCAGATGGGTACAGTACGCTCATTGTGACAAAATAAAAAGAGCTCTGAGTGTGGATTTTAGTGAGAACTTCTTTAGGAAAACGCAGAACTGTGTTATATTATACTTTAGGATGACAGGCAGGGGCTCGGTAATACAATTGCTGATGTAGTTTACAATTTAGGAAACGCTTTGCGTGGAAAATATTTTTATGAAACAGAACTTTGATGTGACGATGTGACATTGAAATCTCGAGATACGGAGGAAGAAGGAAATGAAAAATGACAGATATACAGAATTTTTAGAACAGGCAGAATCATTTGTCTTTGCAGAGAAAGAACCTCAGCGTGCAGATATTATATTTGTGCCGGGAAATGGCTATCCTCAAATGGCAGAACAGGCAGCGGACTTGTATAAAAAAGGCTATGCACCATTTGTCCTGCCGAGTGGAAAGTATAGTATCGTAAATAAAAAGTTTTCTGGAGTTTTGGCAAAAGCAGAGCGCTACAACGGAGAATATGAGACAGAATGGGAATTTTTAAGAGATGTTTTGATAAAAAATGGTGTACCGCAAGAAAAGATCCTGCGTGAAGATCAGGCGACCTTTACTTATGAGAATGCCCAATATTCCAGAAAGGTGACAGATGCCATGGGCCTTGACGTGAAACATGCCATCTTGTGCTGCAAAACTTATCACGCAAGGAGATCGCTGATGTATTATCAGCTTGTATATCCGGATACAGAGTTTTTCGTAGTGCCAGTGGATGCGGATGGGATCACGAAAGAAAATTGGAAAGAAACAGAAAAAGGGGTGGAAGCGGTGACTGGTGAGATCGGTAGGATCGTCAAACAGTTTTCGCTGATGATATGAGAAAAAGCCGGGAATCCCGGCTTTTACTCTTTTTCCTCCTTTTCGCTGGACTGCTCAGGCAGCCAGATATGGACAAGTTCGATCCTGTTTTTATCAAGAAGATCCACCACAAGGCGGATTCCATTTTTCGAGGTGACAGACTGGCCTTCCTTTGGAAGGGAATCGAGCTGTTCGATGATATATCCTCCGATGGAATCATAGTCTTCAGACTCAAGCTGGGTGTGAAGCGCTTCGTTGATATCATCCAGTTTGGCGGAACCTTGAACTACGTATTCTCTGCCAGGCTGGATCTCTTTAATGTCTTCCGCTTCGTCTTCGTCGTACTCATCTCGGATCTCACCGACAATCTCTTCCAGAAGGTCCTCTAATGTGACCAGACCAGCAGTAGCACCATATTCATCCAGAACGATCGCAAGATTGACAGATGCTTTTCGCATTTCGATCATCAGATCAGCGGTTGCCTTATATTCATAGGTGAAATAAGGATCTCTGAGGATGTTGCGGATGGAAAATGGCTTGTCTTTTGGATAGATCAAAAGATCCTTCATATTGATGATACCGATCAC
>CAZSTD010000099.1:7769-9375 GCA_964609645.1 uncultured Blautia sp.
TTTACGATGAACACGGCTGGTGTGAGAAGGAACATAAGTGCATAAATGACTCTTGCATAACCGAGCGCTAATTTTTCAGCGTGGATGGTCGCAAGGTTTTTCGGAGTGATCTCTCCTAAGATTAAGATCAAGAGAGTCAGGATCCCGGTTGAGATACCGACATATGCATTTCCCAGAACCTGGATCGTAAGGGTGGTCATGAGCGAGGAAACCGAAATATTTACGATATTGTTTCCGATCAGTACGGTGCTGAGCATTTTGGGAGAATTAGAGATGATCTTTTCCAAAACAGCAGCTCGTCGGTCGCCCTGCTCTGCGAGAGATTGTATTCTGATCTTGTTTACGGTTGTCATCGCAGTTTCGGCAGAAGAAAAGAAAGCAGAAAGCGCGATTAAAATTACGATGGTAACGGCTTGAAAAACGATACCTGAATCCAATATAGTTCACTCCTTTGTTTAGCTGTATGGAGCAATTGGAGGTACTCCGTACAGAATAAAAATATTTTAAATATATTAATGGATAATATACATGATTTCCTATGAAAAATCAAGAAGAAAACAAGGTTGGAAATGGATGGCACTTTTCTTTTACTCCCAACATAAAAAAATACAAAATAGGGGTGTCGAAAAAATTAGAATTGTGCTATAATTCATTTGACAAAAGTTGAAAAATTATATTACAAAACGATTACAAATAGGTAAACAAATAAAAACAAAGATTGATCATAGAGGTGTTGAAAATGTCAAATAGAAATAGAACGATGAAGAAAAAAAATAGATTAACAGGTAGAAATCTTGGATTTTTGACAGCGATCGCGCTGTCAGCAGTGCTGGTAGGAGGACAGTTTCCAGCAGAGATCGTAACTGCGTATTCCTCTGAGCTGACAGAGAGCAGAGCTTCCGTATTTCCGGATAATATTACAGTTGATGAACCGACAGCACTTGCCAATGTGCTTCTCCCGGCAAATGATTACGGAACTTTAGCGTGGGCAGATGGAAGCTACGTTCCTCAAAAGAGGGTACAGTCCTGTGAGGTGATCTTGACACCGGCGGAAGGTGTGGACCTGAGCGCAGAAGAAGGATGGGATGAAGAAACAGGAACTGTGAGCGGATATGTTCATGTAGTGGTAACAAGTATTGCTGATGATAAGATTGAAGTTTTGCCGGAAGAAAATGAAGAGACTTCGAATGAAGAAATAGATATGGAGGATACTGAAAACAAGGAGCAGCAGGAGAAAGAAACATTAAGTGATCCTGCCAAAGAAGAAACAGAAAATGAAGATGTAAAAGAAGAAACAAAAAAAGAAGAAACAGAAAATACTGCCTCAAATGAGGATGATCTCGGGGATAAGATGCCGGATGAAACAACGGGCAAGGATGAGACGGATAAGGATGATACAAGCAAAGATGATACAAATGATCTGAACACAGACAATATAACTACAGATACTACTATAGAAGATGATAAAGATCTCACAGAGACAGAGCCTGCGGATAAAGAAACTATGCCGGATTCAGAGAATACAGACGATAATGACGCAGACAACAATACGGATAATGACAATTCCGATCAGGATGATAATGTGGATAATAAGGAGGACACTGTA
>CAZSTD010000100.1:0-9342 GCA_964609645.1 uncultured Blautia sp.
GAGCCATTTTAGGGTTCCATCTTCTTGTCTGATGTCCGAAATGTACACCTGCTTCTAAAAGCTGTTTCATTGAAATAACGCTCATGTTTGTTCTCCTTTTTGGTTAATTTCTTCCGTCCGGTTCTTCTTCCTAAGGACCCTTGCCATATCTGTCAGCAGGGCACCATCCGTGGGAATCTCCGAACGTGTATATTTTTGCATGCGCAATAAACGCGCACGACTCGCAACTTCTGTAGTATAGCATACAAAAACCCTCCATGTAAAGAGGGTTTTTTACAAAATTTGCATTATTTTTTTAAGATACACTGTCCTTCAGAGCGGCTTCCTCTTCCTGTGTCAGCAAACGACACTCTCCCTTTGCCAAATTTTCTGGCAAAGACAAGATCCCCATCGACATCCGTTTCAGATAAACCACTTTCTTTCCGACAGCCTCTGTCATTCGTTTTACCTGATGAAATTTTCCCTCATGGATCGTAAGCAAGATCTCTGAGCACCATCCAGATGGATATATTTCCTGTTCAGCTGGATCACACTCTCTCGCCGAAAGGATCTCCAGTTTCGCAGGCATTGTCAAATTTTTCTCTCCGATGTCCAGCCCTTTTGCAAACTTTTCCACATCGTCCAGTGACATACATCCGTCAACTTTTGCATAATAACTCTTATCTACATGTTTCTTCGGAGAAAGCAGTTCATGAGCCAAAGCCCCGTCATCCGTGATCAGAAGCAGCCCTTCCGTATCTTTATCCAGTCTCCCCACAGGAAAAAGCCCTTTCCTATCCGACGGTACCAGTTCCATCACTGTTTTATCTCTTTTATCCTCTGTCGCGCTGACATAGCCGGCTGGCTTGTGCAGCAAGTAATAGACAAATTCCGGTGCGGCAGATATGACCTCTCCGTCCAATGTCACCAGATCTGTCTCTTCCACCTTCTGTTCTGGTTTTTTCACAGTCTGGCCATTGATCTGCACCTTACCTTTTTGTATCAGTTTTTTCACTTCGCTTCTTGTACCTGCCCCAGCATCTGCCAAAAACTTGTCAAGACGTGCCATTTTTTTCATTCTATCTGTGCTCCTTACAAACTACATCCTATATTTTCTCGCACTTTACGCTATTTGATGCGGATTCCATTATCCTCCCGCATTCTATGATCGGTATCTATATTGGCAATCCAACGCTGTGACTGTCGTATCGTTCCTAGTCTCTCTTATTATTCGATCTGCTATAATGCCCCAAACAATATACCATAGCTCCCAAAAGCAGTACATAGATTCCAATCAATGCCAAAGGTCCATACTTGATTGAAAGCAAGCTATACATATATTCCGAGACCAGCAAAGACCAGATATTTGCTCCCATATGCAGTAAAATACTGCTGTATAAGTTTTGACTCTTTTCAAGTATATATGCAAATACCATTCCAAGGAGCAACGCATAGACAGCCTGCGTCATGTTTCCATGATAGATACCAAAGATCAACCCGGATACAAGTGCCGCCATCGGCATCTTTAAACTCTCCCGAAGTCTTAGATAGATCAGCCATCGAAAGATCATCTCCTCCGCTGCCGGAGCAATGATCCCCATCCAGAAGATCATCATAAAGAGGGATTTACCTTCTGTAATCCTCGCAGCACTCTCCTGGTAAGCCTCACTGCTGATCACCCCCTGCAAAAGCAGCATAAGAATGTTTCCATATTGTGCCAATCCTGCGCCTGTCAAGAGCAAAAGCCCCGTCTCCCTCAGAGGAAGAGTTTTTCTGCTCAGTATCGGCAATGTACCTGCCATCTCTCTTTTTCTTTGATCTCTCCAGTAAAAAAACACCGCTGGAAACATAGCCAAGATCCCTGTAAGTCCGGTAAGGAAAACCGTATGGTCCAGATACATTTCCACAGGATTTTCTGAAACTCTTTTAAAGATCGCCATCGCCATAGCCGCAACGATCTGAGCGATCACAAAATGGATCCCTACAGGATATCCTGCCCTCCATATCTTAGAAACAATGCCTTGCTTCCGCTGAGGGCTTATGCAAAAAAATCTACGATTTCTTCTGCAGAGTTCACGATCTTCAGCGGTGCAGCCTGTGTCAGTTCTTCCTTTGTACCATATCCATAGGAAACAGAAATGCATTCCAGCCCAGCTTTTCTGGCACCGTACACATCGTGTTCCTTGTCTCCGATCATGATCACCTGCTCTCTGTGCTCTCCCATGTCCATACGACGCAGAACTTCCTCGATCACTTCCGCCTTATCTGTTCTGCGGCCATCCATCTCACTTCCTCCCATTTCTGCAAAATACTGCGCAACTCCAAAGTGATCCATGATCTTTCTCACATAAAATTCCGGTTTCGAGGAAGCAATGGCAAGTGTATAGCCCATTTCCTTCAATTTGCTTAACATTTCCTCGATCCCCGGATACAATGCATTTTCAAAAATACCTGTCACGGAATATCGTTCTCTGTAGTATTCCACTGCTGTCTCTGCAGTCGCACGATCGATCTGTGCGTATTCCATAAACTGCTCGATCAACGGCGGTCCTACAAAAACCCTTAAATTGTTAAGCTCTGGCTCCGGTTTTCCAATCTTTTCCAGTGCATACTGCGCGGATCTCATGATCCCTTCGCCAGACTCTGTCAATGTACCATCTAAGTCAAATAAAATTACTTTATACATGCTTTATCATTCTCCTGTTTTATTTAATCTAATCCACTGGGCTCTTTTAATCCTCACTTCACTCTATTCAAGCACTTCCATGCGGTCTCGGCCCATAGCAGGATTATAGCATCATTTCTGCAAATCGTCTATGAAGAAAATACCCATGGTGTCATTTTCACAAGTTTATTTCCCTGTACGATCACCAAAAGTTCCACTTTATTCTCACACATTTGCCCGCTTTTCTCCAAACTCTTTTCCAAATAGATGCTGTCTTCCTCCCAATGCCAGGGACATTCCACCCCATTTAGCCGAAGGGAAAGCACCTGCAGCGAACATTTAGCTGTTACGTGGATCACTAGGACATCACTGATCTCTGTGCGAAAATCCACCTTCGAGTCTATCGTATTATCTTTTTCTGATCTCGCTACATTTTCATCTTTTTTGGCGGATTTTGGCTTTTTTGTCGGAAGCGCTGTCGGTGTCAATGTAGGACTAGGACTTGGAGTCGAGGTGAAACTGGGCGCTGGAGTCGGGGTCGGTGTCAGAGAGAACTCTGACATGGATTCCGCTGTAGATCCAGGCATTGGTTCTGATGTAGAATCTAAATCCGGCTCAAAAACCGGCTCTGAGATTGGTGCTGAAACAACATCTGATTCCGGAAGCGTCATCCAAATCTGTGGTTCTGTCTGAGTCTCCTCGGGCAAATACTCAGAAGGCTGCTGTCCGTTCCATTCAAGATCATCCGAAGGCTGTATTTCTTCTCTCTGAGGTTCCCTCTCTACATTGCTATCAATCGGAGATTCCTGCTGCTCCCAGCTCCATTGCTGTTCTTCTTCCCAATACCATTCATAGTTCTCACCATTTCCAACTTCAATGTCAAATCCTCCCATCTGCATCCCCAAAATATCGCTATGTTTAGCCAAAATCCCTGCGCAGATGCAAAAACAGACCATCAGCAGTTTCGGATTGTTCTTCTTACTTTTCTTCATTTTTGGTCATCTCCCTCTCCCACAGCACAAGATTTCTTCCGGTACTCTCATCCAAATCGAATTTCTTCTTTTTATATTGCTTCCATAATTTTTCCGCTTCCTTTTCTTGCCCGGTCCGCACCAAAAACATCCCATACTCTCCATATCCCTCTCTGTAATCTTCCTCATACAAAAGCAATTGTTCATAGTAAAGCGACGCTTTTTCATAATCTTCTTGATACTCACTGTTCATAGCCAGGAGCAGCAAGATTTTTCTTGAATCTTCTCTATCTTTGCATTCACTTTGCAATCTGCGCAGCATTTTATCTGCTTTTTCGCAGATCTTTTTCTGCTCTTTAACGTTTCCTTCCTGAAATCCTTTCTCATGATACAATGCAGTGACTGCTGTTAGCTTTTCGTAAAATCCCATCTCTGCGTGCCTTTGTCCAAAAATAACAAGGATTGTTACAAATGCAAAGAAAACCGCACTTCCTGCTGCCAGCAAGACGCTTTTTATTCTACTGTATCCCTGTCTCTTTTGAATCTTGGACAATTTTTTGCGCACACACACCATATTTAGAAAGCGCAATCTTGGATTTTTCATACAGCACCGAAAAATAAAATACTCAAATGCCAAATTTTGCATCACAGATAAAAATGTCCGCCTTCCAGACAAAGCTGCCAGCGTTTTTCCCAAACCGTAAATGTCACTTTGGGCATTTACCTTTCCCTCATATTGTTCCGGTGCCGCAAATCCATGCGTGCCTATACATTTTTTATGCTCATATCTGTATCCATTCACCGCACCGCCCAGATCGACCAGATACAACCTATTATTCTCTGTCAAGATCAGATTGTCGGGTTTCAGGTCTCCGTAATACACGGGTGGTCTCCTCGTGTGAAGATACTCTAAGATATCTGCAATTTCCAGCCCATATTGGATGATCTCCATTGCGGAAAAGTGCTTTCCATCCCGCAATAATTTCCCCAGCGAATTTCCACGGATATACTCCATAACAATATAGGCTTTTCCATCCTTTTCTATATAGTCTAGCATTTTGGGCAGACAAGGATGCGTCAGCCTCAGGAGCATCCTGGCTTCTCCTTTCTTAGAAGCATCCACCTCCTTCACTGCCCACAAAACCCCCAGTTCTATGTCTCTGGCGAGGTAGACTTTTCCACCGCCCCCTTTTCCGATCGGTTCAAGAATGCAATATCGTTCTTTTAAAATTGTCCCAGAAAGATTCAAATAAGATCACCCCCAGCACTTTTATCCAGATTACAACAACTTTGAAAATAGCTTATAGAAGATTTGAAAAAGACTTATAAAAAACTTATAGAAGAATTGAAAAAAATTTCAGATACGATCACCGCCAAAAATCGCGGTCAAAGATAAAAAATAGATTCTTAGAAATATATATTCATTGTAGCACATTTTGTTCTTATGAGAAAGTTCTTTTTGTAAAATCCTTTTTATTCTAAAATTTCATTCTCATTTTATGTGCAAAAATTTCATATATAAAAGACGCAAAAAGAACGACATATCTTTTTGGATATGCCGCCCTTTTTCGTTAACCGCAAATCATCTTCACGGTACTTTTTTGTTTAATTTAAATTAATCAGATTACATTCTATCCGGTGCTGAGAATCCAAGCAGATCAATGCTGGTCTCAAGAACCTTCTTCGTCAGTTTCAGAAGCTGGATAAAGGATGCCTTCTGTGCCTCATCCTCCTCGCTAAGGATCTTGGTCTCATGATAAAAGCTGTTGAACGCATTGGATACTTCATAAATATATGCACAGATCTTATGCGGTGCTTTTTCTTCAAATGCATTTTCCACAGTCGCACCAAATCCAGTGAGCTGAAGCATCAGGTTCTTCTGGCTATCGTTGATCGGGTCAAGGATCGCACCTGCCTCCAAATCTCCGCCAGCCTCTGCAAAGCGGTTCAGGATAGATTTGATACGGACGATCGTATAGAGGATATACGGACCTGTATTTCCCTCAAAAGAGGTAAATCTATCAATATCAAAAATATAATCTTTGGTCGCCTGATTGGAAAGGTCACCATACTTGATCGCAGAAAGTCCAACGATCTGCGCTGTATCCTGCGCATCCTTATCTCTCACGCTACGGTTTTCAACGATCTTGGTAAACATTTCCTCGTTGATATCTTTGATCAGGGTTTCCAGACGCATTACACCGCCATCTCTGGTCTTAAACGGCTTTCCATCTTTGCCGTTCATCGTTCCAAATCCAAGGAAGGAAAGCTTTGTATCTTCCTTTACAAGTCCAGTCTTTCTCGCACAGCGGAACACCTGGATAAAGTGAAGCTCCTGACGCTTGTCAACTACATATAAGATCTCATCCGGGTCAAACAGTTTCACACGCTCTACGATCGTTGCCAGGTCTGTGGTTGTATACAAGGATGCACCGTCAGATTTTAAGAGCATACATGGCGGGATCTCTTTTGTATCGCTTTCTTCTTTAACGTCTACGACTAAAGCGCCCTGATCCATATATGCAAAACCTTTTTCTTTCATGTCTTCTACCATGTCCGGAATATACGGCTGAGCATCGGATTCTTTTTTCCAAAGGTCAAAAGAAACGTTCAGTTTATTGTAATTGCGCTTTAAGTCAGTCACAGAAACATTCATAATGTGGTTCCACAGTGCCATATATCCTGGCTTGCCCTGCTGCAGAAGGTGTGTCGCTTCCAGTGCTTCGTTTTTGTACGCCTCGTCTTCTTTGGATTTACCGCTCGCGCAAGGATAGATCTCCTCCAGCTCGCTGATCGTAAACGGTGCTTCCTCTGGATATTCGCCAGTGAACACATCATCAAAATAAACCAGTTCTGGTTTTCTATGTTTGAGCTCTGTAATGATCAGACCCATCTGAAGACCCCAGTCTCCAAGATGAACATCACCGATCATCTTATGTCCCACATAACGGCCGATCCTCTTAATGCTCTCGCCGATGATCGCAGAACGGAGATGTCCTACATGAAGCGGTTTTGCAACGTTTGGTCCGCCGTAATCAATGATGATCGTTTTCGGTTCTTTAGCTGCTGTTACGGAGAGTTTTTCATCCTCTGCCATTTCTTTTAAGTATTCTGCAAGAAACTCACCTTTTACTTTCAGGTTGATAAATCCTGGCTTTACTACCTCAGCCACAGAAAATACCTTGCTGTCATTTAAATTTGCTACCACATCATCCGCGATCATAAACGGTGCTTTTTTGTATGCTTTGGCACCTGCCATCGCACCGTTGCACTGAAATTCGCAAAGATCCGGTCTGTTTGATACGGTTACCTTTCCATAAGAAGGATCATAACCAGCTTTTTCAAATGCTGCGGAAAGTTCTTCCGCCATCTGTTCCATCAATTTTTTCATTTCCTTAACTCCTCAAATGCTTCTTTATTATTTATCTACAACTACTTTTCTTGAGCATGCGATCGCAACTGCTCCATATCCAATATGACATGCCACACTCAGGGAAAGCGGTTGCTGTATAACTTCCCATCCCGGGAATGCTTCTTCGATCTCTTTCTTAAATTCCAAAGCTTCCTCCGGATTTCCAGTATATCCAGACTGCAGACACATTTCTCCGCGCTGTACATACTCTGCAAAACGAGTGTTCCAATCATCCTGCATAGCTTTGAGCATAACGCGCTTTGCCTGTTTCTTTCCTCTCGTCTTGGAGTACGCATCCAGCTTCTCTCCCTGGATCTGCAGAACTGGTTTTAAATTCAGGACTGTGCCGATCGCAGCAGCCGCCGGTGTGATCCTACCACCCTTTTTCAGATATTTCAAGGTATCAAGCGTAATATAAATACTGGAATCCATCTTCTGTGCTTCCAGAACCTCTTTTATCTGTGCGGCATTTTTTCCCGCATCTCTTAAAGTAATGGCATCCAGAACTGACTGTCTTTGTGTGACAGAAATCCTCTGGTTATCCACCACCTGAACTTTTCCGTCGTAATCTCTTGCCAAGCCCATTGCGGTGTCGCAGGATGCGCTCAAACCACTTGACATCGGAATATGTACGATCTCATCATATTCTTCCAAAAGCCTATCCCAGAGTCCGCACACATCTGCCGGTCCCGGCTGTGAAGTAGAGATCGTCTCATCATTTTTCAGGCGTTCATAAAATTCCTCCTGAGAAAGAGTGATCCCTTCAAAGTATAGTTTCTCGTTAATATAAAAAGGCATAGGGATTACGCTGACCCCTAACTCTCTTGCCTGGTCCTGTGTTATGCCGCTGTTACTATCTGTGACAATGGCAATTTTTCCCATATTCATATCTCCTTTTCTCATGATTTATAGCCTTACAGCGTTTTAAAAGGATGCATCTTATACTTTATGTGATGCGCGATGCTCCTGTCCAAAATACATAGTTAGTAAAAGATACATACTGTACTTAGTGTATCATATTTTTTTACATATCTCAATTGCAAAAAAGCCCTGACCACCAATTTTGTGGCCAAGGCTTTTTACAGCTCTCTCAATTTGAATTTACTTTTTCTATATTTATTTCTTTTTCATGTTTTTGTGCTCTACATTTTATATGATTTATAAATGTACGGAGCACTTAGCGTTTCGTTTGACTCCATCTTTTTTTCGATATGGCCGATATATGCGCTAATATTGCCTCATCTCGAAATATTCATCTGCTCAATAGGCACTCCTTCTGTCAGCCCATTTCCAGCTTCCATCCAATCCATAGGCAACAACATCATTTTCCGTCTCAGTGCCTGTCGCATATACGACTAAGATATAAGAATCTTGAACTTCAATCACATAAGGCCAATAAGTATTCGGATCTTGAGGCTGTGCCCTCCAGAGCACTTCACCAGACATCGAGATCGCCGTTGGTCCGAGATCATAATATCCTGCACAGTAGATAGTTCCGTCTTCTCCCACGCCATGAGTAAGAGATCCTCCTACCTGAATTTCCTCCACACTCTTTTCCCAAATGATCTCACCGGACAGCAGATCTACCATCATCATACTCTCTTCTGCATTAAAAATGATGATCATAGGATCTTGAGCAGTTCCTGCCATGAAGGCATCTGTGGTCTGCAGCTCCGTATCATACAGACAGCTTGAAATGTATCCCCATATCGGTTCTCCATTTCGAAATGCACCTATTTTTAAAGTTTCACCGTCTGTGTAATCTCTGGACGCATACACGGTAAATTCACCATTCTGATAATTCAAGACCTCATAACCAGAAGAAGTTAGTTCTTCATACGTCATTATCGTAGGAATTGTAGATTTTGACGGCTGATCGTTATTCTCAGGAACAAAATGTATCAGCATCGCATCAAAATAATTCATATCCAGTCCATCTTCTGTTAAAGTCACTTCCATTGGAGTTCCATAGTAATCGATCAAAAAAGATTCTCCATCCTGTGTCCATTTCAATCCTGAGATCAGATTTCCTACCATCACAAAATCTACGGTACCGTCCGCATGGAAGGTCAATGCATATTCGCCTCCCAGCATAGAAGCATTCAGGGTAACCCCCTCCGACTCTGCATTCTGACAGATATACTTACACTCCATTTGGATACCGCGTTCAGCAAAAACAGGACTGTCAGCTTCTGATTCTTCTGGTGACGTTTCTGATATCGCTTCTGATGACTCTTCCAGTGGCAATTCTGATGTCGACTCATGGGAAATGTCTGTACCATCAGTCTTTATAAAGTATATCTTCATTCCGTCTG
>CAZSTD010000101.1:0-5205 GCA_964609645.1 uncultured Blautia sp.
ACGATCGCTGCCGGCGGATTCCGGGATATCACCCGCATTGCTTCTTCTTCCCCGATCATGTGGGAGCAGATCTGTGTGGAAAATAGTCAGAACATTTCCAATGTACTAGATGACTATATCCGCCTTCTGGTGCAGATCCGCTGCTTTGTGGATAACAAGGACTCCAATAGTCTCTATCAGATGTTTGCAAACTCCAGAGATTATCGCGATTCCATCGACGTTGTGGACAGCGGTCTGCTCAAAAAAGCTTATGTGCTGTATTTGGATATCGCAGACGAGGCAGGCGGGATCGCTACCATCGCGACGATCCTTGCGATGGAGAAGATCAGTATCAAGAATATCGGGATCATCCACAATCGCGAGTTTGAGGAAGGTGTCCTCAAAATTGAATTTTATGATGCGACCTCCATGGAAAAGGGCGCAGCTCTCTTAAAGAAACGAAACTATATTGTATACGAACGGTAGGTGTAAGAGAAATGGAAATCAAAAAACAGACTCATCTTGCAGGAGAACTGACAGTGCCAGGAGATAAATCTATCTCCCACAGGGCTGTGATGTTCGGTTCCCTCGCACAGGGCACAACAAAGATCACACATTTTTTGGAAGGCGCAGACTGTCTTTCTACCATTTCCTGTTTCCAGAAAATGGGGATCACGATCGAGCGAAATGCCTCTGAGATCCTTGTCCACGGCAAAGGACTTCACGGATTATCTGCTCCTTCTGCTATTTTAGATGTCGGAAACAGTGGTACTACTACGAGACTTATTTCCGGTATCCTTGCGGGACAGTCTTTTGTCAGCGAGTTAAACGGCGATGCTTCGATCCAGTCTCGCCCGATGAAGCGTATCATGACTCCTCTGCTCTCTATGGGCGCGGATATCGTGAGCCTGAAAGATAACGGATGAGCACCTCTGCGCATTTCGTGCAAACCACTGTAAGCACAGCATTACCATTCGCCTGTTGCATCCGCACAGGTAAAATCCTGCGTGCTCTTAGCCGGTATGTATGCAGATGGGATCACAAGCGTGACAGAGCCTGTTCTTTCCAGAAATCACACAGAGATCATGCTGAATTATCTGGGCGCACATGTTACCTCACAAGGAACGACCGCTTCCATTGAGCCAGAACCTGTGTTAAATGCCCGCGAGATAAAAGTTCCAGGGGACATTTCTTCTGCTGCCTATTTCATCGCCGCAGGTCTTCTCACCCCAAACAGTGAGATCGTTCTGAAAAATGTAGGCATCAATCCTACCAGGGACGGAATCCTTCGCGTATGCAAGGCGATGGGCGCGGATATCACTCTGCTGAACGTAAGTACAGACGGTGAACCGACTGCTGATCTTTTGATCCGCACCAGCTCACTCCATGGCACAACTGTGGAGGGCGAGATTATCCCGACTCTGATCGATGAGATCCCGATGATCGCAGTGATGGCTGCTTTTGCCCAGGGAACGACCGTGATCAAAGATGCTCAGGAGCTCAAGGTAAAAGAATCCGATCGTATCGCAGTTGTCGTAGAAGGATTAAAACGTATGGGGGCGGATATCGAGCCGACAGACGACGGTATGATCATCCACGGCGGAAAGCCACTCCATGGCGCTAAGATCAATTCTTATCTGGATCACCGCATCGCTATGTCCTTCGCTGTGGCAGGTACGGTCTGTGACGGTACACTCACGATTCAGGACGGAGACTGTGTAAACATCTCCTATCCGAAGTTTTATGAGGATCTGTATTCTCTTGGAAAATAGCACAACAGGTTCAGAGTAAATTTTTGCAGCGCAGGAAATACAAAAGAACCCCACAGTATCCTTTTTTCAGGAATCTGCGGGGTTCTTGTTTTGTTCTTATTCTACACAGGAGATTTCCAGATAATCGCTCTCTCTGGCTGCATCTCCCATTGCTTCCACCATTCGCTCCATCGCTTCCACTAAGTCATCGTCTGTCACCTGTGACATATCCATCGTGATCTTTACATCATCACTGACCTCTGCAAGTACATCATAGAGATCATTGACACTGCCCGCGTGCAGTCCAAGTTCATCATTTAAGTACTCTAAGACTTCCTCAATATTTTCAAATTCATTTCCGTTTACATATACTTCCTGCATAGTGTTTTCCTCCTCCACACATACTACTTTTATCTTATGTTGATCACTTTTCGGATCATTTATATTTGGAATCTTTTATGTACGATCTTCGGGACACCTTTTTAATGTTAACTGTTTTTGTACTTTTTTGAATACTTGATAATTTTTATCTAATATACTCTTTCTTTTTTATCCCGTATCGTTTATAATCACCACGGTGAGTATATCATACAGATATATATTTTACCAGAGAGGAGCTAACATTTATGAAAATTTTATTTTATGGCACAAAAAACTACGACGAGGAATTTTTCGAAAAGCTGCTTCCCTCCTACCCGGGAATCGAGATCAAATTTACAGAAGCTAATATCCATGAGGACACTGCTTCCCTTGCACATGGCTATGAAGCGATCTGCGCTTTTGTAAATGCAGACCTTGGCACACAGATCATCCATCTGCTTCACGAACAGGGCGTAAAATTGATCCTGATGCGTTGTGCAGGCTACAACAATGTCGATCTCGAGACAGCCCACAAACTTGGAATGAAGGTCCTGCGCGTTCCGGGATATTCACCGGAAGCAGTTGCCGAGCATGCGATGGCTCTGGCGCTTACTGCAAACCGCCACACACATAAAGCTTATATCAAATGCAGAGAGAATAATTTCGCGTTAAACGGTCTGATGGGATTAAACTTCTATGGCAAAACAGCTGGCATCATTGGAACCGGAAAGATTGGTCAGGCGATGGCAAAGATCTGCAAAGGGTTCGGTATGAAAGTGATCGCATATGATCTTTTCCCGAATAAGAGCCTGGATTATCTGGAGTATGTATCCTTAGATGAGCTTCTCAACTCCAGTGATCTGATCAGTCTTCACTGCCCGCTCACAGAGGAGACTAAGCACATCATCAACGAGGAGACGATCAGCAAAATGAAGGATGGCGTGATCCTTGTAAATACCTCCCGCGGCGGTCTGATCAAGACAGATGATCTGATCTTAGGTATCCGTGATCACAAATTCTTTGCCGTTGGTCTGGACGTTTATGAGGAAGAAACGGACTTTGTATTCGAGGATATGTCCGAACGTATCCTGCAGAGTTCTATCGTACAAAGACTCCTCTCCTTCCCGAACGTTATGATCACTTCCCACCAGGGATTCTTCACCAGAGAAGCTCTGACGAACATTGCAGAAACCACAATGGAGAATGCCAAAGCATTCATGAACGGTGAAGAATTAAAGAATGAGGTTCTTTCCTAAGATTCATTTAAGATTTATTTCTTAAGGTCCATTCGATAGGGCAAAATTTTCCTATCAAGTCAAACAAAAAACAGACAGGGATGATCCATAACCCTCTGGGGCTGATATTCCTTGTCTGTTTTTCTTATTACTCTACTTCTTCCTCCGGATCATCGATCGGAGTCATATCTTCTTCGGAATCTTCCACATCCATCGCATCCAGTTCTTCTTCTGTAAGAGGCTGTAATTCTTCCTCATAAATCTCAGTATTCGTAATATCATCTTCCGCTTTCTCACCGCATCCAGCGAGTGAAACCGATGCAAGCATCATTCCTGCGAGTAAAAAATATTTTATTTTCTTCATCCTTTTTTCCTTTCATTGTTTTTTATCATCATACTTGTTCGTTTTTGTCGGTTTGCTTCGTTTTTTGGTTCTTTTGCTTATTTTTCCTCTGACTGTTTTAGTTTCTCTGCGAGACTGTGGATCTCCTCCTGGATCTCCGCTCTTTCCCGTATGGAAACCTTGTCTGTGCGATCAGCATATACCGTGGCGATACTCTCACAATTCATCTGTCGAAGCAGCATCTGCGCCGTACTCTCCGCTTTCTCGCGCGGTCCAAAGCTTCCCGCAGCCAACAAGATCCCTCCTGTTTTCTTCTTCGGAACCGGATCCTCCTTTCGCAGATATCTCGCTGAAAAATAAGTCTGCATCCTGCTCATCACTGCAAGGAGCATTCCTGTGATCTCCTCGAAATATATCGGCGATGCCAGGATAATGTGGTCACATTCCTCAATATAGGCAAGGATCTCCTGCCATTCGTCTTTGATCACACATCCTTCATTAGTGAAGCACCATCTGCAGTCGATACACGGATGGATATCTGCCGTATAAACGTTTACAACTTTACATTCTCCGCCCAAGGTCTTTTGCAAAGTCTCTATCATGTAAGAAGTTTCTCCATTCTTTCTCGGAGATCCGTTAAAGATCAGTGTTTTCATTATCTTTCTTTCCCTTCGTATCTTTCTTTGAGAAGCGCGATCTCTCTTGCCCATCCTTCGTCATCGTTCGGTGTTTCCAAAATAAATGAGATTCCTCTCAGTGCCGGATGAGTGATCACTCTTACCAGAGCTTCCAGCCCAATCTCACCCTCACCGATCTTCGCATGACGGTCTTTGTGGCTTCCCAGCGGATTCATGCTGTCGTTTAGGTGGATCGCTTTAAGCCGTTCCAGTCCGATCACATCATCAAACTCAGCAAGCACACCATCCAGGTCATGAACGATATCATATCCTCCGTCCCAGACATGGCAAGTATCCAGACAGACGCCCAGTTTCTCTTTTAGTTCCACCTGGTCGATGATCTGACACAGTTCCTCAAAATTTCTTCCGACTTCGCTGCCTTTTCCTGACATAGTCTCCAGCAGAACGGTCGTACTCTGCTGCTTAGTGAGAACTTCATTTAAAATTTCTGCAATCTTTGCGATCCCAATTTCTGCACCCTGTCCCACATGGCTGCCCGGATGAAAATTATAATAATTTCCCGGTACTGCCTCCATGCGTTTCATATCATCTGCGAGGATCTCTCTGGCAAACTGGCGAAGGTCCTCCTTCGCAGCACAGCAGTTCATCGTATATGGCGCATGTGCTACTAATTTTCCAAAATTGTGCTCTTTAGCGATCTGCAAAAACTTCTCTATATCCTGCGGATCAAGCTCTTTTGCCTTCCCGCCTCTGGGATTTCTGGTAAAAAATGCGAAGGTGTTTCCACCGTTTTTGAGCATCTGGCGTCCCATCGCAGCATATCCTTTGGAGGAACTCGTGTGATTTCCTATATATAGCATATGTTTCCCCTTTATCTGTAATTTCTATTGTATTTTTAT
>CAZSTD010000101.1:5305-9307 GCA_964609645.1 uncultured Blautia sp.
TTCCTATATATAGCATATGTTTCCCCTTTATCTGTAATTTCTATTGTATTTTTATTGTATTTTTCCTATCCATCAGTATAGCAAAAAAGAAATCTCAAGAAAAGAGGTATTTGTTGACGTTTCTGTGAATTCTCTATATACTTAGGGACAGATGATACTGCTGTTTTTTGCGCAGATCATCCCCACGATCCGGCGCTCTTTGCAACCACAGCAAAGAGTGTGCGGCAACACGAAACATTAGAGATAAAAAAGTAAGAAACACAGAAAAAAGAGAAAGAGAGAGTTTTTATGACTGAACAGAAGAAACCTGCCCGGCGGAAATCTGCTGCACGAAGAAAACAATTATACAGAAAGTCAAGATATTATCGGCAAAGACGAAGGCGGATGCTGCTCGCAGGAACTGCCGCCGTTGCTTTATTAATGTTGCTTTTACTGATCTTCGGAGTTCGAGGATGTGTCAATTCCATCCGCTCCAGGAAATCATCTTCCGATAATCTGGTATCCATGGACAGTACCCCTCAGGATTCCTTATCTGCCACCAATACTTCCGAAACGGATAGTAATGCCACAGATACTTCGGATCTCAATACAATCACAGATCCTGTCTCACTGACTTTGAGCGTTGTGGGTGACTGCACTCTTGGCACAGACGAAACCTTTGATTACAGCACCAGTCTGAATGCTTATTTCGAGGATCACGGTGCTTCTTATTTCCTCGAAAATGTAAAAGGGATCTTCGAGGCAGATGATCTGACCATCGCAAATTTCGAGGGAACTTTGACAGATCTGGACACCAGAGCAGATAAGACTTTTGCATTCAAAGCGCCTGCTTCTTTCAGCGCGATCCTGACAAACGGTTCTGTGGAGGCAGTCAACACCGCCAACAATCACAGTCATGATTACGGTGAGCAGAGCTTCACAGACACCTTAACAGCTCTGGATAACGCCGGGATCGTACATTTCGGCTATGAGGAAACTGCCGTGATGGATGTCAAAGGGGTCAAAGTCGGTCTGGTCGGAATTTATGAATTAAACGACCATTTGGAACGTGAACAGCAGTTAAAGGAAAATATCGCCAAGGTAAAAGCCGAAGGTGCACAACTGACCGTTGTGATCTTCCACTGGGGCAATGAAAAGGAAACGACTCCAGACAGTAACCAGACGACACTTGGGCGCATGGCGATCGACGAGGGCGCGGATCTGGTATGCGGACATCATCCACATGTCCTTCAGGGAATCGAGACTTATAAGGGCAAAAACATCGTTTACAGTCTTGGTAATTTCTGTTTTGGCGGAAACAGCGCGCCAAGTGATATGGATACGATGATCTACCAGCAGACTTTCACCATCGACCAGAACGGCGTGCAGGCAGACAATGTGACAAATGTGATCCCTTGTTCTATCTCCTCGGCCGCTTATGCGGGATACAATAATTATCAGCCAACCCCTGCCACAGGGGAGGAAGCCACCCGCATTTTAAATAAGATCAATGAGAGAAGTTCCTGGATCCAGACTGCCGAGGGAAGCTCCTTTACCGCAGCTTATCATTAAGAACTTCTGAGATAACCCCTATCGAACAAGAAATCATACTGTATAGCATAAAAATAACCAGGAGGTTTTACACTTCCTGGTTATTTTACTGACCACTCCCACAGGCAATCAAGCCAGTGAGTTTTCGCCGCATATTTATAACTTACATATGCTATAATGATAGCAGTCAAAAAGAAGTACGTACTACTCGATGATCATTGCATCTCCAAAGGAAAAGAAACGATATCTCTCCTGCACTGCCTCCTCATAGGCGCGCATGATATTTTCTTTTCCAGCCAGCGCGGATACCAGCATCAGAAGGGTAGACTCCGGCAGGTGGAAGTTGGTGATCAGCACATCGATCATCTTAAAGCGGTAGCCTGGGTAGATAAAAATTTCTGTCCATCCGCTTCCTGCTCTGATGATCCCGTCTTCACCTGTCGCAGACTCCAGAGTTCGGCAACTCGTGGTTCCCACAGCGATCACTCGTTTTCCTGCTTTTTTTGTATCGTTGATCAGCTTCGCTTGATCTTCCTCTACCATATAGAATTCTGAGTGCATATGGTGACTCTCAACATCATCTACTTTTACCGGGCGGAAAGTTCCAAGCCCTACGTGAAGTGTCACATGGGCGATATTTACGCCTTTCTTTTCTACCTTCTCGAGAAGTTCTTTCGTAAAGTGCAGACCGGCTGTCGGTGCAGCAGCAGAGCCTTCGTTTTTCGCATAAACGGTCTGATAACGGTTCTTATCCTGCAGTTTATGGGTGATGTAAGGCGGCAGCGGCATCTCTCCAAGCTGGTCTAAGATTTCCTCAAAGATCCCTTCATAATGGAACTGGATCAGGCGATTTCCTTCCTCTACGATATCAATGATCTCGCCCTTTAAAATCCCGTTTCCGAATGTGATCTTTGCTCCTGGGCGAGCCTTTTTGCCCGGTTTTACGAGACATTCCCAGATATCATTTTCATGACGTTTTAAAAGCAGGATCTCGATCAGTGCTCCTGTCTCCTCTTTATGTCCATAAAGTCTTGCCGGGATTACTTTTGTATCGTTGATGACTAGACAGTCACCTTCCTCCAGATAATCCAGAACATCTGTGAAATGGCGATGTTCGATGCTTCCCTCCAGCTTTGACAGGTGCATCAGTCTGGAAGAACTTCTGTCCTCAAGAGGATCCTGCGCGATCAGCTCCTGCGGAAGGTCATAATAAAAATCTGCTGTTCTCATTGCTTTTGTTCCTCTTCTTCTTTCCACTGTTTTCTCAACTGGCGCACATAATTCCATTCCTTATTGGTGAGATCCGCCTTTTTCAACAGATCCGGGCGTCTCTTTGCAGTGCGGTAAATAGACTGTTCTCTGCGCCATTTTTCTATGTTTGCGTGATGACCGGACATCAAAACTTCCGGGACTTTTTTTCCATGCCATTCTTCCGGACGGCTGTACTGTGGATATTCCAAAAGATTTCCTGCAAAAGATTCGGTCTCCCCGGATTCCTGGTTGTTCAAAACTCCCGGGACCATTCTGGAAATAGAATCCATCATGACCATGGCAGGAAGCTCTCCGCCTGTCAGGACATAATCTCCGATCGATACATAGTCTGTCACGATCTCCTCGAGGACACGCTCATCGATCCCTTCGTAATGTCCACAGAGGAATACCAGATCTTCCTCAAGTGCCATCTCTCTGGCCATCGCTTGGTTAAAAACCTGTCCCTGCGGTGTCAGATAGACTACCCTTGGTCTTTTGGCTGTACGGTTTGCAATCGCTTCATAAGCAAGGTAGACCGGCTCTGCCTGCATTAGCATCCCGGCTCCGCCGCCATAAGTATAATCATCCACCTTCTGATGTTTATTGAATGCGTAATCACGGATGTTCACCGCCTCCAGGGTAAGAAGCCCTTTGGCGATAGCGCGTCCAGTGATACTTGTATTCATACCATTTTCGATCATTTCCGGAAACAGGGTTAAAACATGAAAATTCATTTATATTAATCCTTTCATCAGATGTATGGTCATCGTGTTCGTCTCTACATCCACGTCAAGGATACAATCCTTGATCGCCGGGAGGAGCACTTCCTCACCTTTCATATCCTCAACAATGTAGACATCGTTCGCTCCAGTTTCCATGACATCCTTCAAAGTTCCAAATTTACTTCCATCTTCGAGAACAACGTCCATCCCGATCAGATCCGCGATATAATACTCGTCATCTTCTAACTCCTGCGCATCTTCTCTTCGGATCCAGAGTTCTCTTTGTTTGTACATCTCTATATCATTAATATTGTTGATCCCCTTGAATTTCAAGATCACAAGGTTCTTAAAATATTTTACATTCTCAATCTCAAGTCTTCTTTTTTCTCTGCCTGTGTCAAGCAGAACATATTCCAGATCCAGAAATCTGTCTGTATCTGTGGTAGGATAAACCTTTACTTCCCCGCGGATCCCGTGTGTAGAGGTGATGACACCAACT
>CAZSTD010000102.1:0-9241 GCA_964609645.1 uncultured Blautia sp.
GCACCTCCGATGATCCCACCACCAGTTTTATAGTCTGCACTCAGTTGGAAATAATCGATCAATGACGTACTCGTCATATATCCATCTGTGAGAAGCTGTGCAGTCGTGCACAGAAAAAGAAACAGAACCAACGCCGCCGCAAGTTTCTTATAGGCAAGATGATTCGTCTTGTTCATCAAAAGGAAGGTTGCTCCGAAGAAAAATACGATTGGAAAAAGGTAAGCCATCAGACCCATCACTCCAAAGCAGAAGTTGCTGATCGCATCTCCCACAAAACCGCCCATTCCAAAGTTACTTGCCATCAGGATCACACTGGCCGCAAAAATCACCAGAACAATGATCTCTGTCTGAAATTTCCCGGATTGTGCTTGTTGTACAGCAGCAGTCTTTGCTTTACTGTTCTTCTTTGTACGTCCGGTATTTTTACTCTTTGATGCTGCCATATTCCCTCCTAAACAAATATAATCGCCAGTGTGATGATTCCCACGGCAAATGAATAATACGCAAAATAGCGCAGTTCAACCTTCTGCGCCCACGAAAGCATATTTCGGATCACAAGGCATCCCACAAATCCGGCAATGACTGCCGCAAAGACAAAGGCAGCGCCAAGACCTGCCGTCATCTCAGGGACTGCAAAGTATCCAATCTCCGTAAAAAAAGCGCCTATGATCGCAGGC
Source organism: uncultured Blautia sp. (assembly GCA_964609645.1). Classification (GTDB taxonomy): domain Bacteria; phylum Bacillota; class Clostridia; order Lachnospirales; family Lachnospiraceae; genus Blautia_A. Next base: position 678 of record CAZSTD010000102.1, read on the forward strand.
AAGCTCATAAATACAGAAAAACGCACCGCAAATTTGCGGCTATAACCGCACAGAAGCGCCGCACAAATCGTAAATCCCATTCTTGAGATGCCCGGAAAAACAGCAAGTCCCTGGCAGATCCCGATCCACATTGCACTGTCATAAGATGCTTCCTTCGGCCCCTTAGTCCCACCAGATCTGTTCAGATCCGTGACCAACAGCAAAATTCCTGAAAGCAGAAATCCGATACCGGAAAAGATCGGCGTATCTGCCGCCAAAAGCGCTAATCTCCTGGATGTGATCCCCAAAAGTGCTGTCGGTATCATGGATATCAACAGAAGAACTGTAAGTTTACGGTACGTCCCTGTCACGATCCGCGCATACTTAAGATCTGTACCTTTCCTTTTATTATGGATATACAGATTTAAATTCCCGATCAGATCCAGAAACATTCCCAGCAATTCGATCCCAATGCGCTTCAGATCCTTTTTAAAAAGAAAAATAATGGCAGCGACCGTTCCCAGATGGAGCATGGTCTCAAGCAAAAGCCCTGTCTCATGTCCGATGCCCAAAAACGATTCTGCCGCGCATAGATGTCCCAAGCTGCTGACTGGAAGAAATTCTGTCACAGCTTGTATGACAGCTAATAAAATTAAATACACCACTATCATAAAACCGATTCCTTTTCTTTGTGTCCTCTCTCGGTGATGTCAGCTTCCACCCTACCCCGTGGAGATGATATCACTCAGATATTATAGCACACTCAATTTCAGTTTACAATATTTGAAGTTGGGACAAAAAAAGCCTCCCGACTGTCATTCAGCCGGGAGACCTCCTATGATCCTTAGTTATTTTTGTTTTTCAGATATTCATCGATACCTTTCGCACCAGCTTTACCAGCTCCCATTGCAAGGATAACTGTAGCTGCACCAGTAACCGCATCACCGCCGGCATATACGCCGTCTTTGGAGGTCTTACCAGTTTCATCTTCTGCGATGATACATTTTCTCTTGTTGATATCCAGATCCTTTGTTGTACGGGAAATCAGTGGGTTTGGAGAAGTACCAAGGGACATAATAACAGTATCTACATCCATTGTGTACTCAGATCCCTCAACCTCAACCGGACGTCTTCTTCCGGATGCATCCGGCTCGCCGAGTTCCATCTTCACAACTCTCATGCCGTTTACATGGCCGTTCTGATCTACAAGGATCTCCTTCGGATTTGTAAGAAGGTCAAAGATGATTCCTTCTTCTTTTGCGTGATGAACTTCTTCTGCTCTCGCCGGAAGCTCAGCTTCGCTTCTTCTGTATACGATATGTACTTCTGCACCAAGTCTTAAAGCAGTTCTTGCAGCATCCATAGCAACGTTACCGCCGCCGACAACTGCAACCTTCTTTCCTGCTGCGATCATAGTATCGTAAGAATCATCGAACGCTTTCATCAGGTTGCTTCTTGTAAGGTATTCGTTTGCAGAGAATACACCACTTGCAGTCTCACCTGGGATACCCATGAATACAGGAAGACCTGCGCCAGATCCGATAAAGATCGCTTCAAATCCTTCATCGTCGATCAGCTGATCGATCGTGATGGATCTTCCGATAACTACGTTCTTCTCAAATTTAACGCCTAACTCTTTAACTTTCTCGATCTCTTTCTTTACGACTTTCTTTTTCGGGAGACGGAACTCCGGAATACCGTAAACAAGAACACCTCCAAGTTCATGGAGTGCTTCGAACACTGTTACATCATAACCAGCTTTCGCAAGGTCACCTGCACAGGTAAGTCCGGAAGGACCGGAACCGATCACTGCAACCTTGTGTCCGTTCTTTGCTTCTGCGCCTACCGGTTTGATGTCATGTTCCAGAGCATAGTCTGCAACAAATCTCTCAAGTTTACCGATCGCAACCGCATCGCCTTTAATACCACGTACGCATTTACCTTCGCACTGGGATTCCTGCGGGCACACACGTCCACAGATAGCCGGAAGTGCAGAGGATACACCGATCACTTTATATGCTTCTTCAAAGTTTCCTGCTTTGATATATTCGATAAATCCAGGAATGTTGACAGATACCGGGCAGCCTTCTACGCATTTCGGTTTCTTACAGCCTAAACATCTCTGAGCTTCTGCCATTGCTTCTTCCTGATTGTATCCGAGACAGACTTCCTCGAAGTTCGTTGCACGTGCCTTCGGATCCTGTTCTCTTACAGGAACTCTCTTTAACATTTTTGCTTTTTCTGCGTCTTCATCATCGCTGCAGTTTCCACATCCGCCGTGATGAGTATCGCCTTCCTGAAGTTTCAGAAGTGCACGTCCTTCCTGTGTCTTGTACATCTGGCTTCTCTTCATAGCCTGATCAAAGTCCACAAGATGTCCGTCGAACTCTGGTCCGTCTACGCAGGCAAACTTAACTTCGTTTCCAACCTGTACACGGCAAGCACCGCACATACCAGTTCCGTCAACCATGATCGGGTTCATGCTGACAACTGTAGGGATCTCCAGCTTCTTAGTGAGAACGCAAACAAATTTCATCATGATCATCGGTCCGATCGCAACGCAGACATCATAATGTTTGCCTTCGTTTGTCACTAAATCTTCGAGAGTTTTTGTAACCATACCTGCGCGTCCATAAGAACCATCGTCTGTGGTAACGTAAAGGTTTGCAACCTCTGAAAGTTCTTTTTCAAGGATCACCATATCCTTAGTCTTAGATCCGAGGATTACATCTGCTGTGATCCCACGTTTCTTCAGCCATTTTACCTGTGGGTAAACCGGTGCTGCTCCAACACCGCCGGCAACGAATACGATATTCTTTTTCTTTAATTCTTCGATATCTTCGCTTACAAATTCAGAAGGACATCCAAGAGGTCCTACGAAGTCGCGGAAAGAATCTCCTTCTTTCAGTTCAGACATTCTGATGGTAGATGTTCCGATCTCCTGGAATACGATCGTAACTGTTCCTTCTTCGCGGTTATAGTCACAAATCGTAAGCGGGATTCTCTCACCCTTTTCATCTATCTTCACAATAATAAATTGTCCTGGCTGACAATGGCTTGCAACACGTGGTGCATGTACAACCATGAGATGAATCTTAGTTGCCAGTGTCTCAGTTTTTAAAATCTTATACATGATCTTCCTCCTCGCCAATAATGTACCTTGGATTATTATAATACGCCAAAAATCAAGATATGGCAAGAGCGGATTTACATATTTATCCTAAATTTTACAAGTTTTTATCACGGTCTGCGCCAGAAGATTTTTTTATTTCTGTTCGATCAATTCGTACAATTTTGCCAGCGCTTCCTTGATCCCGCCAACCTCATCGATCAACCCTTCTTTGACTGCTTCTGTGCCTTCCAGCATCGTACCCACATCCTTGACAAGCTGTGTGGTATCCAGCATCAGTTCCTCCAGCCGTTTTTGTGTCGCATGGGAATGCGCTGAGATAAAAGCTGTGATGCGGTCCTGGATCTTTTCCATGTTCCGGTAAGTCTGCGCCACCCCGATAAACATCCCGCTCGAGCGTACCGGATGGATGACCATCGTCGCACTTGGCACTACGAAAGAGTAATCGGCAGAAACTGCCATGGGAACTCCGATGGAATGACCGCCGCCAAGTACCAACGACACCGTAGGGATGCTCAAAGACGCGATCATCTCTGCGATCGCAAGTCCCGCCTCCACATCTCCGCCCACTGTATTTAAGAGGATCAAAAGACCTTCGATCTCCTCGTCATCCTCAATGACCGCAAGTTTGGGGAGTACATGCTCATATTTGGTTGTTTTAGAATGTGAAGGAGCAGACTCGTGTCCCTCCACTTCTCCGATGATCGTCAAGAGCTCTACCTTGTGTTTCCTGGAATTACCCGCCAAAACCACCTGCCCCATCTCTTTGATCTGCTCATTCTGGCTGTCCTGCTGTTTTAGCTCCTGTTCCTGTCCAACGGCAGAATCTTCTTTTTGCTCTACTTGTTCATATCCTGATCTTTCTGATCTACACATACAAATACCTCCAAAGATTTTACTCCTGGAGGTATTATGTATCATTTTTTATTTTTTATTCACCGTCTTTTGTGACCAGTTTTTTTGTTTTTATCCGAAAATACAGCCAGACTGCAGGATGATATTTGTCACCGCTTTACAGCTTTCTTTGTGACTCCTTATTTCTTTAACTCTGTCTCCACTTCTTCTCTGGTCGGCATACCTGTCTGTGCACCGAATTTCTCTGTGGAAAGACTTGCTGCTGTATTTGCAAAGCGAAGCGCTGTCTCTACATCTGCATTCTCAGCAAGCATAGTACAAAATGCACCGTTTAAAGTATCTCCGGCACCTGTTGTATCTGCAACCTTTGCAGGACGGACTGGTACGTGAACGATCGTTCCGTCTTTCTTCGCTGCTGCCACACCGTTAGAACCAAGTGTGATCACCAGTTTCTCCGGGTATGTCTTCAATAATTCCTCTGTGTTTGTATCTGCTCCAAATAAGATCTTCGCCTCATGTTCATTCGGTGTGAGCCATGTTACTTTCTCTAAGATCTCTCTTTTTACTTCTCTTGCCGGAGCTGGATTTAAAACGATCTTGATCCCATTTGCATGACAAAGGTCTGTCACATACTCTACGGTCTCAGCTGGGATCTCATGCTGCATCACGACATAGTCAGACTTTAATAAGTCTTCTTTGATGCTGTCAATGTACTCACGGTCTACTCTGCCGTTCGCACCTGCAACTACGATGATCGTATTGTCATTCTCGCCGACGGTAATGATCGCCAGACCAGTCGGTACACCTGCGATCTTACGGATGTTTCCTGTCTTTACTCCGTTCGCTGCTAAATTATCGATCAGAGCCTGTCCATTGCTGTCATCTCCTACGCAGCCGAACATCTCCACATCTGCTCCAAGTCTCGCCATGGCCACTGCCTGATTCGCGCCTTTTCCGCCTGGGATGTAGCTGATCGAATCTCCGTGAAGTGTTTCACCCTTGAGCGGAATCCGCTCGGCTGTCACAGTCTGATCCATGTTGATACTTCCTACCACTGAAATCTTCATCTTCCTTTTCCTCCTTGTTATTTATTTTAAAAAAGATGCATCGCATACTTTCCTAAAATTCACATTTTACTTCATCACTGTCATCTCCCTCTTGATCAATCTCACGGGAAACGCGTATGCTTTCTTTCTTAGGTTTGTTTTATAACATAAAAATGACCTCCTTTGTAGACATTAGTCATACCAAAAGAGGTCATTGTGGATCACTCGTCCCAGTTATGCCATACGTTTGTTACGTCGTCATCGTCATCGAGCAGATCTAATGTTTTCTGTAAGTCTTTGATCGCTTTCTCATCGCTGAGTTCTACCCATGTCTGCGGGATCATAGCAACCTGTGCTTCTGCGAGCGGCACACCTGCTGCCTCTAAAGCTTCGCGCACTGCACCAAAATCATCCGGATCTGTGATCACTTCAAAGCTGTCTTCTTCCTCGCTGAAATCTTCTGCGCCTGCGTCAAGTGCAGTCATCATCAGCTCGTCAGCATCCATCTCGCACTCTTCTTTGTCAATGATGATCTGTCCCTTCTGATCGAACATGAAAGAAACGCATCCCTGTGTTCCGATGCTTCCGTTACCTTTGGTAAATGCGTTACGCACGTTACCTGCTGTACGGTTCTTGTTGTCAGTCAGAGTTTCTACGATGATCGCTACACCGTTCGGGCCATATCCTTCATATACTGCCTTCTCGTAGTTGTCTGCAGAGTCTGCGCCTGCTGCTTTTTTGATACCACGTTCGATCGTATCGTTCGGCATGTTGTTTGCTTTCGCCTTCGCGATCACGTCACGAAGTTTGCTGTTGTTGCTTGGATCCGGGCCGCCAGCTTTGACAGCCATAACCAGCTCACGTCCGATCACAGTAAAGATCTTTCCCTTTTTGGCGTCGTTTTTCTCTTTCTTATGCTTAATGTTCGCAAATTTTGAATGTCCTGACATACTTCTTCTCCTTTTGTTAAAAATTATATTTTTCTTTCTCTTTTTCCACCTTCACTTTACCGATCGTTTTATTTCCGATCGATAAGATTGTAAAACAATATCCAATCGCCTTGACTGTCGTATCGATGTCCTTTTTGGAAGGAATGTGTCCCAGGATATTAGTCAGATAACCATTCAGGGTCTCAAATTCTACATCCCCAAAGTCGATCTCCAGCTCCTTTTCGACATCTTCCAGATAAGCCAATCCGTCAATGATCAGCGTATTATCCTTCTGCGTGCGGATCGTGATCTCATCCTCATCGTACTCATCCAGGATGTCTCCCACGATCTCCTCCAGGATATCCTCCATCGTAACGATCCCGGCAGTCTGTCCATACTCATCCACGACCACTGCCATATGGATCTTCTTCGCCTGCATGGTGTGGAAAAGATCTCCGATCCCTCTTGTCTCTGGGATCAGGGATGCCTGCCTTATGATCCCCGGAAGCTCCTTGAGCGGCTTAAATTTCGCCCACGGATTCTGTGTCATAAATTTCAGTGCATCTTTATAATGAACGATTCCCTTGATATTGTCAATATTTTCCTCATAGACTGGATAGCGTGAATTTCCTTCCTCCAGCATAGTATCGATCATATTTTTCAGCAGGATCTCCTCATCAAACGCGACCACATTCTTCCGGTGCGTCATGATATCATGAGCCTCTGTCTCATTGAACGATATGATATTCTGGATCATCTCCGCTTCGTTTTCCTCGATCACGCCCTGCTCATGGGCCTCATCCACGATCGAAATGATCTCCTCCTCTGTCACTGCCAATTCCGTCCGGTTAAACTCCACACCGAAAGGTATCGCCGCGATCCTGGCGATCCATGTGACAAACATAGTAAAAGGGCTCAGCAATTTCACCCAGAAATGCACCAGCTTCAGATAACGATAAGCATATTTTTCTGGATAATACGTACCCACCCGGCGGAAAGTAAGGATTCCAAGCCCGGCAAGTAAGATCACACATAATACAAGGACCAGTATCAGTGCAGGTGTATGTTTTATGTAAGAGTCAAACACCTTCGCTGCCCAAGGCACTAAAAAAGTACCAAAACAGATCCCACAGGACATAGCGATCAGGGGGATCACATTGATAAACTGTGCAGGTCTGTCGATCAGCGTCAGCAACATCTGTGCCTTTTTATCGCCTTCTTCTGCCTTTTTTCGTGTATCGTTCTCACTTATATTTCTCAGTGCAGCCGCGAATCCGTAAAAGATCCCATTCAGCCACAGTAAGATCAGTAGAACCAATGCGCCCCAAAGGGGCATACTACTGCCGTCTTCCATTGTATCGATCAATCTCCTTTAATGAATGAAAACGCATAGTTACTGGTAAAATATATCACTTTCTCTATTATCCGTCAAGGTATAAACCTCTCAAAATACGTTCAGAAAGTAAGTTCCAGACTGATCTCCAGCGCATGGTTTACTTTGTCAAGCATCGCATCGTCCAAATGGCATACTTTATCTTTCAGCCTTCGTTTATCGATCGTTCGAAGCTGTTCCAATAAGATCACAGAATCCTTTTCGATCCCGTACAGCCCCGAGTCGATCTCGATATGTGTCGGCAGCTTTGCCTTGTTCATCTTCGATGTGATCGCAGCACAGATCACGGTAGGACTGTGCCTATTTCCAACATTGTTCTGGATGATCAGTACCGGGCGGATGCCTCCCTGTTCACTCCCTACAACAGGGCGAAGATCCGCATAAAAAATATCCCCTCGTTTAATTACCACACAATTCACACTCCGATTCTTTTCGGCCTCCAAAGGAAACCTTGTTTTAAGATAAAGTATTTCCATCTTTTTCTCGTGTATACATATGCGTGGCTTGAATTCTTTTTCAGCTCATTTCTATTTCTTTTCCGTCTTTGATATAGATCCTCGGCACACGTGGACTGATATCGCAGATAAACTCATAGGAAAAACGTCCACAGAGATCTCCCATCTCCTCCACACTGATACAAGCATCCTTGTCTTTGCCAATCAGTGTGACCTCATCTCCCTTGTGCACGTCCTCGATCTTAGTCACGTCCACCATAAACTGATCCATACACACACGTCCAAGGATCGGCGCTTTTTTTCCATGGATCAGCACCCAGCCTTTGCCGGAAAGCTGTCTTGGATATCCATCTGCATATCCCACCGGGATCGTGGCGATCCGCATTCTTTCCTTAGCTACGAACGTACCTCCGTAGCTGACGGCTGTGCCAGGTTCGATCTCTTTTACATATGTGACATGACTTTTTAGCTCCATGACCGGGGACAGCTTTACGATATCCCTCTCCACTTCATTCGAAGGATAGATCCCATAGATCGTGATGCCAGCGCGCACGATATTTAAGTTCGCCTCCGGCATACGGATGATCCCTGCGCTGTTGGAGCAATGGTGGATCGGCACTTTCACACCGTTTGCCTCCAAAAGCTCCGCAAATTTCAGATAGCGCTGGAGCTGGATCACAGCAGGGCTCTTATCGTACTCGTCTGCCCTTGCAAAATGTGTGAACAGCCCTTCGATCTCCAGATTCGGAAGCTCTGCGATCCTTCTTATCACCTCTG
>CAZSTD010000103.1:0-9225 GCA_964609645.1 uncultured Blautia sp.
TCAGACAAATGAGGAAAAATGATATGAATAAGATACAATTGATTGTAAATAATGGAGCAGGAACTGGAAAAGCACATCGCGTATGGATGGAAACACAAAGACTGCTCCGAAAATATAAGATCCAATATACAGCACATATGACCCGATACGAAGGGCATGCGACAGCTTTAGCCACCCAAATCTCACAAATGCAGGGAAATAGTCCCATTTATCTGATCGTGGTCGGCGGAGATGGAACGATCAACGAAGTGCTGAATGGAATCACAGATTTTGACAGAGTGCGCATGGGCGTGATCCCAACAGGCTCCGGAAACGACTTTGGCAGAAACCTGAACCTTCCTAAAGAACCGAAAGAAAGCCTGCGCCAAATCTGCAGATATATCAAAAAAGACCAAAAAGGCGAAGAACTGATGCGGATAGATCTGGGGCAAGTACGATGGGAAGACTGCGAAAAGCCAAGGATCTTCGGAATCAGCGCAGGGATCGGAATGGATGCGATCGTCTGCAAAAAAGCTCTGCACTCCCGTATAAAAAAAGTATTAAACCGCTTCCATTTAGGAAAACTTACCTATTTAATACTAACAGTACAGTCTCTGTTTACAATGGAAACTGGAAATATAAAAATTTTGACGGACCAGGGGAAAAAATATCTGCTTCCTAAAACAATCTTTGTGGCAGCGATGAATGTACCGACCGAAGGCGGAGGAGTGCCGATGGCACCGAAGGCATCCCCTTATGATGGAAAACTTTCACTAAGCAGTGCTTCTGGGCTGCCGAAATGGAAGACCTTTTTATTACTGCCAGTATTGGTAGCAGGGAAGCAACGCATAATTCCTGAATTTATGATCCGGGAATCAAAAAGCTTTCAGCTGATCTCCAATACGCCAATGGTACTCCATGCAGATGGAGAATACTGCGGCGATGTACACAAAGTAGAATTTCAATGTCTTGAAAAGAAACTATGGCTTTTACACGAGAAAGTTTAAGATAAATATAGAAGAACACAGAGAGGAGAAAAGAAAATGAGTTATGCAGATGATGTCTTTATCAAAATGTGTGAGGATATTTTAGAAAACGGCACAAGCACAGAGGGAGAAAAAGTACGTCCAGTATGGGAGGACGGAACACCGGCCTATACGATCAAGAACTTTGGAGTGGTAAACCGCTATGACCTGCGCAAAGAATTTCCGGCAATGACATTAAGACGCACTGCCTTGAAAAGCGCGATGGATGAGATTTTATGGATCTGGCAGAAAAAGTCTAACGATATCCATGAACTGAACAGCCACATCTGGGATAGCTGGGCAGATGAAAACGGCTCTATCGGAAAAGCATATGGATACCAGCTTGGCGTAAAACACCAGTACAAAGAAGGAATGATGGACCAAGTAGACCGCGTGATCTATGATCTGAAAAACAATCCGTTCAGCCGTAGGATCATGACGAATATTTATGTGCACCAGGACCTGCATGAGATGAACCTCTATCCTTGTGCATATTCCATGACATTTAATGTGACACAGACACCGGGAAATGATAAACTGACATTAAATGCGATCCTCAATCAGCGATCACAGGATATTCTGACAGCAAACAATTGGAACGTATGCCAGTATTCCCTTTTACTTATGATGATCGCACAGGTGTGTGACATGGAAGCGGGAGAACTGCTTCATGTGGTAGCGGATTGCCATATCTACGACAGACACATCCCGGTCATAAAAGAAATGATCAAGAGAAAACCTTATCCGGCACCGATCGTAAAACTAAATCCAGAGGTTAAAGACTTCTATCAGTTCACAACAGATGACCTGATCGTGGAAAACTATGAGACATGGCCACAGATCAAAAACATTCCTGTAGCAATTTAAAATAAGAGAAACAAGATCAGAGATAAAAGTAAGGACAAAATGAGAGGAGAACTAAAACTATGAATATTATCGTAGCAGCAGACAAAAATTGGGCGATCGGCAAAGACAATCGTCTTCTGGTGAGCATTCCAGCAGACATGAAAATGTTTCGCGAGGAAACGACTGGAAAAGTGGTAGTGATGGGAAGAAAGACGTTAGAAAGTTTTCCAAACGGTCTTCCGCTGAAAAACAGAACAAACATTGTGATCACAAAGAATCCAGACTACGACGCAAAGGGAGCGATCGTGGTGCATAGCATCGAAGAAGCCCTCGAAGAGATCAAAAAATATCCAACAGAGGATGTATACTGCATCGGTGGAGACAGTATTTATCAGCAGATGATCCCATATTGCGATACTGCTCATGTGACCAAGATTGACTTTGCGTATGAAGCAGACAGCTTTTTCCCAGATCTGGATGCAGATGAAGCGTGGGAGATCACAGCAGAGAGTGATGAGCAGACTTACTTTGATCTGGAGTATCAGTTCGTAAAATACGAAAGAAAAAAATAAAGAAAAACGAAAGGGCGAAAAGCTAGGATTGATCACAGCTTTCGCCCTTTCTATATTCATCGATATCTATTTTTTATATTATCGATCCTATAGTCGGAGGCAATTATTCTACCACTTTCAGCCATCCTTCAGGAGCTTCGATACGTCCCATCTGGATACCTGTCAAAGTGTCAAGCAGCTTCTTAGTAACAGGTCCCATGTCATCCATTCCGCTCGGCAGGCAGATCTCTTTGCCGTGGTCAACGATCTTTCCAACAGGAGAGATAACTGCAGCAGTACCGCAAAGACCACACTCTGCGAAATCTTTTACCTCGTCAAGATATACTTCTCTTTCTTCTGCTTCCAGTCCCAGATATTCTTTTGCTACGTAGATCAGGGAACGGCGGGTGATGGAAGGAAGGATACTGTCAGATTTTGGTGTTACGACTTTGCCATCCTTAGTTACGAAAAGGAAGTTTGCACCGCCGGTCTCCTCTACTTTTGTACGAGTAGCGGCATCCAGATACATATTTTCATCAAAGCCCTGTTTGTGAGCGTCCACGATCGCATGTAAGCTCATTGCATAGTTCAGACCTGCTTTGATGTGTCCAGTTCCATGAGGTGCGGCACGGTCAAAATCACTGACACGGATGGTGATCGGCTTTACGCCGCCTTTGAAGTATGGGCCTACCGGAGTGGTAAATACACGGAACATATATTCATCTGCCGGTTTTACACCGATAACAGGATTTGTACCCATCATATATGGACGAACGTATAAAGTAGCGCCGGAACCATATGGAGGAACATATGCGGCATTGGCTTTGATCGTCTGAACAACTGCATCTACGAAACGGTCTTCTGGAAATACTGGCATTTCAAGTCTTCTTGCAGAATCTGCCATACGGGAAGCGTTTAAGTCTGGGCGGAAAGTAACGATACGTCCGTCTTCCGTCGTATAAGCTTTCATTCCCTCGAAAACAGTCTGTGCATACTGAAATACACCGGCACATTCATTGAGTGTAACATTCGGATCTGCGGTAAGCTCACCTGCATCCCATGCGCCATCTTTAAAATTAGATACATAACGATAATCTGTCTGTACATAACCGAAGCCAAGGCTGCCCCAGTCGATATTCTTTTTTTTCATAATGAATTATCCTCCGTTCATATATTACAGCATTTATAAATGGTTGCTGTTTATCTCTTTACCATTGTAAAACTTTTGTCTGCTAAGTTCAATGGGTAATTTTATTTTTTTATACTGTAGTACAGAAAATAAATAAGGGCGGAGATATCGCACGTATTTTGTGATATCTGCTCGCCAAAAAATTTATGGAATGCTTTCAATGTACATCAATATGACGAATGATAGCATAGATCAGGCAAAGGACTCCACCTTGTTTTTTGTATATGACTTCGCTATAATAATAGGCAGTTGCAGAAAGTACAGATCATCAGGCTGCATGGGACAGTGTAGAACGGAGATACTAGAGAAAAAACGACTGTACTGTAAAGATCGGAGGAATATTTAAGGATAGATATGAATGAAAACTTTAATGAATTAGGTGAATTGGGAGAGAAGCTCAAGGACATTATCGACGCAGCAGTTTCTTCTAAGGATTATCGGCAGATGACACAGGAGATCAAACAAACTGTGGGTGAAACCGTAAATAAGGCAGTTAACTCTGCGGTCGATACCGGAGGCGAAGCGGTCAAAGACGGGTGGAACAAGATGTTCGGCGCAGATGGAAAATATAAAAATTGGACGAGAGCATTTGAGACACAGAAAAAGCAGGAGCGTGAACTTGCCCAGAAAAGAGAGGAGACCAAGAAAAAGCTAGCGGTTCTCTATGAGAAAAATTATGGGGGAAAGGCCAAAGGAGTTGTGATGGCGATCTTTGGTGGGATCCTTGCGAGCGGTATGGGGATAGGAACACTGACATTTTCCATCATCGCTGCAACCATACAGACAGATCCGGTCTTGTTTGGCGCATTGGGCATCATGGCAGCAGGAACTGCGTCCGGTGTAGGACTTTTAGTCGGCGGGATCAAGAAGATTGGCAGACTGGGACGTTTCCAAAAGTATATAGATGCTCTGGATGTCCATACATACTGCAGTTTTGACCAGCTCTCAGACGCTGTGAGCAAACCGGTAAAATTTGTAAAAAAGGATATCCAGAAAATGATCAGCAAAGGGTGGTTCCGCCAGGGGCATATCGATGCACAGGAGACTTGTCTGATCACAAGCAATGAGACGTATCAGCAATATATGCAGACACAGAATGCGCTTGAACAAAAGAAGCGAGAAGAAGAACGCTTGCGGGAAGAAAATTTTAGAAATCATGAGAAAATCTCGCCGCAGGAGCAGGAAATCCTGGAAAAAGGAAAAGAATATCTTGATAAGCTCCATAAAAGCAACGATGCGATCCCGGGAATCGAGATCTCTGCAAAGATATCCAGAATGGAACTGATCGTGGAGAAGATTTTTGAGCGTGCCAGAAAACATCCGGAGATCATTCCAGATCTGAAAAAGATGATGGATTATTATCTGCCGATGACCGTGAAGCTCCTGGATGCTTACGAAGAGATGGATGTACAGCCTGTACAGGGAGAAAATATCCAGTCATCCAAAAAAGAGATCGAGGAGACTTTAGACACCTTAAATCTGGCATTTGAAAAGCTTCTGGACTCTGTATTTCAGGATACGGCATGGGATGTTTCTAGTGACATATCGGTCTTAAATACATTGCTTGCACAGGAAGGGCTTACAGAAGACGAATTTTCTTTATAAGGCGAAAAGCCAGTTTTGATATAAAAAACTTATTTGGAACAGGACAAAAGGAGGATGCAAATGGGAAACGAATGGAAAGATTTTGAGATGGAAGCACCGACACTAACATTGGAGCCAGATTTAGGAGAACCTGAGCCTGAGAAACCACAGCCAGTCGTGGAAACGCCGAAGCCGGAACAGCCGATACTGACACCGGCAGAGCAGAAGCTGGTCGAAGATTTTGCGGCAAAGATCGATATTGAAAATACAAATCAGATCCTGCAGTATGGCGCAGGGACACAGAAAAAAATGGCGGATTTTTCGGATGCAGCTCTTGAAAATGTAAAAACACAGGAGCTTGGGGAAGTCGGAGATCTGATCGCAGATGTGGTCGGTGAGCTGAAGAATTTCGATGCCGAAGAAGAAAAAGGATTTTTTGGATTTTTCAAAAAGCAGTCATCCAAGATTGAAAATATGAAAAACAAATATGCCAAAGCAGAAGTGAATGTACAAAAGATCACAGAAGAACTGGAAAAGCATCAGATCCGTCTGCTCAAAGACTCTGCTATGCTCGATAAGATGTATGAACAGAACTTGAATTATTTTAAAGAGCTGACGATGTATATCTTGGCGGGCAAAAAGAAGCTGGAAGAAACCAGAAGCCAGAAACTTGCAGAACTGCAGAGTAAAGCAGTTATGAGCGGCCTGCCGGAAGATGCACAGGCAGCCAGAGACCTCGATGAGAAATGTAATCGTTTTGAGAAAAAATTACATGATCTGGAGTTGACCCGCACGATTTCCATGCAGACCGCACCGCAGATCCGTTTGATCCAGAATAACGACACTTCGATGGTGGAGAAGATCCAGACAACGATCGTCAACACCATTCCGCTGTGGAAAAGTCAGATGGTTCTGGCACTTGGGATCGCGCATTCCTCAGAAGCAGCACAGGCACAGCGGCAGGTGACAGATCTGACCAATGAGCTTCTCAGAAAGAATGCGGAGACTTTGCATATGGCAACTGTGGAGACAGCCAGAGAGTCTGAGCGCGGAATCGTAGATATTGAAACTTTACAAAAGACAAATGCAGATCTGATCCAGACGCTCGATGATGTGATGCGCATCCAGAGAGAAGGACGAGAAAAACGTCAGGCAGCAGAGGTGGAGATGCGCCGCATGGAAGAGGAACTGAAACGAAAACTGCTTGAGATCAGACGCTAAGGGTGGCGAGCGATCACCAAAAAGAGCACCTGAGAAAGCAGCAGGTATCACGAAGATATCGAAAGGATGCTGAGAAGAACAGCAGGAAGGAGAATTTCAAATATGATGTATAGAGATCATACAAAAGTCATTCAGATCGGAGATCGAAAGATCGGAGGAGGAAATCCAATCCTGATCCAGTCTATGACCAATACTAAGACAGAGGATGTGCAGCAGACGGTGAGCCAGATCCTGGCACTGGAACAGGCAGGCTGTGAGATCATCCGCTGTGCAGTTCCAACGATGGAAGCGGCACTGGCATTAAAAGAGATAAAAAAACAGATCCACATTCCTCTGGTGGCAGACATTCATTTTGACTATCGTCTGGCGATCGCTGCGATGGAAAATGGCGCAGATAAGATCCGTATCAATCCGGGAAACATCGGAAGTACGGAACGCATCAAGGCAGTTGTGGATGTTGCAAAAGAACGTCAGATTCCGATCCGCGTGGGGGTAAACAGTGGTTCTCTTGAAAAGGAACTGGTAGAAAAATACAACGGAGTTACAGCGGAGGGACTTGTAGAAAGTGCTCTGGATAAGGTGCGTATCATCGAAGACCTGGGATACGATAATCTGGTCATCAGCATCAAATCCTCAGATGTTCTGATGTGTGCCCAGGCGCATGAGCTGATCGCGAAACAGACAAACTATCCGCTCCATGTGGGGATCACAGAGGCAGGAACTCTTTATTCCGGCAATATCAAATCTGCGATCGGACTTGGCATCATCTTAAACCAGGGGATCGGCGATACGATCCGCGTTTCTTTGACAGGAGCTCCGCTCGAGGAGATCAAATCTGCCAAGAGGATCCTGAAGACTCTGGGACTTCGCAAAGGCGGGGTGGAAGTTGTATCATGTCCGACCTGCGGACGCACACAGATCGATCTGATCGGGCTTGCCAACCAGGTGGAGACGATGGTCCAGGATATTCCTCTGGATATCAAAGTTGCAGTGATGGGCTGTGTGGTCAATGGCCCGGGAGAAGCGAAAGAGGCAGATATCGGAATTGCAGGCGGTGTAGGTGTGGGCCTGCTGATCAAACATGGAGAGATCGTAAAAAAGGTGCCGGAGGATCAGCTTTTGGAAACCTTACGGGAAGAACTTTTGAATTGGGGAAAAGAATAAGAGTGAGCGTTTGACGAGGAGAGAATATTTTGGAAAAAGATTTTTTTGATGTGTTTCCCAATTTGAAAGTAAAAAAAGAGCTGGAAGAACTGCTGGATAAGGTGATCGTGACGAAGGTTTCCTGCAATCCTGCCAAAACGCACATCCGGGTCTATATAAAAAGTGAGCGATGGATCCACAAAAAGCATATTTTTGCATTGGAGGATCAGATAAAGAGGCAGCTTTTTGCAGATCTTGGAGTCACAGTCACGGTGATCGAGAGATTCTATCTATCCCAGCAGTATACGCCTCAGAACTTTTTGGATACCTACCGCTCAAGTATGGAGCTGGAACTGCGCAGTTACAATATGCTGGAGTACAATATGTTCAAGCAGGCGCAGATCTCTTTTCCGGGAGAGCATGATATGCATATGATCCTTCCGGATTCCGTGATCGCACGAGAAAAAAGTGAGATCCTGGTTGAATATTTACAGAAAGTATTTTGCGAGCGATGTGGAATGGATCTGAAGGTGGAACTGGACTTTGTGGAAGTTCCTGAGAGCAAATATCGCAAGAATGCGGCGATTCAGATTGAACAGGAAGTTCAGAATGTCATCCGCCATGCAAAGATGAACAGCAAGAAAGAAGAGACGGCGCAGGCGGACGCTCAGGAAAAACCTGCGAAAAAAGCAGACAAACCACAGGAAAAACAGGAGAAAAAGGAGAAAAAATCTGCTTTTGCAGAGTTTCGCGGTGGTTTCCGCAGGGACAGCAATCCGGATGTTATCTATGGAAGGGATTTCGAAGGCGAACCGATCACATTGGAATCGATCACTGGTGAGATGGGTGAGGTTATCGTCAGAGGTCAGGTGATGGAAGTGGAAGCCAGAGAGATCCGCAACGAAAAGACGATCTTGATCTTTCCGATCACAGACTTTACGGACAGCATTGTAGTAAAAATGTTCCTTCGAAATGAACAGGTGCCAGAAGTCACTGAGCATGTGAAAAAAGGTGCTTTCCTGAAGTTCCGTGGGGTGACGACGGTAGACCGCTTTGACAGTGAGCTGACGATCGCTTCTGTCGCCGGGATCAAAAAGATCGCTAGTTTCGCCACGGTCAGAACAGATACCAGCCCGCAAAAGCGAGTGGAGCTGCATTGTCACACTAAGATGAGCGATATGGATGGAGTGACAGATGCCAAGTCTCTGGTTAAGCGTGCCTATGAGTGGGGACACAAGGCGATCGCGATCACAGATCATGGTGTGGTGCAGGCGTTCCCAGATGCCAACCACTGTTTTGATGCATGGGGCGGATGTGTGCCGAAAGAATCAGATTTCAAGGTTCTCTATGGAATGGAAGGCTATTTGGTGGATGACTTAAAGGGAATGGTGACCAATGGTAAAGGACAGACGCTAGATGGAAGATTTGTTGTCTTTGATATTGAGACCACAGGATTTTCTTCTTTGACCTGCCAGATCATAGAGATCGGTGCAGTTTTGGTGGAAAAAGGAGAGATCACAGATCGCTTTTCTACTTTTGTAAATCCGAAAGTTCCGATTCCATTTCGAATTGAACAGCTTACCAGTATCAATGACAGTATGGTGATGGATGCGCCGACCATAGAGGATGTATTGCCGAAATTTATGGAGTTTTGTAAGGGTGCGGTGATGGTGGCGCACAATGCGGA
>CAZSTD010000104.1:0-2707 GCA_964609645.1 uncultured Blautia sp.
GCGAAGGCTTTTTCAAAAATCTCATTTTTTTATTTAATCTTGATGACTGCTTTTACAAGGTCTGTCTTATTGTTTACTGCTTCATCGTATGCATCCTGGATGTGTTCCAGATCAAACTCATGTGTTGCGATACTCTTCACATCGATCGCTCCGCTTGCCACTGCAGCGATCGCTTTTGGATAAATGTTTCTGTAACGGAATACAGATTTAATTGTAGCTTCTTTGTCCATGATCTGTGCAAAGTTGTAGTTGATCTCTTCTTTCGCAGAAAGTCCAACCAATGTGATCGTTCCACCTCTTCTTACAATAAATGGAGTCTGTGCGATCGTCACCGGAGAACCTGCTGTCTCAAATACAACGTCTGCACCGCGTCCGTTTGTCAACTCTTTGATCTTTTCAAACACATCTTCTTTGCCACTGTTGATCACTGCGGTTGCTCCCAATTCCATCGCTTTTTCTAAGCGAGCATCTACCAAGTCAGCTACGATGATCGTTCCTGCACCATGTGTCTTGCAAGCTAACAGCGTTACCAGACCGATGCAGCCGCCGCCGAGAATGACAACTGTATCGCCTGCCCCTACTGCTCCCTGCTCTGCTGCATAGAATCCTACAGATAACGGCTCGATCAGAGCACCTTCTTTTGTGGATACATTCTCCGGAAGTTTAAAGCACATATTTTCCGGGAAAGCGATAAATTCTTCATTACATCCCTGTACTGGAGGTGTTGCAAGGAATACAACATCCGGGCAAAGATTATAATGACCAGATTTACAAAATTCACACTGTCCGCATGTGATACCTGGCTCTAAAGCAACTCTGTCACCCACTTTAAGGTTCTGTACATCTTTTCCAACTTCCACGATCGTTCCTGCACATTCATGTCCGAGCATGAAATCTTCATTTAAATCTACTTCATATGAACCGCAGCGTCCGTGATGAAAATAATGCACATCTGATCCACAGATCCCTACATACTCTAAAGATACCAGAACCTCTTTATCTTTGATCTGCGGAACTGGAACTTCTTTTATCACCATCTTGTCAGTGCCTCTCATAACTGCACTTTTCTGCAACATTTTCATTTCTATATTTCCCCTTTCTGACTTCTATATCATAATCCATCTATCATTGCAAAGCAATCATGATTGCCCGGTATGATCTAGTCACACCGGGCAATGCGAATCGTTACTCTTTATTCGGCTGCTTTTACATCACTTTCGCTAAGCTCACCATTATCAATATAAATCTGGATATATTCGTCTACGTTTTCTGCATTGATTTCCGGAGCGTCTACAAAATCGTTAACCTCTGTTACTTCCATCTCGCCGTTTACAACTTTTTCTGCATATTCCATGTTCTTTGCAGCAAGGTCTGCAGCAGACTGTAATGCTGTAGATGTCAGAAGACCTTCTTTGATCAGGAGACATCCCTGAGCAGTTCCGTCTACACCATATGCAAGGAAGTTGGAAGTTCCATCTTCATTAAAGTAATCCTTGTTTTCTCTGATCGCTTCGATCGCACCTGCTGCCATGTTGTCATTCATGGAGATGATCGCGTCGATATGTGTTCCTGACTGAACCCAGGATTCCATCAGAGTAAGGGCTTCATCACTGTTCCAGTTTGCGAAATCCTCATACAGGATCGTTACGTCGCTACGTTTCTCAAAGAAGTACTGATCCCATGCTTCACGTCTCTTATCTGCATGATAGTTTCCAGATGGTCCTTTTAATACTACAACGTTTGCATTTTCCGGAATTTCTTCTACAGCTCTTTCTGCACCTACTTTTGCCTGCTCGATCGGGTCTGCATCGACAGTTCCTGTTCCAGCCATAACAGATGTGTCATCTCCGCCGTCTAAGTCGTTCTGATGTGTTGTCGGGTTTGTTGTGATAACCGGGATACCAGCATCTACAAGCTGCTGAACATAAGGAGCCTGTGCACCGTTGTTATTGGACTGTACGATAACCAGATCATACTGTTTTGTGATGCAATCTTCCAGAAGACCGTTTTCTTTGTTGTCGTCACCCTCGCCGCTTACGCAGGTAAGTTCGATATCGTCATATTTTTCTGCTTCATTTTTCATCTCTGTGGTCAGCCATGCTGCAAATGTATCTGCACTGGCACGAGCTACGAAGCATACTCTCTTTGCATCTGCTGCGCTTACACTTGTTGCGCCAACCATGGACATTGCCATAACACCTGCTAATAATAACGCTCCAACTTTTTTTGCTTTCATGATTCATTTCCTCCTTATAAAAATGCTTTATTTGATTGCCGCATCTTCCCGGCAACAAGTTCTGTTTTATTATTTGTTGTTTCCGTCCTCTTTTACGATGATCACTTTTCTGGTTTTTTTGGATTTGCTCACTACGTCAAATGCAACTGCCAGTACGATGATCGCGCCTTTGATAAGCTGCTGGATGTAAGAGTTTACACCGATCAGGTTCATAACGTTTTCAAGGAAACCGATGATAAATGCACCTGCGATCGTTCCGCTTACTGTTCCGATACCACCTGTGAAAGAAGTACCACCAACAATCGCTGCTGTCAGACCTGTCATCTCATATCCGATCGCACCGTTCGGAAGACCGGCATTGTTTCTTGCCATGAAGATCATACCTGCAAGACCTGTCATGATACCATTTAAAATATAAGATTTATAAATGTTTCTCTTTGCATTGATACCACTTGCCTCTGCTGCCGGGCG
>CAZSTD010000104.1:2807-9194 GCA_964609645.1 uncultured Blautia sp.
GCGATAAAGAATGCGTTTATAAGGTTACATCCGATACCTGTGACTACTGCTACGATAAGTGCAAGCAGGATAGAGTTTGTTGCTTTGTACACAGATACGGAATATACGCCGGCAAGTGCCAGTACCGAACCTACAGACAGATCCAGAAATCCACTGATGATCAGGAGCATCTCACCGTATGCGATCAAGATTCCTACACACAACTGTTTGGTAACGTTGATCAGGTTGCTGTACTGAAGGAAGTAAGGGCTGATGATGCTACAGGCCACAAACAGTACGAGCAGTACAATATAAATACTAAATCTTTGTAAAT
Source organism: uncultured Blautia sp. (assembly GCA_964609645.1). Classification (GTDB taxonomy): domain Bacteria; phylum Bacillota; class Clostridia; order Lachnospirales; family Lachnospiraceae; genus Blautia_A. The sequence goes on from CAZSTD010000104.1 coordinate 3,121, forward strand.
TAACTTTTTTTGCTTTCATTTTCTTTTATCCTCCGCGCTATCAACTGTTTTTCAGACCAGTAGCAAATTTCATGATCGTTTCCTGAGAGAACTCGTCTCTGTTAATGCATCCGCTTATCCTTCCCTGACACATAATGTAGATCCTATCACACATTCCGATCAGTTCCGGAAGCTCGGATGATACCATGATCACTGCCTTACCTTCTTTTACGATGTCTGTGATCAATTTATAGATCTCAAATTTCGCTCCAACGTCGATACCTCTTGTCGGCTCATCTAATATCATGATATCCGGCTCACACAGCAACCATCTGGATAAAAGTACCTTCTGCTGATTTCCACCGGAAAGTGTCGAGATCGCCGTTTCCAAAGTCGGAGTTTTTACATGCATCTTTTCGAAACTTTCTTTTACAGACTGTTTCTCTTTGCCTTTATGTGTGTAACCTTTATAGATGATGCGCTCCAAGCTGGCGAGACTGGCGTTTTCCATAACGCTGCGCACTGGAATGATCCCATCATCTCGTCTGCTCTCAGAAAGCATGACCATCTTCTGCTGGATGCTGTCATGAGGACATTTGATCTTGGCTTCTTTTCCGTTGATAAAGATCTGACCTCCATCATGCGGATCCAGCCCAAATACAGCTCGCATCGTTTCTGTTCTCCCAGCTCCTACCAGTCCGGCGAAACCAACGATCTCGCCTTTAGATACATGGAAGTTAATATCTTCAAAGAGATCTTTCTGGGAGAAGTTTTTTACTTCCAGAGCTTTTTCTCCAATCTTTACATCTTCTTTCGGATATACATTGTCCATTTTACGTCCAACCATTCGCGCAATGACTGTATCCAGATCCAAGTCTTCTGCTCTGTCTGTGGAAACCACCGCACCGTCTCGCAATACAGTGATATCATCTGCGATACGGAAAACTTCTTCCATTTTATGTGAAATGTAGATGATTGAAATTCCCTGCGCCTTCAATTCTTCAATCTTATTGAAAAGATTCTCAACTTCTCTGCTTGTGATAGAAGAAGTCGGCTCATCCATGATGATAACCTTTGCATTATTCGTGACCGCCTTGAGGATCTCAAGCATCTGAATATCAGATACGGTAAGGGTTTTTAATTTCTGTGTCGGTTCGTAAGGAAGATTTTCATCTTTCAAAAACTGTTTCGCATCTTTTCTGACTTTCTTCCAGTTTACTTTTCCAAATTTATTGACTGGGAGTCTTCCAAGAAAAATGTTCTCCTCCACAGAAAGTTCCGGAACATAGTTCAGTTCCTGCGCTACCATGGAAATTCCCATTTCCATTGCCTGTATTGGATTTTTGATAGTCACCGGCTTTTCATCCAGATAGATCTGACCTTTGTCTGCCTGATAAAGTCCCATGATGATTTTCATCAGTGTTGATTTTCCGGCTCCGTTCTCTCCGCACAATGCGTGAACCGTTCCTTTTCTCACTGCAAAATCAATACCACTTAATGCCTTTACGCCAGGGAATGATTTCTCTACTCCACTGACCCGCATCTTGATTTCGTCCATTGCTCCACCGCCTTCTGAATTTCATTTCATCGTTTCCTTGCTTTTCTAATTAAGAGTATATTCCTTGTTTTAACTTATGTCAATATTTTTATTTAAGTTTGTAAATAATATTCTAATTCATCCTATATTTTTTATGCATTTTGCACTTCAAATTCTATTTTTACCCATTTATTGATATTTTTTTAACTATATTTATATTAATGTTTTTATAAAAGTTTTTGTTTAAGTACTGGTATTTTCATTTCCAAAATGGTACTATAGAACATATAAGCAGTCACTGTGCATTACCCCAAATATTGATGCAAAAAATCCATCTATATCATTCAACATAAGATCACAGTCTATGAGCAGACTGTAAAAATAATCTATATAAAATAGTAAATTAAAGAAGCAAAGAAACAAGGAGGGATCACGTATGAATGAGCATCTGAACAGATCAAAAACAACCGGCGATATCTATCGTCTTTTATATTCCAAAGGTCAGAGCTCTCGTCAGGAGATTGCCCAGACGTTAGGGATCAGTCTCCCGACCACTACCAGAAATCTAAATGCACTGCAGGAGGCTGGATTTATCGAAAATGCCGGTGAGTTCCAGTCAACCGGAGGAAGAAAGGCAACCATCTATCAGTGCACTTCCAACTCACGCTATGCAGTAGGGATCGACATCACACGCAATCATCTTTCGATCGTGCTGGTCGATCTTGCCCTGAACATCATCGACAACAAGCGTATGCGCATTCCTTTCCGGGAAAACCACGAATATTTTTCCATCATGCAAAACGAGCTCGAAACCATCATCTCCAACAATATCAAAGATCGATCCAAATTGTTGGGAGTTGGCATCTCTTTGCCTGTCATCATCGGAGAGGATCACAAAACAGTAACTTACGCTACCGTCATCCCTCTTTCCTTAAATGTTTACAACTTCTTCAGCAATTACATACCGGAGCCATTTTTATTCTTCAATGATGCCAACTCCGCAGGTCTGGCTGAAAGCTGGCGAGGCGATCACAGCGATTCGGTGGTCTATCTTTCTCTGAGCAGCAGCGTCGGCGGCGCGTATATGAACGGACGGACCATCTATACAGGTTCTAATTACCGCGGCGGTGAATTTGGCCACATGACCATCGTTCCGCACGGCAAGCGTTGTTATTGCGGACAATATGGATGTCTGGACACTTACTGCTCCGCTACCGTCCTGACAGATTTCACCGAAGGAAATCTGAAAGAATTTTTTGATATCTTAAAATCCGGGAAAAATAAAGGTATACAGAATGTATTTGAAGAGTACACCGACCATCTCGCGATCGCGGTGAATAATTTAAGGATGTGTTTTGACTGTGACGTGATCCTCGGCGGAAATGTCGGCGCATATATGTCAGATTATATAGAAGCCTTCCGCCAGAAAACCACCAAGCTTAATCCATTCGAAAAAGACAGCAGCTATATCCGGGTCTGCCATTATCGTACAGAGGCTTCCGCGGTCGGAGCTGCGATCTACTACATCGATCAATTCGTACAAAATTTCTGAGTTTTTTATTTTGGCAAAACTCTCAAGATCAAATCTATCAAACAAAAAAAATATGCCGCAGAGCAAATATCCCAAGCTCTGCGGCATAAACTACTTTTATCAATTTATTTTCAAAACTTTCAAAATTTCCTTTTGAGGCAATGGTCTGGAGAAATAATATCCCTGGATCATATCTACGCCCCATTTTCTGAGCAGTTTCACTTCCGCTGCCGTCTCTGCACCTTCCGCTACGATGGTATACCCCATATTTTGCATTACAGTCACAATACTGCAATAAAAATTTGCAGCCTGTATATCGCAAGTGATCCCAGTCAGCAAAGATCGATCCATCTTTACGACAGAAAACGGAAGCTTCAAAACTGTATTAAGATTTGCATAGCCAGATCCAAAGTCATCCAGACATAATCGGATCCCCGCTTTGACAAAGTCTTCTGCTGCTGTACAGAAACTCTCGCTGTATTCTGTTGCTACGGTCTCCGTGATCTCAAACTGAAAGTACTCCGGTTTCAATCCATATTTGTGAACAATATCAATCAATCGTTTGCTGTGTCCCGGTTTCATGAGTTCCGAAGGCGAGAGATTAAACTTCACATTCCACAGTTGATCCATCATACTTTCATTTTCTTTTACAAAACGACACACTCTTTCAAACTGCAGAAGTCCGATCTTCGCGATCATTCCCTGTTTCTCAGCAATTCCGATAAAGACATCTGGCGGGATCATTCCCATCTCTGGATGGCGAAGCCTGCTCAATGCCTCCAAGGTGACATATCGTTCTTCCTCATTCCAGTAGATCGGCTGATAATAGATTTCAAACAAGTCCTGCTCTACTGCTGTTTTTAAAAAATGTTCCACTTCCTTTTCATAGCGGAAACCTTCCAGTATCCTTTCATCTGATTGTACCGAAACTGTCTCATGCGTATTTTTTACCAAAGTAAGCATGTACTCAATATATCCTAAAAGTACATCCTTCTGTTCCATCTTTTCTGCATTTATGATTCCACATATGATCGCCGGAAAATCAATCTGTTCTCCATCTATCTCAAAAGGGGTGTGAAAATATCTCTCAATCAGCTCTCTGGTTTTCTCATATTCTATCAACGAGTTTGTGATGATCGTAAAACAGTTTCCTGTCGTTCGAAACACCTGCACAGATTCCGTGATATTCTGCAGTTGTTTTGCAGTCTGGGTTAGAATATGATCTCCCATACTGCTTCCGTATATCTTATTAATCTCCTTCAAACTATATACTTTCACTGCCAATAAATGAAATTCTGTTTTCTGATCCAGATTTTCCTGTATCCAACTGTCATAATATTTCTTATCAAATACACCTGTCGTACTGTCTATATAATTCCCAGGATTGTTCATCGTAAGATAAAAAAACAAAAGTCCCAACGCAAGTCCAAAGCTCACCAAAAGTAAACGCTGCGTGTAGATTTGAACAGCCATACAGATACCTTCAATGATCAAAAATTCGCCTACAATCCCCATCTTTTCTATTAAATATCCATTCTGACACTTTATACTACTTATGACTACCAGAATAATATATGCCAGTGCATAAATATACAGAAAAATATATCCCGTTCCTGTATGCAAAGTACCATCCTGCCCAATTTCAAAAAGCCATCCACTGCGAATATTGGAAAAGAGCAAAAGAATCGCCGCAACTGTGACAGTCGTACATATCACGGACATGGTATCAATCTTTTTTTCTTTTCCCTCCGATGTGATCCTAATCCCACAATATAAAATATAAGGGATCAGTGCATCAAACAAATATTCTACCGTCAGGATCAACATAGCCGTATTTTCCTGAACGATCCAAGTATTCATAAGCATCTGTGTGGTGATCAAATCAAATGCGATATAAATATCACTAAAGATCAAAATATAAGCAAATACTTTCGTGTTTGCATTATACAATTTTTTCTGTGTCAAAAAATAATAAGAAAGTAAAGTAGCTAAGACCAGGGCAGCAACCTGAAAACTCACATTATAACTCATAGTTCTTCCGCGCCCCCTTTTTTTTGTTCCGCTCCATCTGCAAATCTGCATCTTCTTTCCATTTGCTCACCGTCTTTTTTATTCCTTCTTCATCCCACAAAAAGCTAAATCCCCAGGACATAGACAAACGATGTCGGCTGTATCTATTATGTTTTCGTATCTCTTCTTCCATTTTTTGTGACAAAGTTTCCAGATTTTCCTGTGGATCATAGAGCACTACAGCAAACTCATCTCCATCGATCCGATAATACTTGTCAGTTTTTCCAAAAACATTTTTAATACAAGAAACCGCTGCAAGTACTGTTTCATCTCCAGTCGTACGTCCAAACTCATCATTGATCCAATGAAGGCTATCAATATCCAAGAAGATCAAGAGCTTGTTCCGGCATCTGTCCGGTTCTTTCTGCATTTGGGTAAGTTCTTCCTCAAAAACCGATCGATTCTTCAGTCCTGTCATGCAATCCTGTCTGCGCAAGCGGTCATATGCCTGTGCTTCTGTGCGATAGCGAAGATTCTCAGCCATATGGATGACCGTATCTGCAATAATGATGATCAAAAATATCAAAATCCCAAGTTCAAAGATCGCTCCATAGTAAGAAATCTTAAAAAGCCAGTAAAGAACAAGAGCAAGGATCCCTCCTGCACTGACGCTCATATAAGCAGCCAATACCATTTTGATATCCCATTCTGGTTTTTTTTGATATTCTTTCCAAAGCAAAGCCACGGAGACAAACACCCAGATCCAGAGCAAAATATGTGTGACAAAAAGCATTTCTACAAAATCAAAGATCCCTGCATAGTTTAACATTCCCTGCACTAGCGCATTCAGATAGAATGAAACGATTCCCACGCTTAATATACGGCAATCTTTCATATTTCTTATTTTCTGCACAAAATGCAGCATCGGCACTGCCAGGAGCATAAACATATAAAAAGAGAGCAGACAGATCGCACTTGGATACTGACTGTGCATCTGAACCACCGAGGAATCTGTGA
>CAZSTD010000105.1:0-8900 GCA_964609645.1 uncultured Blautia sp.
TCGTATCCTCCATGGATATCCACGATACTTCCGTTCATATATCCGTTCATCAGGATGCTGTACGCCATATCCGCCACATCTTTGATCTCTCCAAAGCGATGGAGGGCGATCTTGCGGTTGATGCGGTCATAGCTTTCCTGTGTGCGGTTCTCATGCCACGGAGTCTGGATAAATCCCGGCGCAATGGCATTGACGGTGATACCTTTTGGCTCAAATTCCTTGACCAGCGATTTGGTCAGAAAATGGATCGCAGCTTTGGTCACACCGTACACGATAGAAGAAGAATATGCCTGCTGCCCTGCATAAGATCCCATAAACAGCACGCGTCCGCCTTCTGTCATGACCGGCATAAATTCTTTTACCATAAAGGTCGGGATCGATAAATTGGTATTTACCACATTTGTCCACTGCTCAAATGTATAGTTCTCGAATTTATCATAGGTGCTGATCCCGGCATTGCTGATAAGCCAGTCTACATGACCCGCCTGTTCCTTAACTTTCTCTGTAAAAGCTATCATATCTTCATAGGAAGACATATTTGCTTTCAGGATCACCAGCTTCTCCTGCTGATCCGGTGTCAGGCTGTCATAAAATTCTTTTGCCTTTTTTTCATTGTGGGCATAGGTCACGAAGACGCGATCCTCTTTCTGCGCATTCGCAAGGATCTTCTCTGCGATCCCCCGGCCTATCCCCGAAGTTCCCCCTGTGATCACGGTTACTCTATTCATGTTTTTTACTTCCTGTCTGTTTCTCTTTATACGTATATAATTTTTTTGTCATGATCTTTTATCATGATTTTCCTATCGCGATCTTTTTATAATCATCTTTTACAATAATATTTTTTATAATGCCATCAAACGGTCATAGACCTCTTTTGGTGCATATGGCTGCTGATTGTGGATCGGCTCGCCCAGGCAGGTCTTCGGATATGCAAAAGTTCCGTGTTCCAGCATGATCTCAAGGAGTTTCGGTCCATCTCCGTCGAGGAATCCGCCGGCAGTCTCTTTCACCTCATCGCACCACATCCTTGCAGAAGCGATCCCGTAAGCCTGTGCCACCTTCGCAAAGTCGCAGGAGGAGAAACCGCACCCGTCGGTCGTTCCCGCAAACAGGCAGTCAAAATAGTCTTTCTGGAGGTGACGGATCATTCCCAGCGCACCATTGTTCATGACCATGATCTTGATCGGAAGATTTTCACGTTTCACCCACTCAAGCTCCTGCAGATTCATCTGGAATGCTCCATCTCCGCAGATGCAGGCAGTCGGTCTTCCAGTTGCATAATATGCACCGATCGCTGCCGGAAGTCCATATCCCATCGCTCCGTGTCCGCCGGAGAAAAGGAGTTTCTGTCCCTCACGGTTTTTAAATGACTGATAGCTCCACACCATATGCTGTCCCACATCCACTGCGATCGCAGAAGTATCCTTGAGCATATCGCTTAAGTCTGCGATCATACGGTTCGGATAGCGTTCCGGGATCTGGTCATCCACTGCCTGAAGATTCTCTTTGATCTGTGTGCATACCTGAAGCCATTTGCCGTCATCCTCAAACACCGTACGCTCTGTATGCGCCAGACGTTCGAGCACAGCTACAGTCTGTGCCTGTAATTTCACTTCGTTCTCGCCATTCTCATGGATATCTCTCTGCAGATTGTACGGATCGATATCCACGCGGATGATCTTCGCTCCCTTTGCAAACTCATGTACCTTTGTTCCGATCTGTCTGGTGCACATCGAGATTCCGAAGCACAAAAGCAGGTCGCTCTTTGCATTTGCGATCATATTTGCGTAGCGGTGTCCGTATGCGCCTCCGATGCATCCGAAATTCAGTGGATGATCATAGGAGAGAACCGACTTCGCCAGCACACTGGTGATGATCGGGATCTGATTTTTCTTGGCAAAACGGATCAGGGCTTTCTGGCTGAGTTCGCTGTCCACACCGTGTCCCAGAAGGATCGCCGGGCGTTTCGCCTGCTGCAATGCCTCCAAAATGGTATCTGCCGCTTCCTGCGCGTGTGCATCCGTACATCCCGCCACCAAAGCGTCGTCCTCAAACTCCATATCGTAGATCGGATGCTCCACTTCACTTCTCTGGATGTTCATCGGAAGGTCGATCAGGACCGGTCCTCTGCGTCCTGTGGTCGCGATATGGTATGCCTTGTTCAGCTCCGGCACGATGTCCTCCGGGTTACGGATCTGCACCGCATACTTGGTGATCGGTTTTGCCATCGCTACCACATCGGTCTCCTGGAATCCCTGCTGGCGCAGTCCCTCAATCCCGGAATATTCGTAGGTATTGAGCTGTCCGGTCAAAAAGATCACCGGCAGAGAATCATAGTAGGCATCTGCCACACCGCTGAGCAGGTTGATCGCTCCCGGTCCGCTGGTCGCATAGGCGCACGCACACTCCTCTTTTGCCTGTGCATAACCGCACGCTGCAAAAGCTGCTCCCTGCTCATTATAGCTGGAATGATTTTCTGTTTCCGGATTTCGCTCGATCGAATCCACCACATGAGCGATCATCGTTCCCTGATATCCAAAGAAATGTTTGATCCCTTTTTTCTGCAAAAATTCAACGATATAATCTGAAAGTTTCATAAGCATTGTCCGCCTTTCTAAATCATGGTGCGAAGTTTCTCTCTCTGACCTGTCTTTCCGGTTTTCTCAAGGACATCCAAATAGATATCCAAAATCTCCATATCCTCTGCAAAGACCTCTCCTTTTTCCAGACTTTTCTGCATCATCTTGAAATATGGGCGAAATACCTTTTCCAGAGTGATGTAATCCTCATTTTTATAAAGGTTTTTGATATAGTCTTTTCTCTTTGCATACGATATGCCAAGGTTCATCCTGCGTCCGCAGAACTCTACGTACTGCCAGCACTCGTTAAAGTAGTCTTTCAGCCTTCGGCTTTTTATCAGCTTGCGTACGCTTTTTCTGCGGTTTCTGCAATATTTCTCGAAGTCTCCCGATTCTTTCCAGACCTGTGTGTAGCTGACCCTTGCGCTGACGATCATCTGGGTCGGCACTACATAGCGAGATTCTTTTACGCTCTTATAGTCTGCCCCGTAACTGATCGTAAGATACTTCTCGATATCACAGGGAGCTAGAAATGTCTCCCCTTCCAGAGTCACCTCTTTCGTTTCCTGAAAGATCTCTGCCGGATAGACCGTGGTCTGTTTTTTTCTCTTTAAAATGTACTTCTGTGCATTTGGGTCCTGCTGATTTTTGCAAAAGCTGTCATACATCCTTGCAGCCTGCATCTGCTGTCCGCCGATGCAGCATCCCATCCTCACCAGAAATTTACTCAGCACTGCTTTAGTACTCTTATCTCTACTGTAGGCATTACAAAGCTCCTGCCATCCTAGCTCCTGAAGATTGTTTCTGCGTCTTTTTGCCTTGGATGTGACCTTCGTCCTAAGAGGATAGATGTTAATCCCAAGTCCCGGATATGCGTAATCTCTGGCAGTGTCCAGATTGATGCAGACCGTATCTGTATTCTCGTATCTCATGTAAAAGCCCGGAAACCATTTGTGATTTTTCATGGATTCCAGTGCTCTTTTTTCCCGCGGGTCATTCTCGATGACCTGGCGGAAGCGTTCCATCTCCGACACCTTCATCAGCACCACTCCAAACAGTGGGTTCTGCGGAAAAGGCTGTCCCTCCACAGCGCAGAGGGTCAAACGCGGAGACAGGAAATATTCTATTTGATGTTTGCGGCAGATCTCATCGATCTCTTTTAAGAGCGATAAGATCACCTGCTGTTTTTTGTTCAAATCGTTACTCCTATGCTATCGTCTTTGTTCCAATTTTTCTGATCTATATTTTACAAGATTTTCTCAGCCAGTGCCTGGATCTCCTCCAGACTTCCGTATTTATCCAGCCAGTTATCTAAGGTTACTGTGACATCCGTCTTTTTCGCAAAGCTGGCGATCTGTCTGCTTCCGCCGTTCAGATCATTGATGATGCCCCTGTAAAGCTCCGTCTTTATATAGGAAGGAGCTGTATAATCCAGTGCCTTTCGATAGTTTTCAAAGGCAGCCTTCGTCTGTCCCTGTTTCCTGCGGATATCTCCCACCAGCTTGTAGACGCAGGCTTTTTCTTCTTTGTGGATCAGACGGTTGCGCACCTGTTCCACAAGCCACTCTAGTTCACTCTCATCGCTAGTACAGATGATCTCCGTTCGCAGTTCTGCCAGCTCCTTCGGATATCCCAGTCTTCTCCACGCTTTCGTCAGTGCTTTCTGATACATCTGTCGTTCCTGCGGGAGCTTTTCTATTGGTTTCTCCGGATCCAGAGGATTTTTCATGTAAGTTCCTATCTTTTTGCGCAGCTCACGGATCTCCCCTTCGATCTCTGTCTGGGTGTGTGCATTTGCAACCTTCGCCAAGTACCATGCGCCTTTTATTTCTTCATCGTCCGGCAGGATCTTTATCCAAAGTTCCATCATCTCAAGAGCTTCTTTTTTTGCCTTATCTGAGATCATAGATTCACAGCTCTTTAAGATCTCAGCCTTGTTTTCTTTAAAGAATCTCTCCATCTCCAGACATGCGATGCCGTTGGAAGTCTTCTCACGTACCTGTGCATAAAGTTTCAGTGCTTTCATGGAATTTCCATTCATCCACAGAAGATCTGCTTTATATTTCAGGAAATATCCATCCTGTGGGAAACGCTTAAGTGCTTTGTCCAGGAAACGCTCCGCTTCCATACGGGTTTCCCCTGCGTATTCCATCAGGAAACGACACTTGAATTTCATAAATCCCGGATGTTCCGGATATTTCTTTAAAAGAAGGTCACAGATTTTCTCTGCCTCTTTCATCCTGTGGAATTCATAATGGTCTGCCGCTTCCCTGAAAAGCTCAATGTCACTTTTGAGCCCTTCCATCTCCGGCGTAAGATGATCTAAACTCTCTCTCACCTGCAGCATACGGTATGCTTTGGAGACACGCTCTGTATAAAACAGAGTCATCATCGCGGCCATAAAAATCTCATCCGGGATCTTCACAAGGATCGGATGATAAAATGGATAGATGTAAGAGTAGTCTTCCCTGCCGATGAAGTCTGCGCTCAGCTGTACTTTATAATAGGAAGTAAATAATACAGAAAGTTTATCGTACTCTCTGCGTTCCATCAGTTCTTTCAGGTCAAAACCAGATTCCGCCACAGCCGCCTGCAGATCAAGCGCAGTACTACTCGCTTTCATCGTAAGCCCTTCCTGACGGACCTTGTGATTCTTTTTCGCGATCAGCATATTGTAGAATTTGCGGAATGCAGATTCCCATCTTAATTTTCCCTTATTTAATTTCGGAAGATAATCCTCACGCAGATGTTCGTAGGAGGCATCCTCCACACAGACCGCAACGTGGCCTTCCCTGCTGTCATGTGGCGGCATATAAGACCATTCATCTCCGTAGTGCCAGATCAGATAATCGCTGCACTTGTTAGGGATCATCACTTTTTCCCCTTCAAAGATCCCATATTTCACAGGAAACATCATCTCTTTGTCAAAGAGGAACGGACATCCGCCCCATCGCATCGCATATCTGTTGCAGTCTTCTTCCTTATAGGAAAACATGATCTTCTCCAGTTTTTTCAGCGTTCTGTCCTTTCCGAGGAATACATAGGAAAGAAGATATTTCAAGTACAGAGAAGCCGGAATCTCCCAGCGGTCACTGTAGCCCACGGAAATATTGATCAGGTCTGAGTAGATCATCATATGTGTGCGGTATTTCTCATACTCCTTGTCATCAGCCGGGATTGGGTCTAAAGTCAGCACGTCGATGATCTCTCCACCGCAGTCCTTTCCGATGATCTGGCTTTTGTGGATCGCGCAGGTATCTGTCGAAGCATAGCGCGGGAAAGAGTTCGTATAGGTTCTATCTACATCTGAGCACTGGATCGCTCTGTTTGGCGGGAGCTGGGTCTTGCAGATCTCTACAAATTTCTCCCAGTCATCGCGCGGCATATAGAGGTCCACATCATCGTCCCATGGAACGAACCCCTCATGACGAACGGCTCCGATCAGGGAGCCGCCCGACATTACATATCGCAGATTGTGTTCTTTGCAGATCTCATCAACCTCCTTAAAAAGTTTCAGGAGATATTTCTGTTTTTCTGTCATCAATTATCCTTTCTATCTATAGCGCAGAGCTGATCCGGCGCGAAGCGCCGCGGTCATAAATGTCAGTCTGCACAGTTTATACTTTCAAGAATCTCGAGCAATCTGACGGATTCTTCATAGAACAGTCTAGTACATTCTGTTCTCTTATCGCTGATCATGATCATCAGCTCCTGAAGGAGATAGCGGAAACCATTTCCTTCAAAGTTAAAGCTATATCGTTTCAAAAATTCTTTGCCGGAGATATTTGCTTCGAAATATCCGGTGTTCCACCAGTCGTTCGGGATCGTGACTCTTCCGTTGCTTCCGATGATGACCAGCTCATCTTCCACGTCAACGGTCGTTCCGATCTCGATCGTAGCAAGTGCATTTTTATATTTCATCGTGATCATATCATAGACAAATCTGCCCTCTGTATCTGTCACTGCATTTGTGTTCACATCCAGGCAGTCTTTCCCCAGAAGTTTGAGCACTGCACAGAGCGCACAGCTCACAGTCTCATTGAAGGACTTTCCGCCCTCGAAATCATCCTGTGAGATGGAGCATTTGACACTGACCAGATTTCCTACAAGGTTGCTGTGTACTAGCCAGACAAGCTGATTGAAAGCGCGCAGATACACCAGCGTCAACCGTTCGATCAGCACAACGTGGTTCTGTTTCGCCTTTTCAAAGAGCTCACGCAGCCGCTCAGAGGAAAGCGTCACCGGCGCATCACTGATCACATATTTTCCCTGTTCAATGGCACGCTCGATAAAGTCTGCACGTCTCTCCTGTCCACATTTGATGTAGACGATATCCACATCCGAGAGGAATTCATCATAGTCACTCCACCATGAGCCCAGCTCATACTGGCTGCAGAAGTCTTTCGCGATCTGCTCATCCTCCGAGAAGACACGTTCTACATGAACACCGCTCACATATTTGGATTCCTGCACAAAGTCATTGTCTTTGAGATCATCCGTAACGATACCCATATTGAAGATCACACCTTCACTGCGCAGCTTTGTACTTGAGATATTTTTCGTACGTTCCAGGTACTGCACGTCGCAGTAATTTTTCAGATAGTCAAACTTGCCTCTCCAGTCAGAGCCAACGACCAGAACATCAATGTCATACTTGATGATGTCGCTGACCTTCTGGCCCTGATATTCCTCTATGATGATCTCATCCGCCAGCCCGGTCCTTCTCACGTTCTCAATCCTCTTGATCAGGCTGTCCCTTACATTCAGTTTTCCGCGCTCGATATCGTAGCTTTCACTGGTGACCCCGACGATCAGATAGTCCCCCAGCGCTTTCGCTCTCTTGATGATATTATAGTGACCTTTGTGAAATAAATCGAAAGTTCCATACGTAATAACCTTTTTCATTTTTCGCCACACTCCTATAATTTTTTCTTATCCGCCAGTCAAGCTCCGACGGATATCCAAATAAATATTCTGTCCTCAACTGTCACTGTTATTCTCTTAGGCCGTCTATTTTTGCTCATTATAGCATAGTTTTAGATATCCGTCATCTATCGTTGAAAGAAATGATAAATTTTTGTAAAAATTTTGTTAGAAGAAAAAAACAGACCCTCAAGTATCTATTTTACTCAAGAGTCTGTAATTTTTTTATCCATATCATTCTTAATATCATCTTGTTCTTGATATTATTTTGTTCCTGATATGATCTTATTTTTGATATCATTTATTCCTGTAGTTCTGAACCTGCTGGTTCATCGATCGGCGGGTTCACTTTCTTCATTTCTCTGGCGGCGGCTTCCAGTTCCTCCATCAGTTCTTCCAATGTCAGTTCCTTCTCTGCCTCCTCGAGGGATTCCTCCAGAACTTCCTCCGGAAGATCATAATTGTCTTCCCCGATATCCATATCATCCAGATCTGCCGGCTGGCCGAAATCTTCTTCCTCTTCACGGATCTCCGGGATGATCTCCTCATCCGCAGTCATAGTTCCGGACACATTCTCCGGCACATCTTCATCCTCCAGAGTAGCAGCCAGTTCCTCGATCGCTTTTCTTCGGCGCAGAAGCTGTTCATATTTATCCTCATCACCGTCATATTCTTCTTCCAGACCTTCATCTGTGACCGTCTTTTCCTTCTTAAACAGGATAAAGGTCAGCAGGTTGAGCACACCTGTATACAAAAGATCCACAGGAAGGCTTCCGAGGATCAGAACAAACACAAAGGACACGCCCAGCAGTACCCACACATTGTTCATCTCCGGGATCAATAAGAGATACAATCCGTTCATGAGGATCATGATCGGATAATGGAAAAAGTAGATCCCCATTGTGTGACGGCCGATATAGGTCGTCGGAAGTTTGATATCCGGGATCAGTGCGAGCAATGTATAGATGATGATAAAAGAAACCAGATACATCAAAAGACGGATGATCATACCTTCCGGATCTGTCAGTCCACAGATCTTATAGCTGTGATTTCCTCGAAAGATCGAGACAGCCATATTGTTGGTGATCATATAGTTCGGGATTCCCCAGAGCAAAACTCCTGAGATAGGGATCAGCACCCATTTCCCCTTAAATTTGCGGACAGCCGTGATATATTCACTTTTCCAGAGATACCCAGCCGCAAAGAATGGGAAAAACACCACAATCCTGGATGCGGACAAAAATGTACTGAACTCAGCCCTTGTTCCTGCCCACAGAGCAAAGACGATACTCAGCGGAACGACAAAGCGGACCTTTCCCAACGCTTCGATGGTAAGTCTGTAGATAAAAAGCGCCAGCAGATACCACATAACGGTTCCTGTTGGTCTCAAGATCTCAT
>CAZSTD010000106.1:0-8753 GCA_964609645.1 uncultured Blautia sp.
AAAGACGGTAAGTCTTTCTTATAAATATTTTTCTTTTTCATACGCGCCGGTACGAAAGTACCGGCCTCCTTCCATTTCAGGGCATTTTTCCCTGATTTTTTTATTTTCTCAGATTCCTTCGTAATCAAATGCAGGGATAAAACTCTCCTGTGCAGTTTCGCCATCCTGAAAAAATCCATTTACGATCCCCATCTCCAATGCCGCATCTAAAACCTTTGCGTATTCTCTGCGAGTCACCTTGCGGTTGAGTTCTTTATATTTTTCCTGCTCAAACACCGGTGTATATTGGTTCATGATACTGATATAAATCTGTTCGCCCCAAGTCTCGTGAAGCCATCTCAGCGCTTCGATCGAATTCTTGGTATGTCCCGGCAAAATGAGATGTCTCACGATCGTTCCTCTCTGAATATAACCATCTTCATCAAAAACTGCCACTCCTGTCTGGCGTACCATCTCAGCGATCGCTCTTTGTGCTCTTTCCGGATAATCTGCAGCATGAGAATATTTTTGCGCAAGTTCACTCTGTGCATATTTGTAATCCGGAAGATAGACATCCACATAACCTTCCAGAAGTCTTAGGGTCTCCACCTTCTCATATCCACTGGAATTGTATACGACCGGCAGGCAAAGACCTTTTTCTTTCGCTAGCTTTAAAGCCTCCACGATATGCAAAGCATAGTGCGCTCCTGTGACAAGATTGATATTAGCTGCGCCTTTCTTTTGAAGCTCCAGAAAAATATCCGCAAGACGCTCTACGGTTATCTCCTGTCCACTTGTTCCGATCGCAATTTCCCGATTTTGGCAAAAGCAACAGCGCAGCCCACAGCCTGTAAAGAAGACTGCACCGGAACCTTTTTTCCCAGAAATGCAGGGTTCCTCCCACATATGCAGAGCAGCACGCGCAGCATAAAGCTTCGCCGCCATCCCACAATATCCAGCTTTTCCATTTTTTCTATCTGCATGACACTCTCTTGGACAAAGTGTGCAGTTTTCCATCTGTTCTACTTTCATCACTTTTTCACCTGTATCTATTTTTCATTTGTACCTTTGTATTATACTATATTTTTTCTGTCTGCTACTCATATTTTACGATTTCTTTTTTTAATCGTTTCATGATCCTTTTTTCCAGCCGCGAAATATAAGATTGGGAGATTCCCAAAAAATCTGCAACCTCTTTCTGCGTCTTTTCCCTGTGATCCTCCCGTCCAAGCCCAAATCTCAACCTTATGATCGTCTGCTCCCTTGGAGAAAGCTTATTGATCGCCTTTGTCAAAAGAGAGATCTCAACTTCATCTTCAAGATGTCTGGATATCACGTCCTCATCCGTTCCAAGGATATCGGAAAGAAGAAGTTCATTTCCATCCCAATCTACATTTAATGGTTCATCGATCGATACTTCCATCTTTGTTTTACTGTTGCGCCTTAAATACATCAAGATCTCATTTTCAATACATCTGGAAGCATACGTAGCCAGCTTGATATTTTTTATCGGATCGAAAGTGTTGATCGCTTTGATCAGACCGATCGTCCCGATTGAGATCAGATCCTCCACACCTACTCCTGTATTGTCAAATTTCTTTGCAATGTATACAACCAATCTTAGGTTATGCTCGATCAGAAGAGTTTTTGCCTCCTCTTCCTGACTGGTTCCAAATTTTTCAAGCACAAACGCTTCTCTTTGCGGTTCTAGCGGTGCAGGAAGAACGTCATTCCCGCCAATGTAGAACACTTCGCCTGCACGGTTTATCATCAGCCTCGACACTGCCTGTAATGGACAACTACTCATATCACAATCCCTCCTGTTTACAGCAACCTGGAATTTAAAAGTATCTCATATCCCTTACCAAAAGCTGAGGTCTCAAAAACAAATGCAAAGACCGGTTCTTCTATCCGGATCACCTCCGCCGAAGTCTGAATACAAAGTCTTTCCAGTGTAACTGCCAGCATCACGCCGTCCTCTTTTCCGATGCTCTGAAAAGGGATAAAATGCGGATGAAGCTGTACCAGTTTGCTTCTTTGTAGTTTCTCCGGCTCTTCCCTGAAGTGTTTTAGCTGCTCAGTTGTCTCCATGGATAAAATTCTCGGCAAACTCTTTGCACCGATGACGGAGACTGGTTTTCCGCTCACAGGATCCGTCAGCAGATTTCCCGAGTCATAAAAACCATAAAAAAAATAGTCTTTCCCATTGTGCGTAAGTGTCACAGGATAGATCTTCTCCCTGCGTATCTTCATCGAATCTGACAGATAAGTTCCCGCAGTAAGCACCAACCAGGCGGCACCGCCCAAAAGCAGAAAGATCTTTCCTGTCAGTTTTTCTGTGCCAAGCGCTTCCCATATCCCGCCACACAAAAAAGCTGCCAGATACAAAGCGAGAACTGCCTTGAGCAAAAGACTGCCTTTTTTCAGTCCACACCCGACGATCAGCATTGCCACTGCACAGGCTCCATGAAGTAGCACGTATGCAGGCAAAAAGATCTCCGCACGTATATACACGAGCAGGCAGGAAAAAACTGCGCCTACTACTGCCCCCACCAATGTTCGGCTCCGGCTTTTTTTACATCGAAAGACACTCCCCACAGTTCTAAGAAGTATATAATCCATTAGGAGATTTGTAAGAAAGACCACATCTATGTATACCTCGTAATGCATCCACTTCCCCCTGTCTGTTTCGCGCTGCCTTCGATCCGTGATCCTTATTTATCCTTGCTTTCTAGTAAGTGTCCTCATTATAGAAGATATCCCGCGCAGATTTTGTCAAAATGGGGGAAGTATCCCGAAAATTTTATCACTTTAAAACGACATATTTCTTTCTTTTGCTTTCTTGACAGCCCCTCTTTCTTGACATACAATAAAAAAAGAATTTGTCTTATATCAGATAAATGAACGAATTTAAACATATTTTGACAAAGGAGATTTGAAATATGAAAACGATCACCGGCCATACCGGATTTACCGCTCTTTTGGGAAGTCCGGTCGCACACAGCATTTCCCCACTTATGCACAATGAGGCATTTCGTATTCTGGGACTTGATTACGTATATCTGTGCTTCGATGTAAACGAAGACACACTTCCTGCTGCAGTGGAAGGACTAAAGACTTGCGGGATCCGCGGATTTAATCTCACGATGCCCAACAAAAATAAGATCATTGAACTTTTGGACGAACTTTCTCCGGAAGCACAGCTTATCGGAGCAGTCAATACTGTCCTGAATGATAATGGAAGATTGATCGGATATAATACCGATGGATATGGTTTTATGCAGTCCGTGCGTGATGCCGGACACGATGTGAAAGGAAAAGCAGTGACAGTCATGGGCATCGGAGGTGCTTCCATGGCGATCTGTGCGCAGGCAGCATTGGACGGTGCCAGTACACTTTCTATCTTTGCCCGAAGCAGCAGCCGCTACTGGGATCGCGCACAGAAATTTGCAGAAGATCTCAACGCCAAAACCAACTGCAAAACCTGCATTTATGACAACGATGACCAGAATGCTCTAAAAGAAGCGCTCGCTCAGAGCTATCTTCTGATCAATGCAACTTCTGTGGGTATGACTCCTCACACCGAAGATTCCATCATCAAAGATACTTCTTTCTTCCATCCTGGCCTTGTCGTGGCAGATGTCATCTATGAACCGAAGGAAACCAGATTGCTTCGCGAAGCCAAAGCAGCGGGATGCCAGACTTTTAACGGAATGTATATGCTGCTCCATCAAGGTGCGAAGGCATTCCAGATCTGGACCGGAAAAGAAATGCCGGTTTCCCTGATCAAAGAAAAGTATTTTTTATAGATTCCCAATCAGTTTATCTTTGAAAATAGCTAAGATCTCTCTAGGAATATAGATCAGCAGTCTCCATGACCGGTATTTCGAAGGAATTGGGTAGATCTCTTTGCAACCACACTTTCTGCCTATCGCAGTTCCGCGAAACACATGAAAATGGTTGGTCACAACTCCCACGGAATGATCCAGGCCGATCAACTCCAAACTGAACTTTAAGTTCTCAGCCGTATTGGTCGATCTTTCTTCCAAGATCAGTCGGCTTGGATCGATCCCGTGTTCCACAAGATACGTACGCATCGCCAGCGCCTCTGTGATTTCTTCTCCCTCTCCTTTCCCACCGGACAAGACTGCTTTCGTATCCGGATTTTTCTCCAGATACTGCAATGCCCTCCTGGTACGTTCCAGAAGGGCTAATGTCAACCGGGTGCCGTCTACATGGGCACCCAGCACGATCAAATATTCTAAATTGGGAATCTCGCGTATTATCTTCCGCAACAATGTTTGTATTTCTTGCCGCTTCCGCAAGGACACGGATCGTTACGTCCGATCTTGTGTGCTTTTACAACAGTTCCGGATTTCTTCTGTTCCAGATAGAGTTCTTTTCTCTTTTCTGGTGTGAAGATCGCATCCCACTGTGGAAGTTCATACAGCCAGTCTGCTCTTGCATCTACCATGTTCTTGTAGAGAAGCTCTTTGTCAAAGCAAAGAGAAACCTTTGTGTCCTCATCCATAGTCTCGATCGGATTCGGAATCTTAAGGCTATCGTTGATACCGTCAAGGAATCCAACCATAGTCAGAACATCCTGTCCATATTTCTCAGCGAGTTCTTTTACTGTGCCAGTCACAACTTCATCCGGATTGGTCAGAAGCTGCTCATAGATGCCTTTTTCGATATTAAAGTAATTTCCCCAGAATCTCTGAAGTTTATTGCGGTCTGCCTGCTGGTCATAGGCGATGGAACGCCACTGTTCTAAGATTGTTTTATCGCTCATTTCCTTTAATCCTCTTTTCCAATATTTCATAAGTAATATGCCTGCGGAAACACAAGAAATGTAATACTTTCCTACAAGCTTTTTCATTATATCATCTTTTTGTAAAAAATACAAATCTTATTCTTTGTATTTTTGGTGAATTTTCTTGCTTTCTGTGGCAGATTTCTTCTGGTCAAATCCCTGGTCCTGCCATACTAAAAGTAAGGAAAAATTCAGAGTATCTGATCATAATTTAAGATCACTTCACTCCCAGTTTTTCAAGCTCCGCTGCTGCCTGCTTAAAAGAAGTAAACTGTATCGCGTGGATACCCATCTTGCGCGCTGCCTCACAATTGTCCTTTCTGTCATCCAAAAATACAGACGTTTTCGGATCAAGATGATAGCGGTTTAGCAGCGTCCGGTAAATGTCTGCTTCCGGTTTGATCTGTTTTACCTGACAGGAAAAGACCGCTCCATCCACATATTTGAGAAATGTCAGCTTATCTTTTGTACGCTCCAGCGTATCTGTCGCATAATTAGAAAGGATATACACATGATACCCTTTGTCCTTTAAATATCTCACCCAGGTATCCGCGTAATCTGTCTTTGTGACCGTCTCATCGGAGCGGCGCATCACTTCGCGGATATCGCTTTCATACTCCGGCGCTGCCTTTACCATCTTCTCTACATAATAAGATTCTTTTTTCGAGCTTCGGTCTCTCTCATTCCAGACATTGCTGCGAAATACTGCGTCCGCGATCTTCTCACGTTTTTCTTTTGGAAATCCGAAGCCATCCAGATAAGTTTCCCAATCATAGTTGACTAGGACCTGTCCCACATCAAAAATAATATTTTGCATCTGCGAATCCGCCACCTTTGCATTTTTATTTAAGATCCGGTACACCATCCACATCGCATAGAAAAGTACCGGAACCATGATCGCCACTGCCAGAGATGCCTTAAAATAATTCTGTGAATTCTCTCCACTCCCAAATGCAAAAATCATTGGCATACCGCATGCCAGCAGCAAAATTACGATAACTGCCCATGCGCCGATCTGTCTCCATTTATTGTTCTTCATAATCCTCCATCATCTTTCTATCTGTTTCCAAATGTCATTTCATTTTCTGCCGTCAGCAGCTTCTTTTGGATGCGTAATAACAAAGATACGCCGGAGAGGTCCCCGGCGCATCTACCGCAGCTTCCACTATGTCATCTGCCAGCGGTCATTCTTATTTATTTCTGTAAATGATATCATCACGTCCTGGTCCGTTGGAGATCATTGTGATCGGGAATCCGATCTGTTCTTCTACGAACTCAATGTATTTTCTGCAGTTTTCCGGAAGATCTTCATAATTTTTGATTCCACGGATGTCACATTTCCATCCTGGAAGTACTTCCAGAACCGGTTTTGCTTTCTCAAGCTGTGTAGTAGTCGGGAAATCTGTGGTCACTTTTCCATCGATCTCGTATGCAGTACATACCGGGATCTCATCCAGGTATCCCAGAACATCGAGAACTGTGAAAGCTACATCTGTAGTTCCCTGCAGACGGCATCCATATTTGGAAGCAACACAGTCAAACCATCCCATACGTCTCGGACGTCCTGTTGTAGCACCAAACTCGCCACCGTCACCGCCGCGTCTTCTTAACTCGTCTGCTTCTTCACCAAAGATCTCAGAAACAAATGCGCCGGCACCTACTGCACTGGAGTAAGCCTTACATACAGTCACGATCTGATTGATCTCATATGGAGGAATTCCTGCGCCTACTGCACCGTATCCTGCTAATGTGGAGGAGGAAGTAACCATCGGATAGATTCCGTGATCTGGGTCTTTTAAGGAACCAAGCTGTCCCTCAAGGAGAACTTCTTTGCCTTCTTTTAATGCATTCCACAGATACAGAGAAACGTCACATACATATGGTTCAACCATTTTCTTGTATTCCATCAGTTCTGCAAACAGCTCATCCGGATTCAGGAGCGGTTTGTGATACAGATGCTCAAGTAAGATGTTCTTTGTCTCACATACGCTTGCAAGTTTTTCTTTCAGATGTTCTTCATCAAAAAGTTCGCTTACCTGGAAACCGATCTTTGCATATTTGTCAGAATAGAACGGTGCGATACCGGATTTCGTGGATCCGAAAGATTTTCCACCAAGACGTTCTTCCTCATACTGGTCAAAAAGAATGTGATATGGCATTACCATCTGTGCTCTCTCAGAGATGAGGATCTTCGGAGCTGGAACACCTCTGCTCACTACTTCATTGTACTCTTTGAAAAATACTGGGATGTTCAGCGCAACACCGTTTCCAATGATGCTTGTTGTGTGATCATAGAACACACCTGACGGCATTGTGTGGAGTGCAAATTTACCATAGTTATTTACGATCGTATGGCCTGCATTCGCACCGCCCTGAAATCTCACGATAATATCGGCTTTCTCTGCGAGAGTATCTGTGATCTTACCTTTTCCTTCGTCTCCCCAGTTTGCACCAACAACTGCTTTTACCATTATATAATTCCTCCTATTTGTTTCTGTTACTGTTCACATCGATCATCGAAAGTGACTCAGCATTTCTCAGACATTGATCTCTGCCTTCACTCCAAGCAGCTCTTTGTGAGCCTCAAGGATCGGCGCAACCACTGTATTTACAAATCTTTCTGTCTGCTCTTTCGCACGTCCTACATATTTGGTAGGATCCATGGATTTCTGCAGGTCTTCCAGAGAAAGATTAAATGCCGGGTCTGCTGCGATCAGTTCGAGCAGGTTATTTTCCTTACCCTCTGCCTTGACAGTCTTACCAGCTTCCATAGAAAGCTCACGGATACGCTCGTGGAGCTCCTGACGGTCGCCGCCGGCTTTTACCGCATCCATCATGATATTCTCTGTTGCCATGAACGGAAGCTCAGCCATCATATGTTTCTCGATCACTTTTGGATACACTACAAGTCCGTCTACCACATTGAGGCAAAGATCCAGGATTCCATCGATCGCAAGGAAGCCTTCCGGAATGCTAAGACGTTTGTTTGCAGAGTCATCTAAAGTTCTCTCAAACCACTGTGTCGCAGATGTGATCGCTGGGTTAAGAGCATCCACCATCACATATCTGGAAAGAGAAGCAATACGCTCACTTCTCATCGGATTTCTCTTATACGCCATTGCGGAGGAACCGATCTGTGACTTTTCAAATGGTTCTTCCACTTCTTTCAGATGCTGAAGAAGACGGATATCATTGGACATCTTGTGTGCACTCGCAGCGATCCCTGCAAGGACATTCAGCACACGAGTATCTACTTTACGGGAATAAGTCTGTCCGGATACCGGATAACATTCTTTAAAGCCCATCTTCTCTGCGATCATCGGATCGATCTTGTCGATCGTCTCCTGATCTCCATCAAAAAGCTCAAGAAAACTTGCCTGTGTTCCAGTTGTTCCCTTAGAACCCAGGAGCTTCATTGTGCCCAGAACATATTCCAGATCTTCCAGATCAAGGAGAAATTCCTGTGTCCAGAGTGTCGCACGTTTTCCGACAGTTGTCGGCTGTGCAGGCTGGAAATGTGTGAAAGCCAGAGTTGGCTGTGCTTTATATTTATCTGCAAAAGCGGAAAGCTCGGCGATCACATTGACCAGTTTTTTGCGCACAAGCTTCAACGCTTCTGTCATAACGATAATGTCTGTGTTATCTCCTACATAACAGGAAGTAGCACCCAGATGGATGATCCCTTTCGCTTTCGGACACTGCACTCCGTATGCATAAACATGGGACATAACATCATGACGCACCTGACGTTCGCGCTCTTTTGCAACATCATAGTTAATATCATCTGCATGTGCTTTCAGCTCATCGATCTGTTCCTGTGTAATGTTAAGGCCAAGCTCTTTCTCTGTCTCTGCAAGTGCGATCCAGAGTTTTCTCCATGTGCGGAATTTCATATCCGGGGAAAAAATATACTGCATCTCTTTGCTGGCATAACGTTCTGATAAAGGACTTACATATCTGT
>CAZSTD010000107.1:0-2274 GCA_964609645.1 uncultured Blautia sp.
CAAAATGAGCTTGTGCAAATGCGCTGTCTTGCGAAGATGATAGATTTGTTTTATACTGAGAAGTGGTAAATTGGAAATTGTAAAAATCATAAAGGGAAATATTTTTTGTTGTAGATAATGAATGAGAAAAATTTCCTAATATTTCTTAAAATGGATGAAATTGGAGAGTTAAGAACGATGCTAGAGACAAGACGTTTATACTATGAGGATGTATATAGAAAAGAATTTACAGCGACGGTGCTGGACTGCAGGGAGCGTAAAAGTGGTTATGCAGTGATCTTAGATGAGAGTGCATTTTACCCGGAGGGCGGTGGTCAGCCGAGTGATAAGGGTACACTGGGTGCGGTGAAAGTGACAGAGGTTCATGAGAAGGATGGCGAGCTGCTTCACTATACAGATGAGCCGTTGGAGATTGGCGTGAAGGTGGAAGGAAAGATCGACTGGGAGCATCGTTTTGATCTGATGCAGCAGCATTCCGGTGAGCATATGGTAAGCGGGATCATTCATGCGAGATATGGATATGACAATGTTGGTTTTCACATGGGGAGTGATGTGATCACCGTAGATTTGAATGGTATGCTGGATGAAGCGCAGCTTGCAGAGATCGAGAGTGAGGTCAACCGGAAGGTCTGGGAAGATACACCGGTAGAGATCAGTTATCCGACCGCGGAGGAATTGAAGGCGCTGGATTACAGAAGCAAAAAAGAGCTGACAGGTCAGGTGCGTATCGTGACGTTTCCGGGGACAGATGTGTGCGCTTGCTGCGGAACACATGTGACACATACCGGCGAGATCGGGATGGTGAAATTGCTTTCTGTGGAGAAGTTCCGCGATGGTATCCGTATGGAGATGATCTGTGGCAAGAGAGTGCTGGACTACCTGAACATGGTAAATGAGCAGAACCATCAGATTTCCATGAAACTGTCTGCTAAGATGGAGAAGACCGCGGAGGCGGTAGAACGTCTTTTTGAAGAAAACTATCGCATGAAGGGGCTGGTAGCCCGGATGCAGGAGGAAATGTTCCAGGCAGAGGCGAAGAAGTGGGAAGGCGCAGGAGATGTGCTGATCTTCAAAGAAGGACTGGAATCGGATGCCGTTCGTAAGCTGACAGATGCTGTTATGAATACCTGCCAGGGACGCTGCGCAGTATTTTCCAAAAATGAAGATGGAAGCCACAAGTATGCGATCGGTGAGATCGACGGTGATCTGCGCCAGTATACGAAAGAGATGAACGCTGTACTGAATGGCAGAGGCGGTGGGAAACCGTTCTTCGTGCAGGGATCTGTGCAGGCGGTGGAGAAAGAGATCCGGGAATTTTTTACACGATAATGAATGTGCAAGCCGGTGATATAGAGAAGAAGAAAAGGAAACAGGGATAAAAGAAAGCAGGGGCGAGAGAAATGTTTGGAGAATGTCATGCACATGTGATCATGGACGGTGCCAATTATCGTAAGGCGATCGATCTGCATAAGAATGGTCCGGATGAAACGGTGATAAGAGAGCATCTGAAAGCATATCAGGACAGAGGGGTTACTTTTGTCAGAGATGGCGGAGATGCGTTGGGAGTTTCTGCAAGAGCAAAAGAGATCGCGCCGGAATATGGGATTGATTATCGGACTCCGATCTTTGCGATCCACAAAGAGGGACATTATGGTTCGATTGTTGGGAAAAGTTTCGGAAATATGAAGGAATACTATGCGCTTGTGTTGGAAGCGAAGGCGCAGGGAGCAGATTTTATCAAGATCATGACAACGGGTTTGTTGGACTTCGCAGATCATGGTGCGATCACAGGAACGCCTTTGCCTGCCGAGGAAGTCAAAGAGATGGTTCACATTGCACATGAAGAAGGTATGGCAGTGATGTCACACACAAATGGAAGCTACGGTGTACAAGCTGCTGTGGAAGCTGGTGTGGATAGTGTGGAACATGGCAACTATGTGGATGAAGAAACTCTTACGCTCATGGGGAAAAGTCATACGGTATGGGTTCCGACGTTGGTTCCGATCAGAAATCTAAAAGGGGATGGCCGATATGAGGATGCTGTTTTGGAGCCGATCATAAAGACTGCGGAAGAAAATGTAAAAAAAGCGTTTCAGCTCGGTATGAAAGTTGCGCTGGGAAGTGATGGCGGAGCTTACAGAGTCTTGCATGGAAAGGGTATTGAGGATGAACTCTGTGCATTTGAAATGATACTGGGCAAGAATGAGGAAATTTACCGCT
Source organism: uncultured Blautia sp. (assembly GCA_964609645.1). Classification (GTDB taxonomy): domain Bacteria; phylum Bacillota; class Clostridia; order Lachnospirales; family Lachnospiraceae; genus Blautia_A. The sequence continues at coordinate 2,221 of CAZSTD010000107.1, forward strand.
GGCTTGCAGATGGGGAAGCGCAGATCCAGAAACGTTTTTGTGTTCGATGATCAT
>CAZSTD010000107.1:2374-8741 GCA_964609645.1 uncultured Blautia sp.
AATAAGAAAAGAGGAGGATTGTTCAGGATCTGAGCAATTCTCCTCTTGTGTATTTGCCGATGATATTTATCATTGTTTTTGATCGGTCAGGTACATGATCTTATGCATTTTGGATTTTTACAGCAGTATAGATATTGGAAGATTTGGATTCCGAGGGATGAAAGGTGATGCATACGTAATCTCCGTATTCAGCACCGCCTTCGGTTAAGTCTTTCGCACCTTCTGTGCGGAAAGTGTCCACTGCGCCGTCATCTGTGCGGATCGTGATCGTGTTTGCGGTGCTTCCGATGATCGTGCCTGTGGCAGTGAAAGAAATATGTTTATAGTCGATCGTGTCCGGATCTTCTCCGGTAACTGCGATGATGCGGATCCCTTCGAGAGTATCTTCCTGTCGTTCTCCGATATATGTAACATTTACATGAGATCCTTTGGCGATCCCACCTTTGAAATAGACCGGGATCGCGGACATATCCAGATTTAAGACAGTGCTGCTGCCAGCGGGAAGGATATGCAGGACATTGAGATCCACTCCTTGTATGGTCGCCAGAAATTGTTTCTCTTTATTCGCGATCTCCTCCGGAGTCAGGATTGTGTTGGGATCGGGTGTCGGAGTGGGATCTGGGATCAGCAGGGTCTTCTGGTCAGAGATACTGAGCACTTTGAGATGGCTTGCGTTCAGTGAGGCAGAAGGATCCTCCGAGGTATCCGGGAGCGTTCCCTTGAATGTCACATATACCCAGTCGCCGGATTTGATCCCATTTTGGTAGTATTGGGTGCTGCCGGTGATCGGGTAGGTGGTGACCTTCTTTTTTTTCGATCGGATGGTGATCGTGTTGGAAGTCAGGGAGAGGACCTGACCGCGAGTGGTTCGTTCTTCTAGTTGGTGCTTTTTGTGAAATTCATCGACCACTTTTAAGATCCTTACTGTGCTGGTGTCTGTGCCGGAAAGCTGTCCCTCATATATGATGCTGATCTCATCTCCGGTGATCATACCGCCTTCACATTCCAGTGTTGCGTTTGAGACATTAAATACATAGGAAGCGTCCTCTGTGTTCAGGATAAGCTGGTTTCCGGAGAAGTCCTGCAAAGTACCGGAAATCTCGTCCATGTATACGCGGTTTTTGGTTTCTCCTGTTGTGGTGTTGTCTTCGGAAGAAGAAATAAAGTTTCGTCCGGAAGAATCTCCGGTAGATGTAAACTGTTCCAATACAGTTCCAAGACTGCATCCGCTCATAGAGAGACTAAGACCGGCACAGACACATGCAGCAATCAGTTTTTTCATAAATTCAGACGGGCCTCCGATAAATCATTCGTAAATCATTTGTGAGAATGCTGCTGCTTTATACCTTTGTGAAATGGATCTAAGCTCTGATGAAAAAAATATTGGATCATTTTAGATCGTCATCAGGAGCAGACAGGGGAATAAAGTCAAAGATATCTCTGTAATTTTCCCATTCATCATTATCCTGAGCTGGAGCAGACATCAGGCCGGTACACTCGGTGCAGGCATTCGTATTCAGGTAATTATCATAACACAAATGGTAAGGGTTTTGGCAGTTATTTTTCAGCTTTTCAGACATTTTTTTACCTCCTGTCAAACAGCCTGTTTGGGCTTGCTTTGGGCACATGCTATGCCTCTGCTTTAGTATATGCAGTTTCGGAGAAGTTCACTCAAAGTTAGATTGACGGTTTTTCGGTACTTAGTGGAAAAATAGCCTGGTTTTTTTGAGTGTTTTTTATGAAAAAAGGAAGCGGATTTTGGTGGAATTATATAAAGTTAAAAAATTGTCAAGACGATCTTGAAAACAATATTGCAATTTCCGTGAATTATGTTATAATCTGGGTGAATAAATAATAGCGAAGTAGGATTTTATGCGTTAAGTGTTCACTGGCTGGGGAGTCGCCGTGGAACGAAAAGCAGAAAGCGAGCTGCTTACGATATGATTTCCGCACCCGTTGCTACATGTGAGAACATCTCATAATGTGGAGGGATTATTATTTATGGTAACTACTCTATTTTTATTTAAAACATTATGGAGGTGTTTTTATTATGCAGAAAAATAAACAATGTTGGAATGTGAAGACTTTGGTGTTCATGGCACTGTTGATCGCTATGCACCTGGTACTTACGAGAGTTTTCGTGATCGATCTTGGAGCGTATCGTATCTCGACAGGAAGTGTCTGCACGATCCTTGCCGGTCTGTGGCTGGGTCCTGTGGCTGGAGGTGTCTGTGGTCTTTGCTCAGACATTATCGGATGCTTCATGAAAGGATATGCGATCAATCCGTTTATCACAGTTGCAGCGATGCTTTGGGGCGTGATCCCAGCGCTGATCAAACCGTTGTTTGCAAATAAAAAGAAAACAGGAAAGACCATCGGCATCTGCGTATCTGTCGTAGTGACATCGATCGCAAGCTCTTTGATCTTTACCACAGCAGGACTTGTGATCATGATGGGATATAATTTCTACGCGATCATTCCTGGAAGAATGGTGCAGTTTGTGATCATGGTTCCGATCTACTGTGTATTGACTTGCCTGATGTATTTCAGCCCTCTGACGATCATGGTAGTTGGAAATGCATCACCGGCGGTATTAAAAAAGACAACCGTATAAAAGAAAAAATAATGGACTGATGAGATAGGCTGAGAAAGCATTGATTTCGCGAACCAATGCATCTACATATCAATCGATTCCCCAAAAAATAATAAATAACGAATAAAAGAAAGCCATTGTAAAGCAGAAAGAAGATTCTGGATTACAATGGCTTTTATGCTATTATTATTTTTCAGGAGGGAACTGGCCGTTTTCGTCTGGCTGGACGCGGAACCAGTAGGTATAGAGCTGCTGAAATCCGAGGGATTTATAGAGGGTGCGTGCTTTGTCATTGCCCTCAACAACTTGAAGATATGCATTTTCAGCACCTCGTTTCATGCCTTCTTTCAAGAGTCCGGTGCAGATCTGGCGCGCATAGCCGTGTTTTCGAAATTCTTCTTTTACATGGATCGCATAGATGCCGATGTAATCCCGGTCGAGAATGCCAAGTCCGGTTGCGATGATCTTGCCATCTTTCTGGATGGAAGCGCAGATGGTTTCCTTTAAGATCGCCTGATACATGGAAGGGACAACTTTTCGGTGCATCGGATCGGTAGTTCCTTTTAGCTGGAACAGACTTTCAATCCACTCAGAGGGGATGCTGTCACAGAAGGTTACATCTGGATAATCAGCTTCCAGACGAGCCGTTTTCAGACGCATTGCCATAACATTTGTGGTGTGCTGGATGGCGTAACCGCGGTTTTCTAAGACGTAATCAAAGTCTGGTGAGACGAGAGGGCTGATCTTAAAGACAGCCGGAGTTCCAAGGCGTTTATAGACACTTTCGCAGTAGGGTATCTTTTCTCTCCATGTGAGTGTGGAATTGCCGAACTGTTCCACACTGTTTGTCCTATGTGTATAAAAATAAGAAAATCTCAGGATCCAACCATCGTAAAGCTCCATTTTGTGGGATGGCCAGGCGTTCAGAGACATATCTTCGATTTGTTTGATCGTGGTTTCCATAAAAGGAAATCCTCCTTTCCGAGTTTGGCGTGAATTTTTGCAGAGCTATCTAAGACCATCAGGATCTGAGCTGCTTATCAAGTGCTGCTTGGATCAGAGGGTAAAGCCGGTCTGCCAGAATTTGCTGTCCATAAGGAGTAAGGTGGATCCCATCAACCGTGACAGAGGAATATCCAGACTGTGTAGCGATCTCGTTAAAGTGATCGTGGAGCACCAGATAAGGAAGGCTGTACTTAGAAGCGAGAGCTTCGATCCCCTGGGACATTTGTTTTACCTGAGGGATCCAGAGCTTATATTCTTCCGGAAAAGGAAAGATAAATGGCTCCATTAGGATGACTGCTAGGGTTTCCTGTGTCAAGAGTGCCAGCAGATGGTCATATCGGACAAAAAAATCTTCCATCATCTGTCCTTGCTGACTGGCAGTGCGCCTGGTGTTTTTCATCAGCCCGATGTCATTGATGCCGACCAGAAGTGTGATCACAGAGGAAAGACAAAAAGGGATACGCTTTTGCAAAACATTGTCCAAGATCCGGGACACTGTAAATCCATCGGTTCCGTAATTTTTCAGTTCTATGGGTGAACTCGTGTTGGGATTATTTTGGGAAAATTTCTGGGAAAGCAGCTTTACATATCCGTTACCCAGAGGGTGATCATCGAATAAGCGGCCGCAGTCTGTGATGCTGTCGCCGAGACAGAATATTTTCATATGGGGATCATTCCTTTTGCTTTTAGAATATATGCTCGGGTGTGCCATCCTGAAGGCTAGATCAGGATGCTTTGCACACTTGAGCAGTTAATAAGATAATAGCATTGGAATTTGTAGACGGTCAATAGAAATGCATTTTGTTACATGGATTTTTTGAAATTGCGAAAATCCTTCAATGCCTGCCATCCGATCTTTGTGATCTTCTTCAGGTTGATGGAATTCGTTCCCGCCTGTCGAGGCTTAAATGTGATCGGAACAAATCGAACCTTTTCCTGATAATACACAAAATATGTGGTGAGCATGATATTTGGAAGATTGTAATCTCTTGGAAGCTTTCGGATGTATTGCTTCACTAGATCTGCGCGCATCAGTCGAAACGGCGCGTTGGCATCCGGAACTTTCACTCCAAAGATGATCCGCAGCAGCAAGCATACGGTATCTTCCACAAATTTGCGTGACGCACCATCGCCTCTGACCTTGCGGTTTCCGATGATCGCATCGCAATGTTCTCTCTGCATCCAGAATGATTCAAATTCATTCGGATCTGTCTGTCCATCGGAATCCGTCTGAAAGATATAATCTGCACGATGGTCGATGGCGTATCGATATCCGTGTAAAACGGTAGAGCCATGTCCGCCATTTGGTTTATTCAGAGCGATAAGGAATGGACGTGTTTTGGCACTTTCCTGAATGATCTGCAGGGTGTTATCCTTGCTCCCGTCATTGATGATGACCAGACGTGAATTGCCGTCATCATTGTGTTTTTCGATGATAGGATACCAATCGTTGATCGTGCGTTCTATATTTTCCGACTCATTGTATGCCGGAATCACAATAAATAAAGACATAGATAAAAACTCCTTAGTTTTACGAAAATATTGAGTTGATGTGGAGTGCTCCGTTCATTATATCCTACCATATTTTTATCTGCAACTTGTTATTTTCTCATTTACGGTCGAAACTATGACATGGACCGTGTGGTGTCTGGAAAAAATTCAAAACTCTGGAAAATAAAATGGCAAAGATCAATTTTGAAAATAAATCTGCTGTGCTGTAAGGATCGGATAGCGGATCAGCATCTTCGTATCAAGATTTTCATGATACATATTTACCGCGGAGATCTGGTGATTTTCATAAGTTGTATAATAATAGATCCCTTTTGTGGCATTACAGCAGGAAGTGTAGAGTGTGATCTCGTATTTTCCATCTGCGACTTCACAACAGCCTCTTTGCTGATCTACAGCTCCCAAAATATGGAAAAACTGGCTGACGCTCTCATTTTCTGATCTGCCGGATAAGGAATTCATTTTTGTAAATGCAACTTTGGCGAACCGTGAAGCGGAGGAGAGGTCTCCAGGAAGCCCGAGTGCTCCCATTCCGCGGCTGTAGGAAGTTAAATTTAATCCTGGTGCGAAGGTGTTTTCTGGCTGTTTTGGAGACAGTCCCTGATAATTGTTCAACTGGAACATCTGCTGTGGAAATGGGGGATTATTTGTCAGAACGCCAACGGGATTTTCATGGACATGGAGCCCGTCGCTCATAGATTCCACAACAATAGATCCGGAAGCATCTGCGATAAGCCAGTGAAGCTGTGCGCATGGAAAAACGTCGCTGAACGGTGTGTTTACCAATCTCATAGAAGAAAGCTTTTCTCGAACTTCATTTAGAGATGCACACTGGCTGAGGACCCACGGGATAAATTCAAACTGAGCAACATTTGTTTTCCCATTTTTCGGCTCTGCATAGACCGCATTTCCAACAAAATTTAATCCTGCCATTCCCAGTCCTTTTTCATTGATCGCATCATAGTAGAGAGGGTAATCCTCTGCGACGTGAGCCATTCCGATGATGGCATAGTGCTCCTCTAAGACATGATCTGCATGCCGAAAATGAAATGGATAATTTCTGGGAGTGATCGTGATCTCATCACCATAAGAAAATTCATAATCAAGAGTTCTTCCAAAATAAAAATCGTTTGTTTTATAAGTAGCTGCTGTACACATGTGAGATACCTCCTGTCGTGTAAGAATTTTTAAACTTGTCCTGTTAAAATACTTCGATCGATGTTGAAAATATTACCACAGATTGGGGGACTTATGCAAATT
>CAZSTD010000108.1:0-8675 GCA_964609645.1 uncultured Blautia sp.
GGTAAAGATCACTGTCCTCAGAGATCATCTCCGGCTCGATCCACAGACCAAATTTCAGTCCCAGACCATGGATCCTTTCTGCCAGTGCCGGAAGACCGCCTTTGAGCTTTTCTTCGTTTACCTGCCAGTCGCCAAGCGCGCACCAGTCGTTATCTCTTTTGCCAAACCATCCATCGTCTAAGACAAACATATCCAGTCCGATGTTCTTAGCTTCCTCTGCGATATGATACAGCTTATCTGCATCAAAATCAAAATAAGTCGCTTCCCAGTTATTGACAAGGATCGGTCTTGGCTGGTCCACATATTTGCTGCGGATCAGGTTGCTTCTGTAAGCATCATGATAGATGCGGGAAAGTTTGCCAAATCCATCCTCAGAATATGCCATGATCACTTCCGGTGTCTCAAAGCTTTCTCCCTGCTCCAGTGTCCATGCAAAATGATACGGATGGATTCCCATTGCAACGCGGGTATGTCCTACCTGATCAACCTCTGTCTCGAACACAAAGTTTCCACTGTAGGCAAGAGCAAATCCGTAGCATTCTCCATATGTTTCTTCTGTATTTTTGTCACAGAGGATCACGAATGGGTTATGATGGTGGCTGGAAGTTCCGCGGATACTTCCCACAGACCAGTTTCCATGACCCAGATGTACGCGTTCCATCTGACGCTCCATATTGTGTCTTCCATGGAAATGAACGGCATCCAGTTCTCTGTATTCATAATCCAGTTCCATAGACATCGCTTTTCTTAAAGTGACAGGTGCTGCTCCTGTGTTTTCCAGGCGCACTGCCCTTGTGATCACATCCAGATGCGGGAATACACCGTAGAGAAGATGTGCTTTCAGTCCGCTTGCGCGATCTGTAAGAACGATCTCCAAAGTCTCTGCCTCATCTTCTTTTGCAAACATAGCCGGCAGTCCCTGCAGACTATACTTGCCTTTCTTTATTTCATAGGATTCAAATTTCAGATTTGCAGTGTCGCTTCCGTCTTCCTGCTCCGCCTCCAGAGCATTGATCCGGTAGTCACCATTTCCATAAGCTGTATATTCCTGCGGAAGTGTATCCAGTGAAAAAGTTTTGTCTCTTCCTGCCTCGTAAGGATTTCCTGAAAAGCCTCTGTCCACACCTACGATCCTGTCTGTGATCAGTGTGTCTCCCACCGGGCTTCCATAATACAGATGAACCAGAGTATCATACTCTCTCACCTGCATCTGATAGGAGCTGTTTTTGGTCCTCAGATCAAATACTTTCTCTGCTTCATGATACTTAATCCATGCCATATCCGTACCTCTTTCCTTGTTTTCACAAATATTTTTATTAGAATACATATTGGTCTGCCTCTGTATCCTTGTAAGGCTTCTGTGTCTGATCTTCTTCCTCCGCAAAGTACGGACGGAACAGTCTCCACAAAAACCAGGAATCTGCATAAGCCGTCAGGGAAAATCCCACCATCAGCCAGATCAGCAGATATATCGGAAACAGTTTCACATCTACCAGAGTCATCGTCATCGGCAGGATCGTGATCACTGCCACAGCCAATGTATAACCGATCTTTTTTACTGCAAAGTAAAACGCATTGGTGATCAGCACCCGGGTCTTATTTTCAAAAGCCGCAACTGTAGGAAATATGTACAGTGCCACCGCGATCAGACAGATGCCCGCTGCCCAGATCACATAGGTAAAGACCTGTGACATCCCATCCGGCATTGCTGTAAGTGCTTCTTTTTCCATATAGAGAATGGCTCCGACTGCTGCCACGACTATCCAGATCAGTGTAGACTGTCTGAAATTCTGCTTAAAGCTTTTGAAAAAGTCATGAAACACTCGGATGTCCCCATCTTTATGAAGTTTTAGTGTACAGTAAAATAAGGCGGTGGTCGATGCCCCCGCCGTGATAATGGGAAGGGAGCATACGATCCACAACAGATTCAATGCGATCAACTGACCTAAAAATCCAAATATCCTGTCAAAAACACTTCCCTGTTTAAACATATCCTACCCTTCCCTTTCTTTTAAAATCTTAAAAATACTTTTATAACTTTCCGCCGGATGTTGCGATTCCCTCGATGAACTGTTTCTGGAAGATCAGATACAGCACGATCATTGGGATACATGCGAGCAGAGAAGCTGCCATCAGCTGCGGATAGTTGCTTGCGTACTGTCCCTGCATTTTTGCAAGTGCTGCGGACAGCGGCATAACGTCTTTGTTACAGATGAGCGGCCACATCAGATCTTTGTATGCGAACACCGCGGTAAAGATTCCCAGAGCTACCATAGAGGAACGTGTCAGAGGTGCCATGATGAACAGGAATGTCTGACCGATGTTGCAGCCATCCAAACGGGCTGCTTCCTCTAAGTCTTTCGGAAGTCCCATGTACGCCTGTTTTAACAAGAATGTACCAAACGCAGTGACGATACCAGGGAATACCAAGGCAAAAATAGTATTGAGCATTCCCATTTTACTTACCATCAGGTACTGCGGGATGATGAAGATCTGTCCAGGAACCATCATCTGGAAAAGTACCAGGGAAAACATCAGGTTTTTCCCCTTAAAGTTCAGACGTCCAAACGCATATCCTGCCAAAGTTGCAGTCAGGACCGCACATATAACACGTCCTAAGATCAGAAGTAATGTGTTCAGATACAGATTTAAGAAATCCATATTTTTGATCACTTCTTTAAAGCTGTCCCATCTCCACTCAGATGGGAAGATTACAAACGGGTTGACAGAAGTTGCCTCTGTCATTGTCTTAAAAGCTGTCAGGATCATCCATAAGAAAGGAACCAGCATCGTGATCGATACCAGGATCAGGATGACATGGATCAGAACTTTATTTACTTTATCTCTTGCTGACATCTCATTCCCTCCTTAATTATAGTGAACCCACTTCTTCTGTGCATAATTCTGGAATACAGTTAACAGCATGATAACTGCCAGAAGAAGTACAACGATCGTAGAACCATATCCTTTGTTATTCTGTACAAAGGAGTTCTGATAAAACAGATATACCAGTGACTGTGTTTTATAAAGTGCCGGATTGTTTCTGTCCATGACCATAAAGATAAGGTCAAATACCTGCATGGCACCGATGACTCTGGTGACCATTACAAAGAAGATCGTCGGGGAAAGCAGCGGGATGGTGATGTGGAAGAACTGTCTCACACCACTTGCTCCGTCAATGCTTGCCGCTTCATAGTAGTCTCTCGGGATCTCCTGCAGACCGGACAGGAAAAGTACCATATTGTAACCAATGATGGACCATACACCGATCACTGCGATCGCATATACCGCAATGTTCGGATCAGAGATCCAGTTGATCTTTGTATGGAAAAGATGGTTCAGAAGTCCAAACTCTGAGTTGAACAGCCATCTCCATACCATGGCGATCGCAGCCGGGGCAGCAACCATAGGAAGGAAGAAGATGGTTCTGTATACAGCCCTTCCTCTCATCTTACGGTTCAGCAAAACGGCCAGTACAAGCGCGATCGCGATAGAGAATGGAACTTCCACGATCGCATACTTAAATGTGTTCAACAATGCCTGCCATACTTCCGCGTCATGGAACAGTTTTACGTAGTTGTCAAAACCGATAAAAATGTTTCCCTTACCAAAATCTCCGGTTTTGAAAAAGCTTTCATAGATAGTCTTAAAGATCGGATAGATATTTAAGATGATCAGACCAAGCATGGTCGGAAGAATAAACGCCCATCCCCAGAGAAATTCATTCCGCGCCTGACTGGTGCCTTTTTTTGGATTTGCCACGGCTCTCACTCCTTCTTAATACTTTTTACTGACTGATGATGCAGATCAATAATTTTCTTCTGCGATCGCGTCGTTCATCATAGTTGTGATGTTCTTGCATGCATCTTCCATGCTTTCTTCATCATTCCATGGTTTTTTGAGTTCTTCACACATTGGGTTCCACCATGCAAGTGTTGCGTTTGTATGAGGTCTGAATACGATGTTATCCATTGCATCAAGGTATGCCTGTAAGTTAAAGCTGTCTACACTGTTTACCCAACCTTCGGACATTCCTTCGTAAGCTGCCATTGTCACACCAAGGTCAGCCTGTTTCTGCTGCATATCTTTTGTTCCAAACCATTCGATGAGCTGGTATGCTTCTTCCGGCATATCTGTGTTTGCAGATGCTGCCCATCCAAGACCGTTGTATAAGGATACGCTCTCGCCTGTCTCTGCATCCTTTGGAAGTCTTGCTACATCGCAGTGCTCTGTGATGTAATCGTTATCTTTAAATGCGGATACCATCCAAGATCCCTGGGAGATCATCGCTACTTTACCAGAGCTGAACAGCACGTCTGTACCAGTCTCAGACATAGTAGCTGCCGGAGGCATTACATTTTTGATACATTTGTCAAGGAAGTTCATTGCTTTGATAGTGTTTGGATCATCAAATCCAGATTTTCCGTCTTCTGTCACTACGCATCCACCCATGGAATAAACCATGTTCATCCATGTATCCTGCTCATTGGATGGGTTTGCTGCGAAACCATACTGGCTTCCGTCTTCTTTTGTCAGCTTCTCAGCGATCTCATAGAATTCATCCCATGTCCAGCTTCCGTCCGGATACTCGATGCCAGCTTCGTCAAACATGTCTTTGTTGTACCACATTGCAATTGTGTCAACATCCTTCGGCACTGCATAAGTTTTTCCATCCCACTGATACATCTCTTTGATATCTGCCGGGAATTTATCCATTTCCAGTTTTTCGCTTGCTTCAATCTTTTCTGTCAGATCAAGTAAGATATCGTTGGACATGTATCTCACAGCTTCGTTGGAATGCATCCAGAATACGTCTGGCATATCTCCGCCTGATGCACCTGCCTCAAGAAGTGTCCAGTAACTGCTCCACTCTACAACCTGAAGCTCTGTTTTGATACCTGTCTCTGCTGTAAAGTCTGCCATGATCTCCTCAAGTCCAGCTTTCTGGCCATTATCCCAGATTGCGACTGTCAGAACGTCATCTTTTGCCTGTGCTGTCACAGGAGCGAGTGATGTCACTGCCATAGCGCCGATCACGGTTGCGACTGTTACTTTTTTCATACCTTTTTTCATATCCCTTTTCTCCTTTACATTACTTTTACAGTTGCTTTTGCTGCATTTTTGGCTGTCTCAGCAGCTCTTGTAGTTATAATTATACGAATTTATGACATTTTTTAAATGGACTAATCGATTCAATTTATGTCATTATCGTTATGGCAAAATCGCCAAATATATGTTAAAATGTAAAGCAAGTCCAGAAAAAACAAGGATCATATGATAAAAACTGCCGAGATCACAGGCAGGCAACAAAAAGGAAGATAGCAAATGCCCAATGTAAAGTACACGGACAGCGCCACTTTCCGCTGTCTCGAAAATCTCAAAGAAGCATCGATCGACATCAATCTGATCCATACCGGTAAAGAACACTGTCCACCGGGACATATCTGTTCCAGACCGCGAGAAGAATTTATCATTCATTTCGTACTGGAAGGTATGGGCTTTTATTCTGCCGGAGGGCAGACCTGGTCCCTAACTCCAGGACAGATGTTTTTGATCTATCCGGATGAGCCGATCACCTACGGCGCAGACGAGACCTATCCCTGGAGCTACGCATGGATCGGTTTCAAAGGGATCCGCGCCAATTCTCTGGTGAGCCAGTGCGGATTTTCCAAAAACCAACTGGTACTTCCATCTCCGGATTCTAAAATTATCACCAAATACATCGATCACATACTCGATCACAAACAGCTTTCAAAAGCAAACGATGCGCGGCGTCTAGCATATTTGAACCTGCTCCTGGCTGAGCTGATCGACTTTCACGAAAAATCATATGCCCAAGATAAGAAACATTCTAAATACGCTTACAGCACAGCCGTCTACACCGAGCTCGCCATCGAATATATCAAAAATATGTACCAACATGGGATCGGTATCTCAGACATTGCAGATAATATCGGCATCAGCCGCGCATACTTAAATTCTGCCTTCCAAAAAGAACTCGGGATATCCGCCCAGACCTTTCTCATTGACTATAAGATGCACAAGGCCGCCAGCCTTTTGATGAGCACCGGATTATCGGTAAAAGAGATCTCCAACCAGGTTGGATACGATGACCAGCTTGTCTTCTCCAAAGCATTTAAGAAAAAATTTGGAATGAGCCCGAAAAATTATAAGACTCACAATGAAATGATGGACAAATTTGACGAAAAGCAGATCGGTGATCCCGAGTGATCACCGACCTGCTTTTTCATTTAGATTCCTTTAAAACTGAAAGAAAATTCCATTTTTTGTTTCTCATTCAAGAGATATTCCGGATGTGTGTATGCACCCCAGCTGTCATCTCCTCCGATTCCCATCTGCGCCTTCGCCACGCGCACAACCGTGTAATGTACCTGTGGAAGTTCATATGGATGCATTGCATTCTCCAGCTCATGCGGTGTATATGGAAGTGCAGAGAACATCATCGGTTCTTTGTCCATCTCAAAACGCATACCTCTGCCTTTACGGTCAGTCACAGTCGCCCAGCGCACATCTTCTTTCGCGCCGCACTCCTGCGGAACCATATATTTCGCCATATTGTCTTCGACCAGATTCTGATAAATGCCAAGTTTCGCACCCATCTTTCGGTCTGCGTAGGTTTCCGCCTCGCCCAGGCCATACCACTGCACGCGGTCATGGTCAGCGTTAAACTTAAACATCATACCAAACTCCGGCATATCGCACAGACCTTCTACCAGATCGTAGGTCAGCGTAACTTTTACCTTTCCATCACCAAACACTTCATAAGATAACTGGCATTCGCTTGCCGGTGTGGTCGGCATCAGATAAGTATAGCTTACCTTTACGGACTCTGCTGTTTCTTCAAGCTGCGGCTGGTTTGCCGGTCCATATGCCCCCTGACGATACTCTTTGTGGCCAAGATACATACTGGCGATCTTCCACTGCGCATAGCGCATCTGCATCAGGTTTCCACAGTCATTGTCTGTTGGTGCACGCCAGAAATTCGGTTTCGGAATCGCTTCCAGCATTTCTTTACCCGCATATTTATAGGAGACAAGACCTCCGTTTAAAGTGGAGAACATCACCTCAAAATGTGCTCCGCGGATGCCGATGTTATGTGTGCTTCGAATGATCTGTACACCACAGTCTTTCAGTGTGGCTGTTTTTACAGCCTGTGCATCGCTTTCTTCTACCTGATATACATACTGTCCGAAGGCAACCTCATGTCCCACAGGTGCCCAGACCTTTTCCTCTTTTAAATGGAAGGATACAGTCACGGTATATTCTCCGGCTTCCTGTGCTTTCGCAAATGGAAGTGCGTATTCTTTTTCACTCAGTGGCTCTACTTCTGTCTCCAATGTAGCCGCTGCGATCACTTTGCCGTCCTTTGCCAGCGTTACTTTACAGTCAAAAGTATTGGTATTTACAAACAAGTTCTTGTTGATCACTTTGACCGTTTCCTCAGCCACCTGTGCAGTGATGTTCTGATAGTTAAACTTCACTTCCTGCATTTTCGGGGAAGCATCCCTCTCTCCGCCGTATGCGATCCCATTTCCGCTGAAATTATAATCCGTCGGGCGGTCACCGAAATCTCCGCCATACGCCTGGAACTCTTTTCCGTAGCGGTCTTTTTTATAGATGGACTGATCAATGTAATCCCAGATAAATCCGCCCTGATACTTCGGCTCCGTATCTGTCAGATCTGTGTATTTGTGCATCGCTCCGCAGGAATTGCCCATCGCATGTGTATACTCACAGCAGATGAACGGTTTGCTGCTGTCGTTTGCAAGAAATGCTTTGATCGCTTCCACAGAAGGATACATCTGGCTTTCCATATCGCTAGTCTCGTTGTAGGTACGGTCATGGAAAAGTCCCTCGTAGTGCACCAGACGAGTCGGATCGTTTCTGCGGAAAAGCTGTGACATCTCATAAATATCCCTGCCTCCAAAAGACTCATTTCCACAGGACCAGATTAGGATCGCCGGGTGATTTTTATCTCTCTGATACATGGAATTTGCGCGGTCCAGCATCATATCTAACCACTCTGGCTTATCATGCGGAACAATGTAAGTGTAATCTTTTGTAAACTCTGCCACGTCCCAGGAACCATGTGTCTCTAAGTTGGTCTCGTCGATCATATAGAATCCGTACTCATCGCAGAGCTGATAGATCAAAGAAGTATCCGGATAATGGCAGGTGCGGATCGCATTGATATTGTTCTGTTTCATAATGCGAAGATCCTTGCGCAGTTCTTCCTCTGAAACGCATCTGCCGCTCACAGAGCTGAACTCATGACGGTTTACACCCTTAAACACGATGCGCTTGCCGTTGAGTGTCATGATACCATCTTTCATCTCGAAACGTCGGAAACCAACTTTCTGTGGGATCACTTCCTGCAGGTTGCCCGCTTCATCGTAAATTTTGATCATCAGATCGTAAAGCTGCGGATCTTCTGCACTCCAAAGCACAGGTTTCTCCACGGTCCAGCTAAAGCTATTTGCCATATGATGACTAGACTCTAAGCTGCAGTCCTCAAGCTCTTTTTTATCCTCGATCACGCATTTGCCGTCTTTTTTCAGAGTAAAGACTGCGCTTCCTTTGCCCCAGGATTTTACTTTAATGTCCAGGGAAGCTGTTCCCAGATCTTCTGTCGGAATCGCACGGATCTGAAGATC